>JAHBUY010000008.1:0-300000 GCA_019637795.1 bacterium | reverse complement strand
GTAGTGGGCAATCACATACCCCGGGTCGGAATCGACGACGGCACGGAAGTTGTCGAGCGCCTCGTCGAGCTCGCCGAGGTGGTAGAGCGATAGCGCCAGGCGATAGCGCGCCGGCACCGATGTCGGTTGATACTGCAGGGCGCGCCGGCAGGCCGCCGCGCACGCCTCCAGCCGGCCGCGGCGATAGTAGGCGACCGCAAGCTGGAAGTGGGCGTGTGGCAATGCGTCCTCGAGCGCGACGGCGCGTTCCAGGGCGGCGATGGCGTCGTCGATCCGTCCGAGGTGGTACTGGGCCAGGCCGAGGTTGTAGTGCGCCTCCGGCCGCTCCGGATAGCGGCTGACCACCCGCTGCCAGCGCGCACAGGCCGCCTCAGGTGGCGTCCCGTGGTGGTCGGTGGCCAGCGTCTCGGGTCGCAACGGGAACCCGCAATACGCGCAGTACCGGTGGTCCACCGCGGTCTGCGCACTGCATTCCGGACACGGCATGACGGACCTCCCTTCGCTGGCTCTTCGGCGGGCCCGGATTGTCGCGCCGGAGCGCCCGCCGGCGCAAGCAGAAAATGCGTCGCCCCCCCTTCGCGGCTCGCTCGCGTCCTATGCATGCGCCGCGGCGCCGCCCGCGGCGAATTCTTTCGCCGGCGGCTGGCGATGGGCGTCGTGACAGCTATCGTTGATTTGCTCAGCGGAGCAGCGCGTGGGTCATGGTGGCGTGCGTAGAGAGTAGCGGTCGTTTTTCATCTTGACGCTTGCTCCGGGAGGGATTTTGTGAAAATAGGCTGCAGCGGTGCTGCGTAGACCACTCTCACCTGAGAAGGAAGAAGGAGGAGGCAAATGAAGACGAAGAAGGGAATTCTGGTGGCCTTGGCCCTCACCGCCCTGGCCGGCTGCACGGCGAAGATCGATCCGGCCGACATGCAGAAGGCCGAGGCCCTGGTGAGCCGCGCCGAGGCGGCGGCCAACAAGGCCAGCGCCGCTGCGCAGAGCGCGTCGCAGGCGGCTGCTTCGGCTGATGCCGCAGCCCAGAAGTGCGAGGCCGTTGCCGGCAAGTCGTACCGCAAGTGACCCGTATCCCCGGGCACTGTGAACTGTCGGTAGAAGGAGCGCGCTGATGACGCGTAGACATCGGATGTTGATTGGAGTGCTGGGCGTGGGTCTCCTGGCGACCCTCACCGGCTGCCCGAAGAAGCCGTTTCCGCCCGACCTGCAGGCGCGGATCGAGGCGGCTGCCAACAAGGCCGAAGCGGCCGCCAACCAAGCGGACGCTTCCGCCAGCAAGGCTGCCGCGTCGGCTCAGAAGGCCCAGGCCGTCGCGGACAAGCTGGGCAGTCGCGGCTGGAACAAGTAAGCCGCTGAACCACTGCAAAAGGGGGCGCCCCGCATGGGGCGCCCTTTTTTTTCGCCCCGCTATCGTCCCCTACCCGCTGGCGCCGGCGAACATGACCATGGCCTTGATCGCCGCCTTGTCGAGGGCGGCGACGCGGTAGGCCTCGGCAGCGTCGTCGAGCCGAAAGCGGTGGGTGACGACGTGGCGGGCGGCGATCACGCCCTCGCTGATCAGGTCGAGGGCTCGGCGCGTCTCCACCGGCCCGCACGAATAGCTGGGAATGAGTCGCAGCTCGCGGAAGTAGAAGTCGAAGGTGGACAGCGCCAGGGCCTCGCCCGGTTCGGTCCCCATGAACTGGACGACCGTGCCGCCGCGTGCCGCGCAGGCGATGCCGGTCTCGAGCGCCGGCACGGTAGCCGGGCCGACGATGACGATCTCGGCCCCTTCTCCGTCGGTCGCATCGCGCACCTGCTCGGCGAGCGGCGCCGCGCTGGCGTCGAGCACCACGTCGGCACCGAGCTGCGTGGCCACCGCGCAGCGACCCGCCACCAGGTCCGCGCCGATGATCCGCCGCGCCCCGAGGTGGCGGGCCAGGAGCACGTGCATCTGCCCCATCACGCCGAGGCCGATGATCAGCACCGAAGCGCCCGCGACATCGCCGGCGCGGGCCAGCGACTTGACGACGCAGGCGAGCGGCTCGACCAGGGCGCCGTCGGCGTCGCTCACGTGGTCGGGGAGGCACAGGGTGTCGCCCGCCAGATTGCCTGCGGGCACGCGGAAGAACTCCGCCATGCCCCCGGGGTCGAGGTGCGACTGCTTCCAGGTCGGACACTGGACGAACTCGCCGCGCGCGCAGGCGCGACAGCGGAAGCAGGGCGCGTGATGATGGACGAAGACCCTGTCCCCGGGGCGAAACGCGGTGACGCCCGCCCCCACCTCCGCGATCTCGCCCACCGGCTCGTGCCCGAACACCAACGGCGCCTTCTTGCGGATGTACCAGGGAACGACATCGCCCGAGCAGATGCCGCAGGCGCGCGCCCGCACCAGCGCCTCGCCGGGACCGATCGCCGGCACCGGCTGCTCCTCGATGCGGACGTCGAGGAAGTCGTAGAGGCGCGCGACCTTCATGCCCCGGCCGGGCGGATCGCGAACTTCGCGCCCTCGCCGCTGCGATGGCGCGCCAGCGCCTCCTCCAGCCGTTCCAACGGCAGCACGTCGCTGATCAGGCGCTCACCGCCGAAGCCACCGCTCGCCAGCAACTCGTAGGCGGCGCGCACGTCGCGCGGCGTGAAGTGGAAGGGGCTGCTGATCGCGACCTGGTCGTAGTGCAGACGCGCGGTGTCGAAACGCACCATGGTGCCGACCCGACAGCCGCCGAACAGCTCCACCTGGCCGCCGCGCCGCGCCAGCGCCGGCGCCGCCTCCCAGACCGTCGGCTCCCCGGTGCACTCGATCACCACGTCGGCGCCACGGCCATCGGTCAGCGCCAGAATGGGCGCCCGCGCCGCTTCGGCGGCGGCGGCAACGACCTCGCCGCCGAGCGCTCGCGCCTGCGCGGCGCGGCCCGGATTGCGCGCCAGGACCACCACGCGCGACACGCCGCGGTAGCGGAGCGCCAGGAGATGCAGCAGCGCGATCGGCCCGGCGCCGACCAACAGCACGGTGTCGTCCTCGCGCAGCTGGACCTGCGCCAACCCATGCAGCACGCAGGCCAGGGGTTCCAGCAGCGCCGCCTCGGCGTACGACAGCGTCGCCGGCTTGCGGAAGAGATTGGTCTGCACGACCGCCGCCGGCAGCCGCACGTACTCGGCGAACGCGCCGACGACGAACTGCTCGGTCACCTGCGCGCAGAGGTTCTCCTGTTCGCGCCGGCAGACGTAGCAGCTCCCGCACGGCGCGGTGGGCGCGGCCATCACCGCGTCGCCCTCCTCGACGCCGCGGATCCGCGTCCCCACCTCCACGACGTCGCCGGCGAACTCGTGCCCGAAGAGCGTCGGCGTCGGGAAGATCGGATGGCCGCGGACGAAGGTCTTCACGTCCGTACCGCAGGTCAGCGCCGCGCGCACCCGCACCACGATGCCGTCCTCGCCGGCCGACGGGCGCGGCAGCTCGCGCAGCTCGACGTGCCCCGGCCGCACCAGCACGTGGCCGCGCATCGTCGCGCGCCCGCCGCCGGCCGACGGCTGCCCGTCGATCCCAGCGGACTGCTGTCCGACGATCGGCACGATGCCGCGCTCAGTCCCGCTGCCGCGCCAACTTGTCGACCAGCGCGCGATTGACGGCCGCCGGGACGAGTCCGGACACGTTACCGCCCAGGCTGGCGACCTCTTTCACCAGGCGCGACGCGGTGTAGAAATACGCCTCGCTGGCGGTCATGAAGTAGGTCTCCACCCGGTTGTTGAGATGGCGGTTCATCATCGCCATCTGAAACTCGTATTCGAAGTCCGACACCGCGCGCAGGCCGCGGATGATGGCGTGCGCCCCGATGCGGTCGCAGTAGTCGACCAGCAGGCCGTCGAAGGCATCGGCCTCGACCCGCTCGGCAACATCGGCCAGGGCGTCGCGAATCATCGCCACGCGCTCGGCGGCGGTGAACAGGCCGGTTTCCTTGGCCGGATTGTGGGCGACGGCGACGACGATCTGGTCGAACACCCCGAGGGCACGCCGGACGATGTCGAGGTGCCCTTTGGTGATGGGGTCGAACGACCCCGCATACACGGCCTTCCGCTTCACGTCTCCGCCACGTCGCCCGGACGTTCGTCCCGGTACAACGACAGGACCGTATTCCCATAGCGTTTTGTCGTGGTCAACCGCAGGGTTCCGTAGCGCTCGCCGAGTCGGTCCTCGACGTGATGCTCGGTCGCCACCCAGCCGCCCGCCCGCAGCAACCGTCCGCTCGCCAACAGTGTCAGCACGCGGTCGACCAGTTGATGGCCGTACGGCGGATCCATCAGGACGCCGTCGAACGCGGCCCCTTCGCCGGTGAGTCTCGCCAACGCCGCCTGCGCCGACTGCCCGACGACCCGACCCCGATCGAGCATGCCGCAGCGCGCCAGATTGGCGCCCAGCGCCCGCCGCGCCGTCCCATCCTGTTCGACGAAGGTCACCCGCGCCGCGCCGCGGCTGAGCGCCTCGATCCCCAGCGCGCCGCTGCCAGCGAACAGGTCGAGCAGCACGGCGTCCTCCAGATCCACACGGCTGCCGAGAATGCTGAAGAGCGCCTCCTTCACCCGATCCGCCGTCGGGCGCACCGCCCGCCCGCGCGGCGCTTCCAGCCGGCGCCCCCTGGCGCTGCCAGCGATGACCCGCATGCCCATCGGCTGACCGATTCTCGCGCCGCGGGCAAGTGGCCGGCGGGAATCGGGCCGCGCGGCGCGAGGTTGAGCCTCGACGGCTCGGCCGGTAAGAGACGGCCGTGCCCGGCTGTCTGCAGCAGCCCATTCGGACGAGGAGCGCCGCAGATGCAGAAGAACCCGCCCCATTCCGTGGCCATCTTCGCAGCGCTGGCGACCGGCGTCTCACTGCTCCTGCCCGGTTGTCACCGCGACGCCCAGAACACGGACGAGCTGCGGGCCGAGCATCGGCAGATTCTCTCGCGCCTCGCCGATCTCGAGCAGAAGATCGACCGCCTGGCCTCGCGACCCGCTGGCGCGCCGCGACCGCTCGGACCGGAGCCGGCGCGCGCCTACAACCTCCCAGTCGAAGGGTCGCCAGTGAAGGGACCCGCCGATGCGCCGATCACCATCGTCGAGTTCTCGGACTACCAATGCCCGTTCTGCGCCCGCTCCGAAGGCCTCATCGCCCAGGTGCTGCAGGCGTATCCGACCCAGGTGCGGTTCGTCTACAAACACTTCCCGCTCACCGCCAACCACCCCCAGGCGCTGCCCGCGGCGCTCGCTGCCGTGGCGGCGCAGAAACAGGGCAAGTTCTGGGAGATGCACGACCTCCTCTTCGCCAACCAACGCAACCTGTCGCCGGAGCAGATCGACGGCTACGCTCGCCAGCTCGGACTCGACATGCAGCGCTTCAACGCCGACATGCAGTCGGACGCCGCCAAGGAACAGGTCGAGGCGGACCGCCGCCTGGCCCGCCGCGCCGGCGTCCGCGGCACGCCGACCGTGTTCGTGAACGGACGGCTGCTCCAGGACCGAACCCTCGACGGTGTCCGGGCCCTCGTCGAGCCGATGCTGCGGGCCGCCCGAACGCCCTCCCCCGCGGCCAGCGGGAGCAACGGATGAGGCAGCAAAATCGACCGCTTGGCCCCGCAGCCTTGTAGCTCGACCAGCGCCCCTATAGGCAGGTGGGAGGGGTTTCAGAACCGAGGTGAAAAGGAGTGTGGGCATGCGGGGAGCGAGGATCTTCGTCCGGACGACCGTGACCGCTCTGGCGACGCTGGTGACGACACAGGGGTCGGCCATCGCCGCCGAGTGCAGCAACGATTTCCCCAGCACCTTCGCCGCCATCCAGAAGGTGATATTCGAGGGGCGCGGCTGCACCAGCGCCGCCTGCCACGATGCCAGCGCCTCCGGCGGTCTCAACCTGCTGCCCGACGTCGCCTACGACAACCTGGTCGGCAGACCGGCGGAGACCATCCCCGGCTGGGAACGGGTCCGCGAGGGCGAGAAGGACCGCAGCCTGCTGTTCATCAACGTCGCCGCCAAGACGACTCCAGACAGCTTCACCGCCCCGCTGCGCGCCATGCCGCTCGGCGCCCT
This sequence comes from bacterium, assembly GCA_019637795.1. NCBI lineage: Bacteria > bacterium. The sequence continues at coordinate 293,961 of JAHBUY010000008.1, read as the reverse complement.
GCCCGCCCTGTCCACCAACGAGATCGAGGCCATGCGTCGCTGGATCGAAGCCGGCGCGCCGCGCAACGCCACCGTCGCCGGCACCGCCGACCTCCTCGACGCCTGCCTACCGCCGGCGAAGCCGATCGAAATCGAGCCGCTGCCGCCGCCCGCCCCGGGCGAGGGCGTGCAGTTGCATATGCCGGTCTGGACGGTGAAGGCGAAGAGCGAGTCGGAGGTCTGCTACGCCAGTTACTACGATCTCACCGACCAAGTGCCGGAGGAGTTCCGCGGCCCCAACGGCACCTTCCGCTACAATCGCGAGCAGATTCGGCAGGATCCGCTCAGCCACCACCTCATCGTCAACCTCTACAACGGAAAGGCGGCGCCGCAGGACCCGGTGTGGGGCACATTCAAGTGCCGTGGCGGCGCGAAGGCGGACCAGGTCTGCGATCCGCTCTCCATCGGCTTCTGCGGCGACGGCGAATGCGCCAACGACGCGCTCAAGAGCGTCGCCTGCTTCGCGCAGCCGAACCTGCCGGTGGTGTCGGTCAAGTGGTGGAAAAGAGTCGCGCCTCGCATCCGGCAGCGTAACCAGTAATGGACTCTATGCGGTCAGGCCGCGTTGCTCCGTTGGGTAACCGCCGGCATCTCCTGCCAGCCGACCATGCGCCGCAAGGTGATCTGCCCGCTGCGGATCAGGCCGAAGAGCAGCAGCAGGACGGCATCCTCGCTCGGCAGGCTCGCCTGGGTCTTGGTGCGGCGGCGGAACTCCTCGTTGATGCGCTCCAGCGCGTTGGTGGTGCGCAGCGCCTTCCACTGCGCCACGGGATAGCGCAGGAAGGTGAAGAGGCGATCCCCCGCCTCCTCGAAGCTGCTCCACGCCGCCTTGCAGCGCAGCTTCCACTTGCGGCTGAACGCCACGCGCGCCTTCTCCACGTCGGCCGCCGTCGCGGCGTAGATCATCCGGCGGTAGTCCTCCGCGAGCTCCTCGCGCAGGTGCGCCGGGGCCTTGGCGAGCAGGTTCCAGAGCTTGTGATTGGTGCAGCGCTGCACGTCGAGCTGCGGCCAGGTCGCCTGCAGGGCCGCCTCCAGGCCGGGGTTGCCGTCGATCACCGCCAACACCGGGCGTCCCAGCTGGCGCTTCTGCAGCGCCTCCAACACCTCCTGCCAGGCGGCCGTGCTCTCCTCGCCCGCCACGCGCAGATCGAGCAGCACCCGCCGCCCGTCCGCGCACGTCCCCAGCGTCACCAGCACCGGGACCCGTACCCGCTTCTTGCCGATGCGGACCCGCGGATACCAGCCGTCGAGAAACAGGTAGCGGATCTGCTCGGCCGCCAGGTCCCGCTGGCTCCACGTGGTGAAGTCTTCGCGCAACCGCCCGACCAGGCGCGAGATCGCGTCCTTGCCCAGCGGCGCGCCGCGCAGCAACGGCGCCAGCGCCCCGCGCAGCCGCCGCGTGTTGGTGCCGCTCAGGTAGATCCCCAACAGCCCCTCGTCGACCCGCGCCGTGCGCCGCGCGTAGCGCTCGAACATCGCGCTGCGCCACTCGCGCTCCTCGCCGGCGGCGTCGTGCAGCCGGGCACGCGGCAGCGCGAACGTCGTCGGTCCCAAGCTGGTGCTCAACGTCCGCGGCCGCCGGCCGTGGCGATAGCCCACTCGCTCGCCGCCCACTCGCGCCGATTTCGCCGCGCCCAGCGCCGCTTCCAGCTCCTCCTCGACCAACACCTCGATCGTCTCCCGAATCCGCTCCCGCATCACCTGCTCGATCGAATCGCGGCCGAACGCTTCTCCCGGTCTCGTCCCCTTGCTATCGCTTCCCATGGCGTCATCCTCCGGCACCCGCTCTGGCCAGCGGGCGCGAGCTGTGGGTTACAACTCGCCGGATGATGACGCCTTTTCGCTTTTCCACCAATCAGCCGACACTACCAACCTGCCGTCCGACTCCGGGCTCGGGATCAACGCCTCCGGCTTCACCGGCACGCAGGAGACGGCCACCACCATCACCCTCGCCCCGGGCGTCTACAACGAGGTTCCGCTCAAGGGGATGATTATCTGGAACTCGCACGCCTTCAACACCACCGACACCGACGGCAAGCTCGAGGGCTGGCTCAACTTCTACTTCGCGCCGCCCGAGGAGCAGCGCTTCCCGCTGCGCGGCATCTTCGACACCAGCAAGATCTTCACGATGAACGTCCCCGCCTTCCGGGCGCAGGAAATCTGCAACGTCCACGAGTTGCCGCCGAACGCGAAGCTCTTCGAGCTGAGCTCGCACATGCACCAGCGCGGCAAGCGCTGGCGCACCTTCGACGGCGCCTGGCGGTGCGACGGCGGCGCCAACAGCGGCCTGCCCTGCGCGCCGTACGGGCCGGACGCGACGTACGAGACGCCCGATATCTGCGCCGGCGCCCCCTGCCGATCGGTGAAGCCGCCGGAGGGCGGCGACTGCAACGCCGATCTCGTGGTCACCATCGACGAATTGGTGAAAGGCGTCAGCATCGCCCTCGGCGCCAACGCCGTCGGCGAGTGTCCGCGCGCCGACGTCAACGAGGACGGCGCGATCACCATCGAGGAGATCGTGAAAGCGGTGAAGTCGGCGGGCGAGGCCGGCGATCGCGACCCTGACGCCAGCCTGCTCTACACCAGCTTCATCTACAACGACCCGATCGTGCTGCAATTCGCGCCGCCGCGCGCCCTCGGCGGCACCCATTCCGTACCGGCGGAGCGCTCGCTCACCTACTGCGCGCTGTACGACAACGGCTACGTCAATCCGGACACCGTGAAGCGCAAGTCCACCTCGCCGCCGACTCCCCTCGGCATCCCCGGCGTGCTCGGCGGTCCGTGCACCAAGCCCACCGCCTGCACCGCCGGCCAGATCGGCGCGCCGTGCAGCGGCGCTACGGCGCCGCAGATGAACGCCTCCTGCGACAGCACCCCGGGGGCCGGCGATGGGCTCTGCGACGCCTGCCCGCTGCTCGGCGGTGTCACCACCGAGGACGAGATGTTCCTCTTCATGGGGTCCTTCTTCGTCGCCAAGTGAGCGTATCCGCGCCACGGGGCGGGAGGGGGCGCGCGCCCTCCCGCCCTCGCCTCGGACGCGCGCCGCGCGCCGTCCTTCTCCTCGCGCTGCTCGCGCTCCCGAGCGGCTCCCTCGCCCACGGCACGCCCATCGACATCGCCGTCTGGGGCCGCTTCCCGAGACCGATTGCGCGCTGCCAACGGGTGATCGGCCGGGCCGCCGCGGTCTGCGGCCTGCGCGTCTGGCGCGCCCGACGCGACTGCGTCCTCGCTCCGCTCCGTGGCGCCGTCTGCGACGTCGCGGCGACGAACGCCGCCATGGAGCACGCCCGCCTCGCCGCGCTCGACGACGTCTCCGGGGCCTGTACCGCGATGCAGGTAGCCAACCTGCAGTTCCTCGACGTCCGCGAGGCGCAGGCCGACGTCATCCGCTTCTGCCGCGAGCTCGACGCGGCCGCCACTTCGCTGCTTCTCGACCCGCTCGCCACCGCCAGCCCCGAGGACGCCGCCGCCTGCGGCATCCCCGCCGCTACGGCGGCGACCAAGCTCTTCGGGGTCGCCTTTCGCTCCCGCCAGCAGGTGCTCGACCGCATCGCGACGAGCCCCATCCCGGCGCGCCAGAAGGCGACCCGGATCGCCGCCTCCACCCGCCAGATCGACGGCCAGGCGATCCGCCTGGCGGCCAGCCTCACCGCGGCCTGCCCCGAAGACCGCTTCACCGCCATCTACGCCCGCACCCCCACCGCCCTGCTCGCCGCCGCGGCCGACCGCGCCGACTGCCTCGCCGGCAATGCCTACGCGCAGGGCGGAGTGACCTGCCCGCCGCCAGTCTGTGGTAACCGCATCCGCGAGAGCGGCGAGGAGTGCGACGACGGCAACGCCGCCGACGGCGACGGCTGCAGCGCGAATTGCCTCCGCGAGGCCCCCGCCACGCTCGCCGTCATGTGACGACGCGCACGCCACAGAGGCGCTGCCCCCCATCCGACGGCATGGATCGTCTCCATCTCCGCCGCCGATGCCGGGACCACGAATGACCACGGCTCCGCGTCGCCGAACATAGACCCGCTGGCCTCGTCCCGAGGCTTGGGCGGACCCGCGTTCATCGAGAGCGACGGGAGGGGGTCGGTGCGCGGAGGTCGGCGCGCGGCGCCGCCTAGGTCCGATAGTCCGAATTGAAGCGGACGTAGTCGACGGTGAGGTCGCTCACCATGCGTTCGGCGCGCGCTCGGCCGGCGTGCAGGTCGAGCGTGAGGGTGAAGGCGGGCTTGGCCGCCACACGGCTGGCGCGGCGCTCGACCGCGCGCACCACCTCGACGCCACGGCGCACGATCTGCACCGCGTCGAGATACACGTCGAGCCGTTCCGGAGCGAAGCGCGCGCCGCTGTATCCGGCGGCGCAGACGATGCGGCCGGCGTACGGATCGCCCCCGTAGAAGGCGGTCTTGCAGAGCGGCGAGCGGGCGATGGCGTCGGCGACCCGGGCGGCCTCGGCCGCCGTGCGGGCGCCGCGCACGACGACATCGACGACCCGCGTCGCCCCCTCGCCGTCGATCACCACCATGCGCGCCACCTCGCGCATCACCTCGGCGACGGCGGCGGCAAAGGGGGCGAATTCGCGCCCCTGCACCGTCAGCGGTCGATTGCCGGCGGCGCCATTGGCGAGCAGCAGCACCGTGTCATTCGTGCTCATGTCGCCGTCGACGACGATGGCATTGAAGGAACGCGGCAGGCCCGCGCTCAGCATCCGCCGCAACGCCGGCCGCGACACGTTGGCGTCGGTGAGGACGTACACCAGCAGCGTCGCCATGTTGGGCGCGATCATGCCGGCGCCCTTGGCGAGGATCGCCAGCGTGACGCGCCGCCCATCGAGGCGCAGGTGCCGCACCGCGAACTTGGGAAAGGCATCGGTGGTCATGATGCCGTCGAGCGCCTCGTGGAAGCCGTCCGCGGACAACCGCCGCACCGCCTCGGTGACGCCGCGCCGCAACTTGGCGCGCGGCAGCCGCACGCCGATGCGACCGGTCGACGACGGCACCACCAGGCGCTCGTCGATCCCCAGCCGCCCCGCCAGCAGCCCGGTCATCTCGCGCGCCGTCGCGAGGCCATCGGCGCCGGTGTAGGCGTTGGCATTGCCGCTGTTCACCAGCACCGCCTGCACCCGACCACCGCGCAGGCGCTGCTGTCCCAGCAGGACCGGCGCCGCCTTGACCCGGTTGGTGGTGAAGGCCGCGGCCGCCGTCGCCGGGCGATCGGAGACGATCAGCGCCACGTCCGGCCGGCCGCTCTCCTTGATGCCACAGGCGACGCCGGCGAAGCGGAACCCCGGCACGCGGATCGCCGGCCGCTGCACCGCGAGCTTCACGCCGCCCCCCGCATCGTCCGATCGACCACGAATGCCGCTGGCGCCGGACGCCTCACGCGCCGTGGCACTTCTTGTACTTCTTGCCGCTGCCGCACGGGCACGGATCGTTGCGCCCCACCTTCGGGGCCTCCGCGGCGCGTGGCGCCGGGCGCGACGCGCTCGCGGGCCGAGCGGCGGCGTCGCCGCCACCGCTCATCCGCATCTGCGCCGGCTGCGGCTGACGCCGCTCCTCGAGCCGCGCCAACTCCTCCTGCCGCACCGCCTGCACCGTGAAGACTTTCTGCACCGCATCGGCGTGGACGCGGTCGATCATCTCCTCGAACATCTCGAACCCCTCCTTCTGGTATTCCTGCAAGGGATTCTTCTGGGCGTAGCCGCGCAGGCCGATGCCCTCCTTGAGATGGTCCATGTTGAGGAGATGCTCCTTCCACAACTGGTCGATCGTCTGCAGGAGGACGAACTTCTCCAGTTGGCGCATCACCGTCGGCGTGAAGCCGGCCTCTCGCTGGGCGTGCGCGGCACGCGTCGCCTGGCGCAGCGCCTCTTCCAGATCCTCGCGCGTCATCCGCTCGCGCGCCTCTTCCGGCACCTGCAGGCGGATGTTGAACTGGGTGAGGATCGCCTCGTCGAGCGCGCCCCAGTCCCATTCGTGGGCTCGGCTGTCGGCCGGCGCGTGCTGATCGACGAGGGTCGCGATGACGCCGTCCGTCATCTCCATCACCTGCTCGGTGAGGGTTTCCCCGCCGAGCACCTCCCGGCGCTGGTTGTAGATCACCTCGCGCTGGGTGTTCATGACGTCGTCGTACTCGAGGAGGTGTTTGCGGACGTCGAAGTTGTGCGCCTCGACCTTCTTCTGCGCGTTGGCGATGGCCCGGGTGATCAGGCGGTGCTCGATCGGCTCGCCCTCCTCCATGCCGAGTCGCGTCATCAGGCCCTGGATGCGCTCGGCGCCGAAGATGCGCAGCAGATCGTCCTCGAGCGACAGGTAGAACCGCGAAGCGCCGGGATCGCCCTGGCGGCCGGCACGCCCGCGCAACTGGTTGTCGATGCGCCGACTCTCGTGCCGTTCGGTACCGAGGATGAACAGGCCGCCCGCGTCGACGACCTCCTGTCGCTCGACCGCGCACAGCTCGCGGTATCGCTGCAGCACGTCGCCGTACTTGCCTCGCAATTCCTCCGGCGCGGCCTCCATCTGCTCGCGCACGTCGTCGATCACCTTGGAGTACTTCTTCCGCTCGCTCTCGTAGGCCTCGCGCGCCGCCGCGACGGCCGCCTCGTACGGGCTGCGGGCGGCGGCGTAGTTGGCCTCCGCCTGCTGATACGCCGCCAGCGCCGCCTCGTAGGTCGCCCCAGCCTCGGCGGCGGCCTGCGACGCCGGCTCGCCGAGCACCCGTTGCAGCGCGCGCTCGTACTCCTGTCGGGCGCGATCGAACGCCGTCCGCGTCCCGCCCAGCGCCGCCGAGGGGCCGTCGTTCGTCGACTCGCGCAGCGATCGGCACCATTCCGCCAGCGCCCGCTGGAAGCGCTGCACCCCCTCTTCGCCGAAGTGCGGGCCGGTGACGCGGTCCACCTCCTGCAGGGCTTCGCTGTAGCGTTCGGCGGCCGCGGCGCAGGCCTCGTAGGCCGCCGTGTCGGCGCCGCCCACCTGCGCCGCGGCGGCCTCGTACGCGGCGCGGGCTTCCCAGAATTCGGCGTCCAGATACGCCCGATGCGCCGCCGTCAGCTCCTCGAGGGCATTCGCCTGCGTCTCGGCCAGCGGCGCCCACTTCGGCTCGTGCGTGGCACCGGCGCTCTCCACCGCCTGGTCGAAGCGTTCGCGCAGCCGAGCCAGCACGTCCTCGTAGCGCAGGCCGCTGTCGGGCAGGTTGGAGGTGCGCCGCATCCACTCGTTCTCCATCTCGGCGCGGGCGAGGAACTCCGGGTTGCCGCCGAGCAGGATGTCGGTGCCGCGGCCCGCCATGTTGGTGGCGATGGTGACGGCGGCCTTGCGCCCGGCCTGGGCGATGATGTTGGCCTCCGCCTCATGGTTCACCGCGTTCAGCACGTTGTGCTTCACGTTGCGACGCTTGAGCATGCGCGAGAGGTGCTCGGACTTCTCGACCGAGATGGTGCCGACGAGCACCGGCTGGTGGCGCTCGTAGCACTCGGCGATCTGCTCGACGACGGCGTCGAACTTCTCGCGCTCGCTCTTGTAGACGACATCGGGATGGTCGATGCGGGCCTGCCCCTTGTTGGGCGGAATCACCACCACCTTGAGCTTGTACGTCTTCTCGAACTCCGCCGCCTCGGTGTCCGCCGTGCCGGTCATGCCGGCGAGCTTGCGGTACATGCGGAAGTAGTTCTGGATGGTGATCGTCGCCAGGGTCTGGTTCTCGCGCTCGATCCGCACCCCTTCCTTGGCCTCGACCGCCTGGTGCAGGCCGTCCGACCAGCGGCGGCCGGGCATCAGGCGGCCGGTGAACTCGTCGACGATGATCACCTGGCCGTCCTTCACGATGTAGTGGACGTCGCGCTTGTAATTGGTGTGGGCGCGGAGCGCCTGGTTGACGTGGTGCAGGATGTCGATGTGGCGCGGATCGTAGAGGTTCTGGATGTTCAGCATCCGCTCGACCTTGGCCACGCCGCTCTCGGTGAGATGGACGCTGCGCGCCTTTTCGTCGACCGTGTAGTCGCCCTGCGCTTCGATCGCGGCGCGGTCCTCGGCGCGAACGTCGCCAACCGTGGTGGCGCCGCGGCGCAGGCGCGGGACGATGCGATCGATCTGGAAGTACTTGTCCGTCGACTCCTCGGCCGGCCCGGAGATGATCAGCGGCGTGCGCGCCTCGTCGATGAGGATGTTGTCGACCTCGTCGACGATCGCGTACGTGAGCTCGCGCTGCACATAGTCGTCGAGCGAGAACTTCATGTTGTCGCGCAGGTAGTCGAAGCCGAACTCGTGATTGGTGCCGTACGTGATGTCGGCCGCATACGCCTCCTTGCGCTCCACCGGGCGCAGGTTGAGCATGCGGTAGTCCTTCACCACGTAGCTCGGATCGAAGGCGAAGCTGGTGTCGTGCACGATCGAGGCGCAACTGACGCCGAGGGCATGGTAGATCGGCCCCATCCACTGCACGTCACGGCGGGCCAGATAGTCGTTGACCGTCACCAGGTGGACGCCGCGACCGGTGAGGGCATTGAGATAGATGGGCAGCGTCGCGACCAGCGTCTTCCCCTCGCCGGTCTTCATCTCGGCGATGATGCCCTTGTGCAGCACGACGCCGCCCAGGATCTGGACGTCGTAGTGCCGTAGGCCGGTGGTGCGCCGCGAGGCCTCGCGGACGCAGGCGAACGCCTCCGGCAGGATCTCGTCGAGCACCGCCTGCTCGGCCTTGTAGAGCGCGTCCTCGGCGGCCTTGATCTGCTCGCGCAGGCTCTCGCTCGAGGGCGCCTCGTCGCCGTGCGGCGCGCGCAGCGCGGCCCGCAGCCGCTCGACCTCGCCGCGCTCCCTCGCCGAACCGTCGCGAATGCGAGCGCGGAAGCCGGCGGTCTTGGCGCGCAACCCCTCGTCATCGAGGGCGCGCAGCGCCTCCTCGTGCTGGTTCACCTGTTCGACCAGCGGCCGCAGCCGCTTGATCTGGCGGTCGTTGCTGCTGCCGAACACCTTCTTGGGATCGGCGGCGACGGCGCCGGCGATCAGCCCGATCGCCATGCCGATGCCGCCGAGCAGCAGCGCCCGCGATACCGCGTCGGGCCCGCCGAGCACCAGCCCGATCGAGCCACCGACGATGGCGCCGAGCAGGAGGCCGCCCAGGGCCCCCAGGAGCATGCGCTTACTCATTGCGGTCCGCCGTCCACCATGAACGTCCCATCGTGCGTCTCGGGGGTCGAAAGATCAAGGGAGCGTGCCGCTCAGCGGTCGAGCTGGACGGCGGAGTCGACCTGCGCCCCGAGGAAGCGGGCCCCGACCTTGACGAAGCGCTCCGGCGCGTCGGTGACGAAGAAGGAGACCTCGCCGCCGCCGCGCCGGCGCAGCAGGTCCTCGCGCTCGAGAACCTCGCGCACCGCCGCCGCGGTCGCGACGCCGGAGTCGATCAGGCGGACCGTCCGGCCCATGACCGCCCCGATCACCGTCGTCAGCAGCGGGAAATGGGTGCAACCGAGGATCAGGGTGTCGATCCCGCTGCGCGCCAGGCTGGTGAGATAGAGCCGGGCGGCACGGCTGGCGACCTCGTTGTCCACCCAGCCCTCCTCGGCCAGCGGCACAAACAGCGGGCAGGCGCGGGCGTAGATCTCGACGTCGGAACGCAGGCAGCGCAGGGCGCGGCTGTACTCGCCGCTGCGGATCGTCCCCTCGGTGCCGATGACGCCGATCTTGCGGTTGCGGCTGGCGCGCGCCGCGGCGCGCGCCCCGGGCTCGATCACCCCGACCACCGGCACGTCGACCAACGCCCGCACCGCATCGAGCGCGACCGCCGTCGAGGTGTTGCAGGCGACCACCAACATCTTGATCTCTTTGTCGATCAGGAAGGCGGTGTTCTCGAGCGAATAGCGGCGGACGACGTCGGCCGACTTCGTCCCGTAGGGATAGCGGCCGGTGTCGCCGAGATAGATCAACGACTCGTTGGGCAACAGCCTGCTCAGGGCGCGCACCACCGTCAGGCCGCCGATCCCGGAATCGAAGATGCCGATCGCCCGCTCGCGCGCAGTCGGCCGGCGCCGTGCCGGCCGGCGTCCGCCGGGGCTCACGCGCGGGCTCCAGGTCGACGCATCGCGCGGGCGGCCGTCGCGCCGCGGGCGCGCCGCACGCTGTGATGGAGAGAGGTGAGGGCGAGCGGCATCATCGTCCGGCGACGGCGGAGATTGCCACAGCCGCTGCGCGGCCACAACGCACCGCGTCGACGAGCGTCATTTGACCATCGCGGCGACGAAACCGTACTGTGCGAATCGCGCTGCCGGCGGAACGCATTGGGGGTGGGTCCGCCGAATCCGACGGCGCATGTCGAAGACCGCGGAGGATCGTGATGCTCAGTGTCAGGAAGAGCCTGGCGGCGGTGGTGGTCGCCGTCTCGGTCGGCGCAGCGGCATTCGCCGCCGATTCCGCAGACGGCCTGAAGCCGGGCATGGTGCTCGATCAATCGAACTGGCAGTTGGCCGAGGGCCTGCTGCCGCCGGAAATCCTCAAGCACTACCAAGAGGGCGGCTATGCCAACGCGATCGTCGACTGGCCTCTCGGCACGTTCAACTGGCCCCCCAACTTCAAGGCGTCGACGGAGAAGAACGCCGGACAGTACAAGCTGAGCGAGACCGGATCGGTGGTGCTCAACTCGACCGGCGAGCAGCCCCCGTACATCATGGGCTATCCGTTCCCGGTCATCGACAAGGACGACCCGCAGGCCGCGTCGAAGATCCTGTGGAACTTCTTCTACCTGACCTGGTACTACGGCAACCTGCACGCCGAGTCGCAGGTCAACTGGGTCGGCCCGCGGTCGGTCGAGCGACGCACCGACCAGGACGTCAACTTCATGTACTACGACGGGGTCAGCGACCACGAGCGGCCGCCGAACCCGCAGAACTTCTCCACTCAGCAGCTCGTGGTCGCCAAGACCCCAGCCGATCTCGCCGGCACCGCGGCGTTGAGCTGGCGCTATCGCGATCCCGAGAAGCGCGACTCGGCGTGGGCCTTCGTGCCGGCCCTGCGGCGCGTTCGCGCCGTCAGCCCGGCGAACCGCTCGGACGGCTTCCTCGGCTCCGACATGAGCCAGGACGATGGCCCGTTCTTCGACGGCAAGCCGGAGGACTTCTCCTGGACGCTGGTCGAGGAGAAGGACCAGCTCCGCCTGGTCGACCCGCTCAACCTCGAGGGCAAGTCGAATTCGATCTGGATCCCCGGCGGCGGCTGGCGGGCCAACTGGGACCCGGCGCTGAAGATCGTCGGCTTCCAGGATCCGGACTGGAAGGGCATCGCCTGGGCGCCGCGCAGCGCCGCCCTCGCCAAGCGCCGCTTCTGGGTCATCGAGGGCGTGCCCAAGGACAAGTACTACCTCTACGGCAAGATCCAACTGATGCTCGACAAGGAGACCTATCAGGGCGCCTGGAACCGCAAGTTCAGTTGGCAGGGCGAGCTGCTGAACACACTCCAGACGATGGCGTACAATCTGAAGCCGATGACCAGGCCGGACGGGCAGATCGACTACATCCAGGGCTCGAACATGTCGTACAACGTCGCCGAGAACATCAAGGCCAACCGCGCCACGGTCGCGGGTCTGAAGTCGGATCCGAAGGCGGCGCTCGACACGCACCATCCGTTCGATCCGGCGTTCTTCGACATGAACTCGCTGTCGCGCTTCGGAAAATGAGTGCCGCGCGGGTCGACGCCCGCCTCCGCGTGGCCGCGGCCCCGGTGGCCGCGGCTACGCCCACTCCTCGATGACGCCCCACACGGCGTCAGTGCCCTCGCCGTTCAGTGCCGAGAACGCGATTGGCGGGCCACCGCCCGGGCGGTCGAGCTTCGCCAGCGCGGCGGCGCGGGCGCCGCGACCCAGTTTGTCGACCTTGGTCGCGATCACCGCCGACCGCAGCCCGATCGCGGCCAGGAAGTCGAGCAACTGCTGATCGTCGGCCTGCAGGCCGCGCCGCACGTCGACCAGCACCAGCACGCCGCGCAGCGGCCGCGCACCGCGCAGGTAGCCCTCGACGAGCTGCCGCCACTCCGCCTTGACCGCCAGCGGCACCCGGGCGAACCCGTAGCCCGGCAGGTCGACGAGCATCAGCCGCTCGTCGACGGCGAAGAAGTTGATCTGCTGCGTGCGACCCGGCGTCTTGCTGACGCGGGCCAGGGCACGCCGGCCGACGAGCCGGTTGAGCAGCGACGACTTGCCTACGTTCGAGCGCCCGGCGAAGGCGACTTCCGGCTGCCGCGGCGGCGGCAGCCGGTCCAACGTCGCGGCGCCGGCGACGAAGACCGCCTGTCCTGCCCCGCGGCGGCCAGACGGCACGTCAGCCCGCGGTCGGCGGCGGCGGCGCGCCCCCGACCATCTTGTTGATGCCGCGGATGGTGTTGACGAAGGTCTCGCGGTTGGCGCTCTCGATCACCGCCGCCGGGAACGGCACGGCGATCTTGTCGGTCGACTTGGCCTCGTAGGTGAGCTTGGTGCGCGCGCCGTCCGGCGACGGCTCGAGCACGTAGGCGCCTTCGAGATCGGCCGCCTGCGCCTGCAGCGTCTTGAAGGTCACCCGGTGCGCCGGCTGATCGAGGGTGAACTGCATCGTGTACTGCTGCAATGGCAGGTTCAGCGCCTGCAGTTGCATCAGCACCGTCTTCTGGTTGCCCTCGGCGGTGAGGAGCTCGGACTTCTTGATGTTGGCCACCATCTGCGAGCTCTTCTCGACCGCCCACACGGCGTCCTGCACCTTGTCGACCGGCCCGTCGATGATGCCGACGTAGCGGATCGTCGCCACGCCGCCGTCCTTGTTGAAGCTCTCCTCGACGATCTCCTTGGCGTTCTTCCACTGCGCTGCCTGCCGCTGCAGTTGGATCCAGTAGAGGGCGACGCCGCCCACCACCACCAACACGACCAGCGCTCCGATGATCTTGGCCGCCTTCATGGCGCTTCTCCTGTCGCGCCCGCGTGCGCCGGGCAGCGTCTGTGATCAATTCTTCGGGTCGAACGACGGCCCGCTGAACATGATCGGGTGGTTGTCGCTGTCCCAGAAGTTCTCGGGCGTCACCGCCCAGGTGCCGCCGAAGGCCGGATCGAGAATACCGTACAGCACGTTGTCGTCGCCGCCGGTGAATCCCCAGCCGAGCAGCCCAACCAGGCCGCCGCCCAGCGCGTAGAGCATCTTCGCGGGCATGTAGAAAAGGTTGGTGCCCACCGAGGCCAGGCCCCACCCGAGCTTGCCGGCCGTGCCCGGCCGGTTCGGATTGCCGAAGCCGTCGGAGGACGCCAGCGCCGGGCCCGCCAGCACCAGCACCAGCACCGCTACGCGCGTCGCCATCATTCGCCGTCCCATCGTGCTCCTCCCGTCACTCCGTCCGCACCACCGCATCGGGTGGCAACAAGGCGAGCAGCGCCGCCAGCGCGCGCTCGACATAGGCTGCGTCCTTCGATTCCAGGGTCACGCGCACCCGGTAGTCCGGCGTATCGAGCGTCGGATACGAACCGAGCAGCAAGTCGGGGAACTCATCGAGAACGCGATTCAGGTGGGCCGCGATCGCGCTCTCCATCTCGCGCAGGTACAGGGTGCGGAGGTGGAACGGCGCTCCCGCGAAGCGCTCGCGCAGGGCCAGCACCTTCTCGCGGAAGATCTCCGGGATCCCCGGCAGCACGTAGATGTTCTCCACCCGGAAGGTGGGAAAGCGGAGCTGCTCGCACTCCAGCTCGGTTCCCTCGACGACCTCCGCCATCTTCCGGTGGGCGTCGTTGAGCGGTCCGCGCACGTACTGCTGCAGCATGCCCTCGATCGCCGGATGGCGGACGACGGCGCGGTCGAGGGCGCGCGCCACGCCGGCAATGGTGACGTCGTCGTGCGTCGGCCCGACGCCGCCGGAGGTGAACAGCACGTCCACGGTGGGCGCCAGCTCGCGCACCGTCTGCGCGATCACGTCCACCTCGTCGGGCACGACGACGATGCGGCGCAGCGATACCCCGAGCTCGCGCAGCTCCCGGGCGAGAAACGTCGAGTTGCTGTCGGCGACTTTGCCGGAGAGGATCTCATTCCCGACGACGACCAGCGCAGCCGTGGTATCGCGTGCCATGCGCGACCTCAGATCGAAATCGCATCCTTTCGGAAATCGCTGCTGCCGATCTTGATGTTCACCAGCGCCGGCTTGCCGGCGGCGAGGGCGCGCGCCATCGCCGGCCGGATGTCCTCGGGCCGCTCGACGTACTCGCCGTGGCCGCCGAGCGCCTCGACCACCTTCTCGTAGTGGGTGAACGACAGGGCCGTCGCCACCGACCGTTCCTCGCCGTAGAGTTGCACCTGGCCGCGCCGGATCTGCGTCCACCCGGCGTCGTTGCCGATCACCCCGACGATGTTGATCTTCTGCCGCACGCAGGCTTCGAACTCCATCGCGTGCAGGCCGAAGGAACCGTCGCCGTAGACGATGATCACCGGCGACTCGGGCTTGGCGAGCTTCGCCGCGATCGCGTAGCCGGGGCCGACGCCCAGGGTGCCGAGCGGACCCGGATCGAGCCAGTGCCCGGACTGGTAGACGCGCACGACCGACGCCGCCGTGGCCACGAAGTCGCCGCCGTCGCCGACGAAGATCGCGTTCTCGCCCACCGAATCGGCGATCTCCTTGCACGCGCGCAGCGGGTTGATGGGAACGTCGGCGTTGCTGAGCTGCGGCTTCACCTTCTCGAGCTCCGCCTCCTCGCGCTGCCGCATCTCGTCGAGCCAGGGTTTCACCATGGCCGCGGAGTAGCCTTCGGTCCGCGCGGCCTGCACCAACTGCTCCATCACCAGGCCGGTGTCGCCGACGATGCCGACGTGGCAGGGGCGGTTGCGGCCGAGCTCGCGCGGGTCGAGGTCGACCTGGATCAGGGTCGCGTTCGGATTGATGTGCGAGTCCCGCCCGTAGCCGATGCGGAAGTCGAGCGGCGTGCCGAAGATCAGCACCACGTCGGCCTGCTTCAGCGCCTGCTTGCGGGTGCGTGAGAAGAAGTGCGGATCCTCCGGGCGCAGCGAGCCGCGGCCGAGCCCGTTGACGTAGATCGGCATGCCGAAGGTGCGCGCGAACTCCGGATAGGCCTCGCGCCGCACCGACCAGCGGAGCTGGGTGCCGACCAGGGCCACCGGCTTCTCGGCCCCCTTGATCGCCGCCAGCGCCTTCTCGATGTAGCGCGGGTCGCCGGCCACTCCGGCCTCGGTGCGATACTCGGTCGGGAACCAGACCTTCTCCATCTCGTAGGAATCGAAGAGCTGGTCGATCGGCATCTCGAGGAACACCGGCCCGGGCAACCCCGTGGTCGCGGTGCGGAAGGCCAT
Organism: bacterium; assembly: GCA_019637795.1. Taxonomy (NCBI): domain Bacteria; species bacterium. Next base: position 278,633 of record JAHBUY010000008.1, on the reverse strand, counting down.
GCTGAGATACTCGGGGATGCGCCGTCCCTCGGGAACCGACACCGCCCACTTGGTGATCGGGCGCATGAGCTCGACGTGGTTCATGTCCTGCAGCGAGCCCATGTCGGCGAACGGACGCGGCCCCTGGCCGCCGATGATGATCATCGGCACGTTGGCGCGATGGGCGCTGGCCACGCCGGTGACCGCGTCGGTGAGGCCCGGCCCCGCGGTCACCACGGCCACGCCGGGCCGCCCGGTGACGCGCGCCCAGCCGTCGGCCGCGTGCGCCGCCGTCTGCTCGTGCCGAACGTCGATGGTGCGGATTCCCTCGTCGAGACAGCCGTCGTAGATCGGCATCACGTGGCCGCCGCAGAGGGTGAAGATGAAAGGCACCTGCTCGGCGCGCAGTGCCCGCGCCACCAAACGGCCCCCGTGTACCATTGCCATGCAGTCGCTCCCCGAGTCAGTCAGCGCGGCAATATACAATCGCCTTCCGCGCAGGGGCAAGGCAGCGCCGCGAGCCCGGCGGCGCGGCCTGTCCGGCCGCTGGCGCGCCCGGTCAGTCGAGGTCGATCTGACCGTCGCGCAGGTCCCTGATCTCGTTCTCCAGGTAGGCGCGCAGCTTGCGCTTCAGGCGCTCCTCGAGCTGGCGGACGCGCTCGCGGCTGATGCCGTACTTGTCGCCGATCTCCTGCAGGGTGAGCGGCTGTTCGGCCAGCAGACGTTCGGAGAAGATGACGGCCTCCTTGTCCTTCAACGTCGCGCCGAAGGCGCGGATCTTCTCGCTGATCTCGTGCCGGAACTCGGCGTCGGCCACCTGTTGATCCGGGCCCTGGATGGTGCCCGGCAGGATGTCGAGCAGCGTGCCGCCGCTCTCGTCGTTGCTCGGCTGGTCCACCGACAGGTCGCGCGACGACAGTCGCTGCTGCATTTCGACGACCTCGGACTCCTTCACGTCGAGGCGTTGCGCGATCAGCTTCGGCGCCGGCGCGATGCCCTCGCGCTCCAGCCGCTCCTTCTCCTTGTGCAGGTTGAAGAACAGCTTGCGCTGCGCCTGCGTCGTCCCGAGCTTCACCACCCGCCAGTTGTTGATCAGGTAGCGGATGATATAGGCGCGCACCCACCAGACGGCGTACGACGGGAAGCGGATGCCGCGGTAGGGATCGAACTTCCTGACCGCTTCCATGAGGCCGATGTTGCCCTCCTGGATCAGGTCGAGCAGGTTGCGGGTGGCGCGCTGGTACTCGCGCGCGATCATCACCACCAGGCGGAGGTTGCCGGTCACCAGCTTGTACGCCGCGTCGAGGTCCTGGTGTTCGCGGTAGCGAATGCCGAGCTCCTTCTCCTCCTCGCGGCTGAGCAGCGGGTAGCGGCGGATCTCGGTCAGATAGCGCTGCAGGGGGTCGAAGGGCGCCAGCGCCCGCCCCCGCGCCTCGGGTTCGGGCGCCTCGACCTCCGGCTCGACGATCTCGTCCTCGCCGCCGCCGCCGGCCTCGTCGCCCTCGACGTCGGCCGCGACCGCGATCTCGTCCGCCGAGATCGCCGCCGCGTCGTCGCCCTCGCCCTCCTCGGTCTCGTCCACCTTCGCGACCGCGTCGCTCGCGTCGGCGGCGGGAGCCGCCGCCGGCGGACGACGCTGCCGGCGGGCGGGACGCTTGGTGGGCGGGCGACGCGGCGCCATCGTCAGCCGGCGAGACGGCGGCGCATTTCCACCACCACCGCCTGCAGGACCTCATGGAAATCGCGCTGCATCGCGCAGAGGTCGGCGTGCATGTGCAGAATCACCTCGACGCCGGCGACGTTCACCTCGAGCTCGCGCATCAGCACCGCGATCAGGCGCAGGCGCTCGGCCTGCTCGGGCGTCACGACCGCATCGGCATCCGTCGGGTGCTCGATCTCGACCAGCTTCTCCGCCTCGACGACGCGCAGCAGCTCGTCGTCGATCGCGAAGCGCTCACACACGTCCGACAGCCGGAGGTAGCGGACGCTCATCGCTCACAGCCTCCAGCCGTCGCGCGGGCTCGTCGCGTACGCGGCGTCCAGGGTGCGCGCCGCCGCGGTCGCCTCCGGCGACTCGCGGTCGGGCACGTGGATACGCAGGCGGAGGTAGAGATCGCCGCGCGCTCCCCCGCGGAGCTGCGGCACGCCCTTCCCCTTCACCCGCAGTTGCCGGCCGCTCTGACTCAGCGCCGGCACCTTGACCCGCACCGGGCCGTCCGGCGTCGGCACCTCGATCGACGCGCCGAGCATCGCCTCACTGACCGTCACCGGCAGGTCCATGTAGAGATCGTCGCCGCGCCGCTCGAGCAGCGGATGCGGCCGTACGGTGACGCGGATGTAGAGGTCGCCGGCCGGCGCGCCGCCGCTCCCCGGCGAGCCCTTGCCGGCGATGCGCACCCGCGAGCCGGTGTCGACGCCGGGCGGGATCTTGACGGCCAGTCGCTCGCTGGCGATGCGGTGCCCGCTGCCATTGCAGGTCGGGCAGGCACGGCTCGACACCTTGCCGGCCCCGCCGCAGCGCGGGCAGGCGCGGGTGAGCGACATCGGCCCCTTGCCCACGCGGATGGTGCCGCGCCCCTGGCAGTCGGGGCAGGTCGTGGCGCTCGCCGGATCAGCGCCGCTGCCGTCACACGCCGGGCACGGCTCCCGGCGTTGGATCGTGAGCTCGGTCGACAGACCGCGCACCGCGTCCAGCAGCCCGATCGTCAGCTCCGATTCGGCGTCGCCGCCCCGCATCTCCGGGGCCGCGCCGCCGCCGCTGCCACCGAAGATGTCGCCGAAGATATCCTCGAAGGAGCCGTAGCCGCCGAAGTCGCTCTCGCCGGCGAATCCGCCGGACCGCCCGCCGGCAGAAGCCCGGCGTTGCCACTCCGCTGCCTGCTCGCGATGCGCGCGCGCCTGCTGCGGGTCGAAGCCGGATTGCACGCCGGCCATGCCGAACTCGTCGTAGAGCTTCCGCCGCTCCGCATCGCCCAACACGTCGTAGGCCTCCGAGAGCGCCTTGAAGCGCTCCTCCGCCTGCGTGTTACCCGGGTTGACGTCCGGGTGGTGGGCGCGCGCCAGCTTCCGGTACGCCTTCCTGATCTCGTCAGCCGACGCGGTGCGCGACACGCCGAGGACGGCGTAGAGATCCTTCTCCGTCATCGCCGCCCCACCCGGCCGGGAGCGCGCTCACTCCCGTTCGGGGTATTCGAACTCGACTTCGCCAGCGGCGATCTCCCGCAGCGCCGTCACCACTTCCTTGTTGTCGCTCTCGACCAGCGGCCGGGCCCCCTTCAGGAGCTGCTTGGCGCGGCGGGCACCGACGAGCACCAACTCGAAGCGATTCGGCACCTTCTCCAGACAATCTTCAACCGTGATGCGAGCCATGCGGCGGTTCCTTTCCAGCGACCGAACGTAGCGGAAAAGCGGCCGCAGGCAAACCCCGGCGCGCTTGGTGGCGCCCTCCAGGGAGCGGAGCTCCGGAGCTCCTCGCCCTGGCTAGGGGGTGCGCAGGGCGAGAAAGAATTCCCGGTTGCCCTTGGGGCCCATGATCGGGGAGACGCACTCCCCCAGCACCGTGAGGCCGAGCGATTGCGCCGCGGCGCGTATCCGCGCCACCGCCGCCGCGTGCAGGGCCGGATCGCGCACGACCCCGCCCTTCCCCACCTGTCCCTTGCCGACCTCGAACTGGGGTTTGACGAGCGCGACGATGACGCTGCCGGGGGCGAGCAACTCCGCGATGCGCGGCAGGATCAGGGTCAGGGAGATGAAGGAGGCGTCGACGACGGCGAAGTCCGGGGATGCCGGCAGCCGCCGCGCCTCGAGGTGGCGGACGTTGCAGCGCTCGAGGAGGGTGACGCGCGGGTCCTGGCGCAGCGACCAGGCGAGTTGGCCGTAGCCGACGTCGACGGCGATGACGCCGCGGGCGCCGCGCTGCAGGACGCAATCGGTGAAGCCACCGGTGGAGGCGCCGACGTCGAGCACCAGGCGGCCGCCGACATCGATCCCCAGGGCGTCGAGCGCGCCGGCGAGCTTCACCCCGCCGCGGCTGACGTACGGCAGGTCGCTGCCGGCGACGCTCACCTCCGCGTCGTCCGCGACCAGCGTCCCGGCCTTGTCGACGATCCGATCGGCGACCCGCACCGCGCCGGCCATGATCAACGCCCGGGCGCGCTCGCGGCTGCCGGCGTGGCCGCGATCGACCAGCAGCTTGTCGAGGCGCTCGCGACTCACTCGCCTGCCGCCCGATCGACGACGAAGCGCACAAGGGCCCGCAGCGGATCGGCCGCGCTCGAGAAGCCGTCGATCGCGGCCAGCGCTTGGCCCCGCAGCTCGCGCGCGCGCGCCTTGGCGGCCGGCAGACCGAGCACGGCGGGAAAGGTCGCCTTCCGGCGCTCGCCGTCACGACCGACCTTCTTGCCGGTCCGCATCGTCGGCGCCTCGACGTCGAGGATGTCGTCGGCGACCTGGAAGGCGAGCCCGAGACACTCGCCGTAGCGGGTCAGCGCCCGCAGTTGCGACTCGTCGGCGCCGCCAACCAGCGCCCCGGCCCGCACGGCGGCCAGCAGCAGCGCCCCGGTCTTGCGGATGTGGATGAACTCGACCAGCGCCAGGTCCGCGTCAGCCCCCTCCGCTGCCAGGTCCGCCGCCTGACCGCCGACCATGCCGCGCAGGCCAGCCGCCTCGGCGATCTCGCGCGCCGCCCGCAGGGCTCGCAGCGGCGCGGTCGCCCGCTCGGCGGCGCGCAGCAGCTCGGCGAACGCCTCGGTGAGGAGCGCGTCGCCCGCGAGCACCGCCAGCCCCTCGCCGAAGGCGATGTGGACCGTCGGCCGGCCGCGCCGCAGGGCGTCGTCGTCCATGCTCGGTAGGTCATCGTGGACCAACGAGTAGCTGTGGATCATCTCCAGCGCGCAGGCGAACGGCAGCGCCGCATCGACATCGCCGCCCACCGCCTCGCACGACGCCAGCGCGAGAATCGGGCGCAGCCGCTTGCCGCCGCCGAGCAGGCTGTAGCGGACCGCCTCGATGAGCCGATGCGGGTGCGGCGGATGCACCGGGAACAGCGCTTCCAACGCCGCTTCGATGCGCTGGCGGCGCGGCGCGAGATAGGACTCGAGCGCGCTCACAGCTCGTCGTCGTCCGCCAGGCGCCGGCGCGATTGGCCGTCGGCGCCGCGGGTCAGGATCTCGACCCGCTGCTCGGCCTGCGTGAGCTGGTCGTTGAGCACCCGGACCAGCCCGACGCCGGATTCGAATGCCTGCAGCGCCTCCTCGAGCGCCAGGTCGCCGGCCTCGAGCCGCGCCACCAGCGTCTCCAGTTGCGCCATCCCATCCTCGAAGCGCAGCGGTTCGTCGTCGTCGGTCGTCATGTCATCCTCCTCTGCCGGTCGCGGTCCCGATTCCGCCTTCCTGTTCGACCCGCTCGACGCGCACCCGGGCGGCGCCGCGGCGGAAGCGCACGTCCAGCTCGTCGCCGGGCGCGATCTCCGCCGCGCTGCGCACCACCTGCCCGTCGTCGCCGCGATGGGCGATGGCGTAGCCGCGTTCGAGCACGGCGAGCGGGCTGAGCGCCTGCAGCCGCTCGGCGGCGGCCGCCAGCCGTGCCCGGGCGGCGCGCAGGGTGCCGGCGATGCCCCGGGCGCCGCGGTCGGCGAGCTCGTCGATGCGCAGGCGCTGGCGAACCAGCGTCTGCCGCGGATCGCGCACGTGGCGCGCCAGCGCCGTCACCCGCTCGCGGCCGCGGCGCAGCGACGACAACAGCGCCGCCGCCATGGCATCGGCGCGCCGCGACAGCAGCGCGGCGAGCTGACGCGCCTCGGGCACGACCATCGCAGCCGCCGCCGTCGGCGTGGCGGCGCGGCAGTCGGCGGCGAGGTCGGCCAGGGTGACGTCGATCTCGTGGCCGACCGCCGAGACGACCGGCACCGGCGCGGCGGCGATGGCGCGCGCGACCCGCTCCTCGTTGAACGCCCAGAGATCCTCGATCGACCCGCCGCCGCGTCCGACGATGATGACGTCCACCTCCGCCTCGCGCCCCAGGTCGTCCAGGGCCGCCACGATGTCGGCGCCGGCGAGGTCGCCCTGCACGCGCACCGGCCGCAGCACGACGCGCACGCCCGGCAGGCGGCCGCGCAGGGTGGTGACGATGTCGTGGACGGCGGCGCCGCTGAGCGCCGTCACCACCCCGACGCGCCGCGGCCAGTACGGCAGCGGGCGCTTGCGCTCGCTGGCGAAGAGCCCCTCCTCGGCCAGGCGCCGCTTCAGCTGCTCGAGGGCGAGTTGGGCGCCGCCGACGCCGCGCGGCTCGATGGCGTCGACGTAGAGCTGCAGATCCCCGCGCACCTCGTAGATGCTGACCCGTCCGTGGGCGAGCACGGCGAGCCCGTCCTGCGGCTTGAACCGCAGCAGGCGCGCGGCGGAGCGGAACATCACCGCCGCGATCTGCCCGTCGGCATCCTTCAGCCGGAAGTAGCAGTGCCCCGAGGTGTGCACCTTCAGGTTGGAGATCTCGCCCGCCACCCATACCTCGGGAACGTCGGCCTCCAGGCAGGTGCGCAGCAGCCGGTTGAGCTCGGAGACGCGCAGTACCGGGACGCGCGTCCCGGTGGCGACCGAGTCCCGCATCGCGGGCTTCCTACCAGAGCACCGCTCGCCGTGCCACCGGCCCCGGCGCGGGCCGCGCCGCCGCTTGCCGGCAGCGGCGTGGCGATCGACGCGCGCCGTCCTCCGCTCAGTGCGCCTCCGAATCCTCGATCGGCCCCGTGGCCGGCGCGGCCGCCTGCCTGCGGCCGCCACCGGCCGCCGCCGCCTCCGCCGTCGGCTCGGCGACCGGCGTCGCCGCCACGGCGACCACGAGCGCCGACATCGGCACCACCTCGAGATCGCTCTGTCGCCATTGCGGCAGGGTCGCCTGCAGGGCGTCGATCGTCGCGTCGGTGGGCGCCGCGATCGCCACCGCGCGTCCGTACTTGCGGGCGGCGTCGGCCACCTTCTGGAGCTGTTCGGTGAGCGCCTCCGGCCGCTTCGGATCCTCGACCAGCGCGATCGGCACCGGCAACGCCGACGGCCGCTTGTCGCCGCGGTCACCGAGGAAGGGCAACTCGCGCTGTTCCGCCGCCGTGAGCAGGCCGCGGTCGGCTCGGGGCACCGAGGGACCATCGCCGATCCAGGCCGCGGCCACCGCCTTCGGCACCGCGTTCAGCCCGGCCGCGAGGTCGGGCGGTGGCGGCGGTCGCGGCCGCGGCGGCGGGGTCACGAAGGGGTCCTCGCCCGCGGTCGGCGTCGGCAGCGGCGGCGGCGGAGCGCGGAACTCGAGTACCGATTCGCGCTCGAACATGCCGCCCAGCTCGGCGACCTGGGCCGCGAACGGCCGCCGCGGGTCGATGCCGAGCACGATCGGCGCGTCGATCATCTCGATGACCTGCCGCGCCAGGCGGAGGTCGTCGCCGAATGGCCCGATCAGGACCGCCACCCGGGGTCGCGCCCGCGGGTTCTCCCGCCACAGAAAGCGGACCGCCGAGATCTCGAGGCCGTCGATGCCGATCCGCACCTCGGTGTCGTCGGCGTTCTGCACCGTGCGCAGCACCAGACCGGGATCGGCGGCGCGCACCGCGTCGATCGCCGCCTCGGCGCGCGCCTGTTCGGCGCGCGTCAGTTGGATCTCGTAGGTGCGATGCTTGAAGCGCAGCGGCCCAGCGCCGCGCTCGTCCTCGATCGGCGCCGCCAGGCGGAGCGGGCTCTTGCGCAGGGCGGCGTCGACCGCGGCAATGCGCGCCGGCAGGCGCGCGTTCCATTCGCCGCTGGTCTCGCGCGGCGCCGCCGCTTCCGTGCTGCGGAACGAGTGCTGGAGCTCGGACGCGCTCAGGAACACCGCGGCCGCCAGCACGGCGCTGAGCGGCCAGGTGACGATCCAGGCGATGCCGATCGGCGGACGGTCGCCGCGCAGGGCCATGTCGATCGCCTCGCGGCCGGCGTTCCGTCGCGCGCGACCGGCGCTTACGGCTGTGTCTGCGCGACGACCGTCTTGAAGACGTTCCAGCTCTTCAGCAGCTCGAGGGCGCGATCGAGCTGCGGATCGGCGGCATCGGGACCCGGCATGGCATCGTTCGCCGCGCCGCCGCCCTGCTCCGGCGCCGGCTCCTCCTGCCCCTCCAGCGACGGATGCTCGAGATGTCCCGGGAGGTTGCGCTCGCGGATCGGTTCCAGCCCCTCCGGCGCCGCGTTCTGCTGCGCCGCCGCCGGTTGCAGCTCCATGACGATGTCCGGCGTGATGCCGGTCGCCTGGATCGAGCGCCCGTTGGGGGTGTAGTAGCGCGCCGTGGTCAGGCGGATCGCGGCGTCGCCGTCGGCCAGCGGCAGGATGGTCTGCACCGAACCCTTGCCGAAGGTCTGGGTGCCGAGCACCAGCGCCCGCTTGTGATCCTGCAGCGCGCCGGCGACGATCTCCGAGGCGCTGGCGCTGCCGCCGTTGACCAGCACGATCATCGGGAAATCCTCCGCGATGGGCCCCTTGTGGGCGTAGAACTTCTGTTCCTGGTTCTCGAGGCGGCCCTCGGTGTAGACGACCAGCCCGGAGTCGAGAAACAGGTCGGAGACCTTCACCGCCTGCGACAGCAGGCCGCCGGGGTTGTTGCGCAGGTCGAGCACCAGCCCCTGCAGGCCGCCGGACTCCTTTTCGAGCTGCTGCAACGCCGCCTTGGCGTCGTGCTCGGTGCGCTCCTGGAACTGGGTGATGCGCAGGTAGCCGTAGTGTGGCTCGAGCACCCGCGCCTTCACGCTCTTGATCTGGATGATCTCGCGTTTGAGCGTCAGGGTGATCCAGTCGGGCGCGTGCTCGCGGCGCAGCGTGAGCTTGATCGGCGTGCCTTCCGGACCGCGCATCAGCTTCACCGCCTCCATGAGCGTCATGTCCTTGGTGAAGTCCTTGTCGATCTTGATGATCTGATCGCCGGAGCGCACGCCGGCCCGGAACGCGGGCGTGTCCTCGATCGGCGAGACCACCGTCAGCACCCCGTTGCGCTGGGTGATCTCGATGCCGAGGCCACCGAAGCTGCCGCGGGTGTCGACCTGCAGCTCCTTGTAGAGGTCGGGGCTGAGATAGGCGCTGTGGGGATCGAGCGAAGCGAGCATGCCGTTGATCGCGCCGTCGATCAGCTTGTCGGTGCCGACCTCGTCGACGTAGTTCTTCTGCACCATGGTCAGCACGTTCGCGAACGATTCGATGTTCTGGTACGCGTCGCGGCTGACCGCGGACACCTGGCGCGCCAGCCAACTGCTGATCAGCAGCGTGCCGCAGACGACCAGGAGAAAGAGCGAAATGCCTGCACGTTGTCTCACGTGGGGAGTGCCTCCGGTTCTGTGCACTATAACGTAGGCGATCGATTGCGCCAATTCGATATCGGGCGCGTGGGCGACGGCGGTGGACGGCCACGAGCCCGCGGGCGCGTGATCCGCGCCTTCCGGGAAGCAGAAAGGCCTTGCTTTAGGACGCCGGCGTCACAGAAGATTCTCATCGTGAGGATGGGTCGCGAAGGACCACCTCCTGGGGCGGGTGGGGTTGCAACACGCGTCGGGACGGTCCCGGTACGCCAGGGTGCCGGATGACCCAGTCCACCCTGATCCGCCACACCCTGACCGAGTTCTTCCGCGAGGTGCTGCGCGGCGCGATGCGGACCCACGAGGTGGAGTCGAGCGAGCCCACCGAGCACTACCTGGTCAGCCTGCTGGAACGCTTCGCCAAGCCGGGCCCCGACTGGGACGACCGCCCACTCGCCCTCGCCTACCTGGAGTCCTTCCAGCATCCGCGGCCGCAGCGGGTGGCGGCACTACGCCACGTCGGCGACACCGCCCTCTTCCTCTCCGGCGTGTTCATGGAGAGCCTCGAGCGGCGCGCGGTGTCGACCGATTATTACATGCGGCTCGGCCGCCTCGCCTATCACCAACTGGCAGCGATGGCGCCGGGCGATCGCGCCCCCCGCGGCGACATCTTCGGCGAGATCGCCGCACGCTTCCCCGACTTCGTGCGCGTGCTCTCCGAGCTCAGCTTCGAGGAGATGTTCCGCGGCGACGTGCAGACGGTGCGGGTCTACACCCGCTGGCTGCGCACCCGCGGTGCCCAGGATGCCCAATGGCTCCTGCGCCGCGGCATCGTGCCCTACGCGCCGGACGTCAGGTCGCGGCACTGACCGCGGCGGCCGGCGCATCCTTCAGGTTGCGCGCCACCACGACGGTGAACAGCGAATAGCGGGAGGTCTTGTAGACCCGCTCGAGGGCGATGGGCAGGCCATTGAACACCTCGTCGCGGCCGAGCGTGTGCCATCCCCACCGACGGGTGATCGGTTCCAGCCGGCGGTCCATGGCGGCCAGGGCCGGCTTGTCGCTGCGGAAGTGGTTGATGACGACGATGGTGCCGTTCGGCTTACACACCCGTTGCACCTCGGCCATCATGCGCCGCGCGTCGGGCACCACGCTGACGACGTGGAACGCGGTGACGTAGTCGAAGGTATCGTCGGGCAGCGTCAGGTCCATCGCATCGCCTTCCATGACCTGCACGTGCCGCCAGCCGTTGCGGTCGATGCGCTCCTGCGCGTGCTCGAGCATCTCGGGCGCCAGATCGACGCCGGTCACCTGGCAGTGGCGCGGGTACACCGACAGCGCCATCCCCGTGCCCACGCCGACCTCCAGCACCTTCGCTCCCGGCGGAATGTCGAGCGCCCGGATCGTCGCCGCGATGCGTGGGTAGAAGTAGCGGGCGAAAACCAGGTCGTAGAGGTGCGAGAACTCGTAGTAGAGCTTGCTCTCGTGGGCGTGCGTAGTGCTCTCGAGGGAAGGCATGGGCACTCCTTGCGGCGAACAGCCGTCGGATCCGGTCGATGCCTACGCGGCGGTCAAGCCGCGAAGCTGCCGCTTGAACGACGCGATGTCACGGCGACGGAATCGCCACTGCCGGCCCTTCTTGACGGCGGGGAGGATGCTCTTGCGAGCGTACTCGTTGACGGTGTCCGGACTGAGGTCGAGGAGGTGCGCGACCTCCTTGCTGTTGAGCATCGCGTCGTCGCGTTCCATGCGTGCTGTCCTACCTCGGTCAGGATGTAGCGGAGAGGGCAGGTCGATAACACCGTTGTGTTATCGCAGTCAAGGTAGGGTTGCAGGTCGGCCGGCGCCGGCCGGGCGCAGGTCGCGGAGCCGTAACTCCGCGGATGTATTACCGTTCCACTCGTTCGCCATGATGCCATAGACGACGTCGAGTTGATCCCCGGCGGCGACGGAGAGATCACCCATGCCGAAGCCGATGGCGCGGACCGTCCGCCCGTCCTGTTCCAGCACCAGTTTCAGATGCTGCTCGCCGACGATCCGTCGGTCGCGCACCCGCACGTTGCGGGTGAGAAACAGGGGTTCCGGATTGCTGGTTCCGAAGGGCTCGAGGCGGGCCAGATCGGCGAGGCAGCCGGCGTCGACGGCGCGCAGCGGCAGCTCGCAATCGACCCGTACCCGGGGCACGAAGTCCTCCGCCGTCGTCCGCGCCGCGATCGCGGCCTCGAACCGCTCGGCCAGCGCCGGCACGCGCTCCAGGCGGATGCTGAGGCCGGCGGCCATGCGGTGGCCGCCGAATCGCTCCAGGAGGTCGCGGCAACTGGCCAGCGCGCCGTAGAGGTCGACCCCGGCGATGCTGCGCCCCGAGCCGCGCCCGATGCCACCGTCCTCGGCGGCGATCAGCACCGTCGGCCGGTAATGGCGCTCGACGATGCGCGAGGCGACGATGCCGACCACCCCGGGGTGGAAGACCGGCGACGCCAGCACCACGCTGCGCCGCTCGCCGAGGCCGCCGGCGGCTTCGATCTGCGCCACCGCCTCGTCCACCATCTCGCGCTCGATCGCCTGACGGGCGCGATTCTCCTCGTCGAGCGCCGTCGCCAGACGGTCGGCCTCCGCACCGTCCGCGGTGGTCAGCAGGGCGAGCGAGCGCGTGGCGTCGTCCAGGCGCCCGCCGGCATTGAGACGGGGCGCCAGGCGGAAGCCGACCGCGCTGCTGTTGAGCTGCGACACGCCGGCGACGCGTTTGAGCGCCGTGATCCCGGGGTGATCGCTGGTCGCCAGCTCGCGCAGGCCGTACTTCACCAGCACCCGGTTCTCCTCCACCACCGGCACCAGGTCGGCGAGCGTTCCCAACGCCACCAGGTCGAGGAGGCGGCGCACGTCCGGCACCGGACCGCCCCGCTCGCGCAGGCGCATGCGCACTCCCAGCGCCAGGTAGAAGGCGACGCCGGCGCCGCACAGCCCGGAGAACGGAAAGCCGGCGTCCCGCTCGATCGGATTGATCACCGCCAGCGCCGGCGGCCGGGTCTCGGCGACCTGATGGTGATCGCAGACGATGACGTCCATGCCGCGGGCGTTGGCGAGCGCGATCTCGCCATGGCTGACCGCACCGCAGTCGACCGTGATCATCACCCGCGCCCCCGCCGCCGCCAGCCGCTCGATGCCGGTGGCGCCGAGCCCGTAGCCCTCGCGCAGGCGATGCGGAATGTGGACGATCGGCTCCGGGCTGGCGCCGACCGAACGCAGGAAGCGCAGCAGGAGGGCGCTGCCACTGACCCCGTCGACGTCGTAGTCGCCGTAGATGCCGATGCGCTCGCCGCGCCCGAGCGCATCCACCAGCCGCTCGCTCGCCCGCGGCATGTCGCGGAAGAGCATCGGCGAGCGCAGGTGCTGGTCGAGGCGGGCGTCGAGAAAATCGCCGGCCTGCGCCGGCTCGGCGATGCCGCGATTGACCAGCAGTTGGCCGAGCAGCGGCGAGACGCCGAGGGCGGCGGCCAGGGCCGCGCCGCCGTCATGCTGCGGCGTCAGGCGCCAGCGGCGCAGGCGGCTCATCTCGCGCGCCGCCGCCCCGCGTCCCGCCTCCCCCGCCGCCGCATCGCCGGCCTCAGGTGCGCCGCGCCGCCGGCGCCGATTGCCGTCCGCGCGCTTCCGGCGCGGCCGATGGCGCGCGCTCGAAGTACAGCACCACCGGCGCGGCGATGAAGATCGACGAATAGGTGCCGACCGTGAAGCCGACGAGCAGCGCGAAGGCGAAGCCGTGGATCACCGGGCCGCCGAGCAGAAACAGCGACAGCGTGACCAGGATCGCCGTGCCGGACGTGAGAATGGTCCGACTCAGGGTCTCGTTGACGCTCAGGTTGATGAGCTCGGCGAGCGAGGTGCGCCGGTCCTTGCGCCGGTTCTCGCGTATCCGGTCGGACACGATGACGGTGTCGTTCACCGAGAAGCCGACCACGGTCAGCAGGGCGGCGACGATGGTCAGGTCGAACTCGTAGCCGAACGCGATCAGGAAGCCGATGGTCATGATGGTGTCGTGCAACAGCGCGATCACCGCGCCGACGCCGTAGCGCCACTCGAAGCGCGCCCAGATGTAGACGCCCATCATCAGCGTCGAGAAGAGCACCGCCCAGATCGCCTTGCTGCGCAGCGTCTCGCCGACCCGCGGCCCCACCGACTCGACGCGCAACACCTCCACCTGATCGACGCCGAAGGCGTCCTGCAACGCGCCGGTCACCTTCTTGGTGCGCGACTCGGTGTCGTCCGCCGCCATCGGCACCCGGATCAGGAAGTCCGTCCGGTCCCGCCCCATGTCCTGGATGTCGACCGCCTCGAAGCCCGCGGCGCGCAGCGACTGCCGCAGGGTTTCGACCTCGGTCGGCGTCTTGAAGCGCACCTGCACCAGCGAACCGCCGGCGAAGTCGATGCCCATCTTCGGCCCGCGGAAGACCATCAGCCCGATGCTGATGAGGGTGAGGATCAGCGAGATCGTCAGCGCCGTCTTGCGCGAGCCGACGAAGTCGAAGCGCGTGTTGGAGGGAATGAGCTGCATCATGATCAGATACTCACGGTCTGGATGCGCCAGCGCTGGAGCAGGTAGTCCCACACCAGGCGCGTGCCGACGGTGGCGGTGAAGAGGCTGCTCGCCAGGCCGATGCACAGCGTGACGGCGAATCCCTTGATCGGGCCGGAACCGAACTGGAACAGGATGATGCCGGACAGGATCGTCGTGATGTGGGTGTCGATGATCGACGGCAGCGCGCGATCGTAGCCGGCGTCGATCGCCGCCCGCGCCGTCTTGCCCAGCCGCAGCTCCTCGCGGATGCGCTCGTTGATCAGCACGTTGGCGTCCACCGCCATGCCGAGCGTGAGCACGATGCCGGCGATGCCCGGCAGCGTCAGCGTCGCGCCGAAGGCCGCCAGGCCGGCGAGCAGGAAGAGCACGTTCCAGATCATCGCCAGGTCGGCGAGCAGGCCGGCGAAGCGGTAGTAGATTATCATGAAGACGATCACCAGCAGGCCGCCGACGACGAAGGAGCGGATGCCCTTCTCGATCGAGTCGGCGCCCAGCGACGGGCCGACCGTCCGTTCCTCGGCGACGGTCACCGGGGCCGGCAGCGCGCCGCTGCGCAGCACGATCGCCAGATCCTTGGCCTCGTCGGGCGTGAAACTGCCGCTGATCACCGCCTTGCCGCCCGGAATGGCTTCCTTGATCACCGGCGCCGAGTAGATCGTGTCGTCGAGCACGATCGCCAGGCGGCGGTTGACGTTGGCGGCGGTGATCTCGCCGAACAGGCGGGCGCCGCGGGCGTTGAAGTCGATCGACACGATGCGCGAATTCGGCAGGTCGCCGGGGCGGACGCGCGCGTCGGTGACGACGTCGCCGGTCATCAACGTCTGCGTCTCGACGACCAGCGCCTGCCCCTTCTTGCGTTCGCCGGTGGGCAGCTTGTCCACCTCGTAGAGGACCTGGGTGCCCGCCGGCATCGGCTGGCTGCCGCTCGCGATCGGCTCCGCGTTGACGTCGCGCACCAGCTTGAACGCCAGCACCGCGGTCTTCCCGATCAGGCTCTTGGCGCGCTGCGGATCCTGGATGCCCGGGAGCTGGATCAGGATGTCGCGCTCGCCCTGACGCTGGATGACCGGTTCGCTGACGCCGAACTGGTCGACGCGGTTGCGGATCGTCTCCAGCGACTGTTCGACGGCCGACTCCTTGATCTGCGCCACTTCCGCCGGCGCCATGGTCAGCGGCAGCACCAGGTTGCCGTCGACGGTCTCCGTGTCGCCGGTCTTGAAGTTCGGGAACAGGCGCCCGACCACGTCCAGCGTCTTTTCCCGCTGGTCGGCCGGCACCGTCACCGTCAGACCATCGCCCTTGCGCTCGACCTTCGGCGACTTGACGTTCTCCTTGCGCAGCGCCCGCCGCATCTCGTCGGCGTTGATCTCCAGGTAGTTCACCACCGCCTGGTCGGTGTCGACCTGCATGATCAGGTGCGTGCCGCCCTGCAGATCCAGGCCGAGACCCACCTTGCTGCCCTTGAGGAAGCTCAGCCAGCCAGGCAGCGGCTGCATGACCGTCGGCAGGAGCAGAAGGATCGCCAGCAACGTCAGGCCGACGACCAGGATCGTGCGGAACAACAGGCTCGAGCTACTCACTTCGCCTTTTCCTTTTCTTTGTCGGTGGTCGCCTGCCCGCCTGCCGCCTTCGCGGCGGTCAGGACGCTGGCGATCTGCGGCCGGCTGATGCGGACCTTCACGTTGGGCGCGATCTCGACCGTGAGCACGTCGTCGTTGATCTGCAGCACCCGCCCGTACAGACCGCCATTGGTGATGATCTCGTCGTTCTTCTTCAGATTGGCCAGCATCGCCGCGTGCTGGCTCTGCTTCTGCTGCTGCGGCCGGATGATGAGGAAGTAGAATACCGCGAACAGCCCGGCGAAGGGCAGGAGCTGAATCCAGATCGGCGGCCCGCCGGCGCCGGCGGCGCCCTGGGCCCAGGCGGCGTCGATCATGAGTCCTCCGCGTGGTCCATCGCCTCGGCGCGCACCGTCGCCCAGGCGGCGTAGTCGCCCGCCACGACGTGGGCGCGCGCCTGGCGCATCAGGTCGAGATAGAAGCACACGTTGTGCAGACTGGCGAGTTGCGCGCCCAGCATCTCGCCGGCGACGCAGAGGTGGCGCACGTAGGCGCGTGACACGCTGCGGCAGACCTCGCAGGCGCAGGTCGGATCGATCGGCTGGTCGTCCCGGGCGTGCCGGGCGAGCCGCATGTTCACGCGCCCGGCGGCGGTGAAACAGGTGGCGTTGCGCCCATTGCGGGTGGGCAGCACGCAATCGAAGAGGTCGTATCCCATGCCAATCAGTCGCAGGAGGTCCTGCGGCAGCCCGACTCCCATCAGGTAGCGGGGTCGCTCGACCGGCAGCGCCGCTGCCGTGACCGCCGCCACCTCCCGGGTCAGCCCTCGCTCCTCCCCAACACTCAAACCCCCGACCGCATACCCTGGAAACTCTCCAGCGGCAAGCTGCGCCGCGTGGTCGCGGCGCAGCGCCGCGTCGAAGCCGCCCTGGACGATCGCGAACAGGTGGCGATCCGGCCGGATCGGCACCCGGCTCGACCGCCAGGCCCAGTCGGTGGTGCGGCGCATGGCGGACACGACCGTCGCCGCCGGCGCCCCGGCCGGCACCAGCTCGTCGAGCGGCATCAGGACGTCGACCCCGAACCGGTGCTGGCGACCGACCACGTCCTCGGGGGTGAAGCACAGCGTGGCGCCGTCGAGGTGCGACTGGAACCGCACTCCCTCGTCGGTGACCTTGCGCAGGGTCGCCAGGCTCATGACCTGGAAGCCGCCGCTGTCGGTGAGGATCGCCCCGTCCCAGCCCATGAAGCGGTGCAACCCGCCCATCGCCTCGATGGTGTCCACCCCCGGCCGCAGCGACAGGTGGTAGGTGTTCGAGAGGATGAGCCGCGCTCCGGCGTCGCGCAACTGGCGCGCGGTGATCCCCTTCACCGTCCCCTGCGTCGCCACCGGCATGAAGGTGGGTGTCTCGATGGCGCCGTGCGCCGTCTGCAACACCCCGGCGCGGGCGGCCGACTGCGCGTCGCGGTGGTGGATCGTCAACGGCGACGGCCGCGGCGCCGCGGCGACCAACCCATCCGACTGCTGTGCCACCGCGCTCATGCGATCAGCATCGCGTCGCCGTAGCTGTAGAAGCGGTAGCGCGCGCGCACGGCCTCGGCGTAGGCCGCCAGCACCGGCGCCTGGCCAGCGAACGCGGCCACCAGCATCAGCAAGGTCGACCGCGGCAGGTGGAAGTTGGTGAGCAGCGCGTCGGCCACGGCGAAGCGGAAGCCGGGGCGGATGAAGGCGTCGGCCCAGAACCCCCCGGGCTGCAGGCCGCCAGGCCGTCGCGCCGCCGATTCCAGGGCGCGCGTCGTGGTGGTGCCGACGGCGACGATCCGCCCGCCGGCGGCGCGGGTGCGCGCGATGGCGTCGACCGTGGCCGCCGGGACCTCCGCCCATTCCCCGTCGAGCCCGTCGGCGGCCTGCCGCAGCGGCAGGAAGGTCGCCGGGCCGACGTCCAGGGTCACGAACGCGCGATCGATGCCGCGTCCCGCCAGCGCCGCCAGCAGCGCCGGGGTGAAGTGCAGACCCGCCGTCGGCGCCGCCACGGCACCCGGCCGGCGCGCGAACACGGTCTGATACCGCTCCGCGTCCGACGGCAGCGGCCCGTCCGGGCGGCGGATGTAGGGCGGCAACGGCAGCTCACCATGGCGCTCCAGCAGCCCCTCGACGTCGCCGGCGCTGAAGGCCAGCGCGTACCGACCCGGCGCCAGGCGCTCGCGCACCGTCGCCCGCGACCCGTCGGGCAACGCGACGGCCATCCCCGGCCGCAGGCGACGCGACGGCCGCCCCAGACACTCCCAGACGCCGCCCGCGCGCGCCCGCACCACCAGCAACTCGACCGCCCCGCCGCTGTCGATGCGCCCGAACAGCCGCGCCGGACGCACCCGCGCATCGTTGAAGACCAGCAGGTCCCCCGGGCGGAGCAACCCCGGCAGGTCGCTGACCGCGCGGTGGTCGAGGCCGCCCGCGCGCCGCCCCAGCACCAGCAGGCGCGCGCCGTCCCGCCGCGCGGCAGGGACCTGCGCGATCAGCTCCGGCGGCAGCTCGAAGTCGAAGGCCGCGGTCGACGGCGCCGGCGGCGCCGCCGGTTCGGTGAGCATCGGGTCGGGCATGACTGACAGCCGCCAGACCGCCGGCGACATCCGCGAGCCTGACCACAGCGGGTGCGGGGAGTCAACGCGCGCCTCGCCGCGGGTAGTGTCCTAATCTGAGCCTTAGCCCTGATGTGACGAAGGACTTTCACCACGGAGGCACGGAGACACGGAGAGTACTGATTTCGAAGCCCGCTCAGCGTTCATCCCAAAGTTCATCAGAAATGGAGTGAGAAGAGGCCCCGCGCCTTCGCTATGGCACCGAGCCCTCCGTGTCTCCGTGCCTCCGTGGTGAAGGGTTTTTGTCGTATCGACATCAGGACAGTACCTCGGCGCGCGCTCGATGCCACCCGCGCTCACTCGTCGGGCTTGTCCTCCGCCTTGAGGAACGGCCGCAACAGCTCCATCGGCAGCGGGAACAAGGTCGTCGAATGGTGCTCGGTCGCCACCTCGCCGAGGGTCTGCAGGAAGCGGAGCTGCAGCGCCACCGGATGCGCGGCGATGATCGCCGACGCCTCGGCCAGACGTTGCGCCGCCTGGAACTCGCCCTCGGCGTTGATCACCTTGGCTCGCCGCTCGCGCTCCGCCTCGGCCTGGCGGGCCATGGCGCGCTGCATCTCCTGCGGCAGGTCGATGTGCTTGATCTCCACCGTCACCACCTTGATCCCCCACGGGTCGGTCTGCGTATCGAGGATCTGCTGGACGTGCTGGTTGATCTCGTCGCGATCGGCGAGCAACTCGTCGAGCTCGCGCTGCCCGCAGACGCTGCGCAGCGTCGTCTGCGCCAGTTGCGAGGTGGCGAACAGGAAGTCCGCCACTTCGACGATCGCCCGCTGCGGATCGACGACGCGGAAGTACAGCACCGCGTTCACCTTGACCGAGACGTTGTCCTTGGTGATGACGTCCTGCGGCGGCACGTCCATGGTCACGGTGCGCAGGTCGACGCGCTCGATGCGCTCGATCAACGGCACGACGTAGATCACCCCCGGGCCGCGCGCCCCCACCAACCGCCCGAGCCGGAACACCACCCCGCGCTCGAACTCCTTCAGCACCTTGAGGCCGCTGATCAGCAGCGCCAACCCGATGAGAATCACCGGCAACAACGGTGGGAAGATCAGCATCGCGCCCTCACTTTCCGGCGTGCCGCCGCACGCGCACCCGCAGCCCTTCGACGGCGGTGACCTCCACCGCGTCGCCGACCGCCAGCGCCTCGTCCGCGTCCGCCTCCCAGTATTCGCCGTGCACGAACACCTTCAGACGCCCGTCGCCATCGACGCGGCGCACGTGCCCGACCTCGCCCACCATGCCCTCGGCGCCGCTCACCGGCTGCCGGCGCTGCGCCCGCACCACCAGCCAACCGAGACCGAACATGACCACGCCGAGGGAGACGGCGGCGCCGGCGATCAGGCCGCGGTCGACGTGCAGGGACTCCTCCGGCGTATCGAACAGCAGCAGCGAGCCGATGACGAAGGCGACGATGCCGCCGATGCCGACGACGCCGAAGCTGGGCAGGAAGGCCTCGGCGATCAACATCCCGACCCCGAGCACCAGCAGCGCCAGCCCGGCGTAGTTGACCGGCAGCATCTGCAGCGCCGCCAGTCCGATCACCAGGCAGATCGCGCCCGCCACGCCGGGAAAGAGGAGACCCGGGTTGGTGAACTCGACGTACAGGCCGAGCAGCCCCGCCATGAAGAGGACGTAGGCGAGATTCGGATTGGCGAGGAAGTCGAACAGCTTCTGCCCGAGGCGCATCGCCAGCGGCTCGACCGGGGCGTCGGCCAGCGCCAGCTCGACCGGCCTGCCCGCCACGTCGACGATGCGGCCGCTCGCCTTGGCCAGCACCTCGGCGACGTCGCGGGCGACGAAGTCGACCACCCGCAGCTTCACCGCCTCGCGCTCGGTGGCGGACACGCTCTTGCGCACCGCCCGCTCCGCCCATTCGACGTTGCGCCCGCGCTGCTCGGCGATCGTGCGCGACAGCGAGGCGGCGAAGTTCTCCACCTTCTCGCCCATCGTGCCGTCGATCGTCTCGCCCTGGCTGCCCACCGGGTGGGCGGCGCCGATGTTGGTGCCGGGGGCCATCGCCGCGACGTGCGCGGCCAACGTGATGAAGACCCCCGCCGACGTGGCGCCGCCGCCGCTCGGCGCGATGTAGACGATCACCGGCAGCGGAGCGCCGAGGATGTCCTTGACGATCACGCGCGTCGACTCGAGTAGGCCGCCCGGCGTGTCGAGCTGGATCAGCAGCGCCGCCGCGCCCCGTTCCTGCGCCTTCTGCAGGCCCTCGCGCACGTAGGTGACGGTGGCCGGGTTGATCGTGCCGTCGATGGTGAGCTGCACCACCGGCCCCGCGAGCCGCGCCGGCGTCGGCCCCGGCGGCGTCGGGACCGGAGTCGCCGCCGCCAGCAGCGGCGCCAGCAGCAGCGCCATCCAGATGCGGCGCGCCATCAGATCGGCAGCCCCAGCTCGGCCATCACCAGCTTGATGTCGGCCCACACCAGTCGCTTGTCACCGGGCGTGCGCAGCAGGTACGCGGGATGGAACGTCGGCATCACCCGGATGCCCCGGTAGTCGTGCCACACGCCGCGCATGCGGGTGATCGGCGTCTTCACGCCGAGCAGGGTCTGCGCCGCGAAGGTGCCGAGGGCGACGATGACGCGCGGCGCCACCAGCTCGACCTGGCGTTGCAGGAACGGCATGCAGCTCGCGATCTCGTCCGCCTCCGGATTGCGGTTGTTCGGCGGCCGGCACTTCACCACGTTGGCGATGTAGACGTCCTCGCGGCGCAGCTTCATCCCCTTGGTGATGATCTCGGTCAGGAGCTGGCCGGCGCGTCCGACGAACGGCTCGCCGCGCACGTCCTCGTCCTGGCCCGGCCCCTCGCCGACGAACATCAGGTCCGCGTTCGCGGCCCCGACCCCGAACACCAGGTTGATGCGGCCGCCGGCGAGCTTGCAGCGACGGCAGTCGCCGATGTGGCCGCGCAGCGCCTCGAGCGACCCCGCGGCGGCGAGGCCGGGGTCCATCGTCGCGGGCGCGGCCGGCGGCGCTGGCGCGCGGGACGGCATCATCGCCGCCGCCGCCGCGGGCCTCGCCCGTTCGCCAGCGAGACCGACCGGCAGCCACGGCAGGCCGCAATCGCGCTGCCACTCGAGCTGCGCGCGCAGGTCCGCCAGCGCGGCGAGCAACTCGGCCTGTGGATCGGTGTCCGGCATCGCTGTGGTCTCGGTAACATCGCCCCGAGGCCCCAGCAAATGGCGGCGCCGCGTCGCGCCCGCGGCGACGGTCCGACGTCTAGCGCCGCCGCGCCGCCCGCGACCGGCGGGCCGCCGCCTTCGGCGACTGCGCTCGCCCGGCGAGCAGCTCCGCCACCCGGTCGAGGATCCGATCCGCGACCTCGTCCTTGCTGGCCAGCGGCACCGCGCGCCGCCCGCCGGCGTCGATCAGGGTGACCGCGTTGGTGTCGACCTCGAAGCCGACGTTCGGCGCCGAGACGTCGTTGGCGACGATCAGGTCGAGTCCCTTCGCCGCCAGCTTGCGCTCGGCGTTCGCCTCGACGTCCTCGGTCTCGGCGGCGAAGCCCACCACCAGCCGCCGGCCGGCGCGGCCGCGCAGGGCGCCCAGGATGTCGATGGTGCGCGTCAGCTCGAGCTGCAGCGGGCCATCGGTCTTCTTCAGCTTCTGGCTCCGCACCACCGCCGGCCGGTAGTCGGCGACCGCCGCCGCCATCACCAGCACGGTCGCCGGCGCGAGCTCGCGCTGCACCGCGTCGTGCATCTCCGCCGCCGTCTGGACGCGCACGCAGCGCACGCCGTGCGGGTCCGCCAGCGCCGTCGGTCCGCTCACCAGGACCACCTCGGCGCCGCGCCGCCAGGCGGCGCTGGCGAGCGCGTAGCCCATGCGCCCGGTCGAGCGGTTGGAGAGGAAGCGGACCGGATCGATCGGCTCGCGGTTCGGTCCCGCGGTCACCAGCACCCGCTGTCCGGCGAGATCCTGCGGGCTGAGCGCGCGCGCCACCTCGGCGGCAATCACCGGCGGCTCGGCCAGCCGGCCGGCGCCCTCGTAGCCGCAGGCGAGCGACCCGACCCCGGGCGCGATCACCCGCCAGCCGTGGCGCTGCAGGCGCGCCAGGTTCTCCTGCACCAGCGCGTTCTCCCACATGTGCACGTTCATCGCCGGCGCCAACAGCACCGGGGCGCGCGTGGCGAGCAGCACCGTGGTCAGGAGATCATCGCCCAGTCCGGCCGCCGCCCGGCCGATGAGGTTGGCGGTCGCCGGCGCGACCACGATGGCGTCGGCATCGTCGGCGAGGCGGATGTGGCCGATCTCCGACTCCTGGGTGAGATCGAAGAGGTCGGTGGCGACCGGCTCCCCGGCCACGGTCTGCAGGGTCAGCGGGGTGATGAACTGGCAGGCGGAGCGGGTCATCACCACCCGCACCCGCGCCCCGGCGGCGCGCAGCAGGCGCACCAGCTCGGGGACCTTGTAGCACGCGATGCCGCCGCTCAGCCCGACGACGACGCGTCTGCCCTGCATGCGTCCGTTCATGACTCCGGCTGCACCGCCTCGACCTCGCGCAGGCTGATGTTCTCGACCCAGAGCGAATATAGCCCGGCCCCGATCACGCCGACAAACTGACTCAGGTGGACGATCAGGGAGAAGGCCAGCGCCGAGCTGTCGTCGATGCCGAAGATGCGCAGCGCCAGCACGCAGCCGAGCTGGAACGAGCCGATGAAGCCCGGCGCCGACGGCACCGACACGGCGATCGCCACCAGGGTGGTCAGCACCAGGGCGCCGCGCAGCTCGGGGACGTCCATGTGGAAGGCCCAGAACCCGAACACGTAGACCAGCGAGATGGCGATCCACAGGTAGAGCGACCAGGCGAAGGCGCGCACGTAGGCGAGCGGACTGTCGAGCATCTCCAGGGCGCGCACGAAGCCCTGGGCGAAGCCGTACGCCGGCCCGCCGACGTTGACCGGCAGCAGATCGGCGAGCCGGCGGGCGATGCGCAGCGCCAGCCGCTCCTGCAGGCGGATGAGGACGATCACCGCCGCCACCGCGACCGCCAGCACGGTCAGCATCCAGCCCCACTGCCGCACCTGTTCGGACACCGTGACCAGGCTCACGGAGACGCCGAACAGGAAGAGGATCGTGAACATGTCGAAGATGCGCTCGAGCAGCACGCTCGCCAGCACGCCGCTGAGCGGAAGCTGGGCGCGGCGCGACAGCAGCACCGGGCGGACGACCTCGCCGATGCGCAGCGGCAGGATCATGTTGGCCATGAAGCCGATGTTGGTGGCCGAGACCAATGGCCGCAGCGGCGGCACGCCGACGGCGTGCAGGAACACCCGCCAGCGCTGGGCGCGGATCACCAGCGTCCACACCGTCACCGGCAGCATCAGCACCACCCAGAAGTAGTTGGCGCCGCGCAGCGCCGCCGCCGCCTCGCCCCAGTGCACGCCGCGCACGGCCAGCCAGAGGAAGAGCGCCGACAGGCCGACGCTGATCGCGATGCGCAGCCAGCGACCGTTCACGGCGCGCTCCCGCCGCGCAGCGACTGCGCGGCGCCGAGGGCGAAGAGCGAGGCCCCCACCGCCAGGAGCAGGCCGCCCGCCCGCACGGCGTCGCTGTCGAGGACGACGCCGGCGCCGAGCATCCAGATGAAGTACCCGAGCACCCGCCACCCCTTTCCGCGCAGCTCAGCCACCCTGCGCCCCCAACTGCCGGCTGACGTGGACGACGCGCTGCACCGCGGTCACGTTGGACAGCACCGCGAGCACGACGATCGTCGCCGTCAGCAGCAGATGCGGGCCGCCGAGCAGGTGCCCGGCCAGCGAGCTGAAGATCGAGCCGAAGCCGAGCAGCACGAAGCGCTCCGGGCGCTGCAGCATGCCGACCTCGCAGCGCACGCCGAGGCCTTCGGCGCGCGCCCGCGCGTAGCTGACCATCATGCCGCCGAGGATCGCCAGCAGCACCATCCACACCCGCCAGCCGCCGGCGAAGAAGACCATCAGGCCGGCGTAGCCGAGGAACTCGGCGTAGCGGTCCATCACCGAATCGAGGAACGCGCCGCGCGGGCTGGCGTCGTTGCTGCGCCGCGCCACCTTGCCGTCGAGGATGTCGAGCGTCCCCGCGAACAGCACCAGGAAGCCGGCGCTGAAGATGAGCCCCACGGCGTAGGCGACCGCCACCGCCAGGCTGACGACGACCTGCGCGTAGGTGATCGCCATCGGCGAGACCCCGGCCCGCACGAACCAGGCTTCGATCGGATCGAGGTTGCTGAAGTACCACGCCCGCACGCGGCTGCTGAGCAGCGGCGAGCCGCGCACCGCCGAGCTGTCGGGATGGGCCTTCCAGTAGAAGTGCATGCCGGTGAACGCCGCGCCGAAGATCAGCACGAGGTTGAGGAGAGCGAAGAGCGCGCGCGACATGGCGAGTGAATCCGGCGCTCTATAACGAAGGCGCTCGGAGCGGGCAATTCAGTCGATGCGGCGCGCCGCGAGCGGCGTCGTCGTTGCCCGCGGCCCCCACCCCCAGCCGCCGCGACGAACCCGGCGCCCCTCCCCGTCCCGGCGCGAGCGCCCTCGCAAGGGGCGGGGATCCGTGCGCATCGCGGGGGTTGGGGGTGGAAATACGCATCCATCGCTGGCCAGCAGTCCGTCGAAAGGCAGGCGGCGTAGCGAGGGCGAGGGATTGGGCGCCGGATCGAGGCGTCGAACCGGAGGCACACCGGTCGGTTGCGTCGAGGACTCGGCAACGAAGAGCTGGCGCACAAGACCCGCCCGCAGTGGCCGACCTGTCTTTCAAGGGGCTGCTAGCCGACGATCCGCGGCGCCGGCGCGCGCTCGGCGTCGATGCCGTCCCGAACCCGGTCGGCGATCGCCAGGTACTGCTGGCTGATCGGGTGCTCGGGTTGGGCGACGACGATCGGCGTGCCGGCGTCACCCGCCACCCGCACCGCCGGTTCGATCGGAATGCGGCCGAGGATCGGGATGCCGAAGTGCTGCGCCAGCTCGGCCGCCCCGCCGGCGCCGAAGAGATCGTCCTCGGTGCCGCATCGCGGGCAGCGATACCCGCTCATGTTCTCGACCAGGCCGAGAACCGGCGTGTTCACCTGGTGGAACATCGCGATGCCGCGCTCGACGTCGATCAACGACACCGGCTGCGGCGTCGTCACCACCACCGCGCCGGCGAGCGGCACCTGCTGCGCCAGGGTCAGCGCCACGTCGCCGGTGCCGGGCGGCATGTCCACGACCAGCACATCGAGCTCGCCCCAGCGCACGTCCTTCAGGAACTGGCGGATGAGGCCGGTCACCAACGGGCCGCGCCAGATCACCGGCGAGGTGTCGTCGAGAAAGAAGCCCATCGACATCACCCGCAGGCCGAACCGCTCCAGCGGCACGACGGTGCTCTGGCCGATCACCTGCGGGCGCTCGGCGATGCCGAGCATGGTCGGCAGGCTGGGCCCGTAGACGTCGGCGTCGAGCACGCCGACCCGTTGCCCGCGGCGCTCCAGGGCGCAGGCGAGATTGATCGCCACCGTCGACTTGCCGACGCCGCCCTTGGTGCTGCTCACCGCGATGATGTCGGCGACGCCCGGGATCGCCGCCATCGCCTGCTCCGCCGGGCGCAGGAGCTGCACGTCGACGTCGCGCACCCCCGGCAGCGCGCCGACGGCGCGGCGAATGTCGGCGACCGTCGCGTCGAGGATCGGCGCCGGCAGGGGGCCGGGCTGCATCTGCACGACGACGTGGCCGTCGCGCAGCGTCACTTCGCGCACCAGGCCGCCGGAGACGATGTCGCGCGGCAGGCCGTGCGGCCGGATCTCCGCCAGCCGCTCGCGCACGTCGTCGAGGGTGGTCATGAGGCGGCCCGCGCCGCTGCCGCGCAGGCGTCGCAGGCGCACAGCGCGCGCAGCGTCTGGTAGCTGTAGATGCCGGTGTCGTGGCCGTCGCTCCACTCGACGCTGATCGCGTAGCGGCCGACGAGCCCGATCTGCAGCGGATAGATCGCCTCGCCCCCGGCGTTCAGCACCGGCAGGCTGCGCCGCGGCTGATTGCGGCAGCCGGCGCACGGACAGTGCGCGCGCAGATGATCGTTGCGCAGCTCGCTCACGTGGCCGTCGGCCCACACGACGCGTACCGCGTGCGTGCCGAGGCGTCGGATCTCGGTCGGCGTCAGCGCGTCAGCCACTCGCCGACCCTATCGACTGCCCCATGGCAACGCAACGCGGGCCGCGCCGCGGCGGCGCGCCGCGCGGCGGCCCGTCCGTCGCCTGCCCTTACCTTGACACCCCATCGCAACCTGACATGATCCGCGGGCGTATGACGCAGCGCCTGCAGCGCGGAGTGTCCGCGTGACGCCCGGGCCGGCCACGGCTGCCGCGCTGCCCACCGTGGCGGCGCTCGTCGGCGACGAGCTGCGGCTGGTCGAGACGCGCCTGAGCGCGCTCCTCGGGGCGCGCGAGCCGCTGCTCACCGAGATCGCCACCTATCTCATCGGCAGCGGCGGCAAGCGCGTGCGGCCCTCGGTCACGCTGCTCGTCTTCCGCGCCTGCGGCGGCCGCACGATCGCCGATGCGGTGGACGTCGCGGTCGCGCTCGAGCTCATCCACTCCGCCAGCCTGCTGCACGACGACATCATCGACGGCAACCAGACGCGCCGCGGCCGCGACTCGGCGCGCCGCAAGTTCGGCACCGCCGAGACCCTGGTCACCGGCGACTTCCTCTTCAGCCGCGCCTTCCAGATCTGCGGCCGCTTCGACGCCGAGCTCATCACCTGGGCCGCCGAGGCCTGCGTCGCGCTGACCGAGGGCGAGATCATGCAGGGCCGCTTCCGCCGCAACCCGGCGGTGCGGTACGACGACTATCTGGAGATCATCAGCCGCAAGACCGCCTCGCTGTTCGAGGTCGGCGCCCGGACCGCGGCCCGCCTGGCCGGCGGCGGCGCCGCGGTGGTCGACGCGATGGCGCGCTGTGGCCGCCACGTCGGCCTCACGTTCCAGATGGTGGACGATCTGCTCGACGTCACCGCCCAGGAGGCGATGCTCGGCAAACCGGTCGGCCTCGACGTGCGCGAGGGCAATCCCTCGCTGCCCATAGTCCTGGCGCTGGAACAGGACGACGAGCTGCGTCGACTCTTCGCCCGTGCCGACCTCTCGGAGGGCGAGGTGAGCGCGGTGCTCGGCCGCCTGCGCCGCTCCGACGCGATCGGCCGCGGCTACGCGATCGCCGCCAGCCACGCCGCCGCGGCGCGCGAGGCATTGCTCGTCCTGCCCGACTCGCCGCATCGCGACTACCTGCTGGCGCTCGTCGATCAGCTCGTCGAGCGCCCCTCCTGAGCCGTCAGGTCAGGCGCAGGTAGCCGGCGGCGGCGAGCCCGACGTAGGCCGCCGCCAGGGTGACCAGCAGCAGCCCAGCGATCACGTCACCCGGGCGCACCGGGTGCTGGTCGAGCGCGGTGCGCGTCGCGGCGCGCTGGAAGCCGCGGCCGTCGAGCGCCATCGCCATCTGGTCGGCGCGCCGCAGCGCCCCCATGAAGACCGGCACGATCACCGGCACGTAGCGGCGAACGCGCTGCCAGAGCCCGCCGCGCGCGAAGTCGAGGCCGCGCCCGCGCTGCGCCTGCACCACCGTGGTGGCCGCATCGACGAACACCGGCACCAGGCGGAAGGCCATCGTCATGGTGAAGCCGACCGTGTACGGCATGCCGAGCCGGGTGAGCGCGTAGGCGAAGTCCTCGATCCGCGTCGTCGAGAGGAAGAGGATGCCGGCGCCGAGGAAGAGCTCGAGCTTCACCGCCATCCCGAGCCCGAACCACGGCGCGGTCTGGCTCACGTGCAACGGCCCCCAGGCGAGCAGCGGCGGCCGGCCGTCGGGCCCGTAGAACACCGTCCAGATGGCCAGGGTCATGACGAAGACCAGGACGAAGAGGACGCGCAGCCGCCAGACGTTGCGCCAGGCCTCCGTCCACCACAGCAACCCCAGCAGCGGCAGCAGCAGCGGCAGTTGCCAGAGCGCGCGCTCGACCACGAAGGCGGCGATGAACACCGTGATCATGGCGAGCAGGCGCACCGACGGATGGAGGCGGTGCACCCAGGTGTCGCGGTCGAGGAAGAGGGACATGCGCCTCGCGACGCGTCAGCGTCCTGCCGCCACGGGCGGCGCGCCGCCGGCGCGCTCCACGCCGCGCACCAGCTCCTCGACCGACAGCGGGGTGAAGCCGAGGCGGCGGCCGATCCGCGTCGCGTCGGGAACCCGGAAGTGGCTCGCGGCGAGCAGCGCCTCGTCGGCGAAGAGCGCGCGCAGGGGTCCGTCGAAGGCGACGCGGCCGTCGCGCAGGACGACGCCGCGCTCGGCGTATTCCGCGACCACCCACGGGCTGTGGGTGATGACCACGATCGTCACCCCGCGCCGGCGCAGGTCGGCGAGCAGCGCCATCAGACGGCGCTGCTCCGGGTAGTCGAGCCCGGTGGTGGGCTCGTCGAGAATGAGCACCGCGGGCTCCAGCACCAGCAGCGATGCCACGGCCAGGCGCTGCCGCTGCCCCTTGCCGAGCAGGAACGGATCGCGCGCCTCGCAACCGGCGAGCCCGACGGCCGCGAGAACGTCGCGCACCCGACGCGCGGCGTCGGCCGCCGGCACGCCGACATTGGCCAACGCGAAGCCGACCTCCTCGGCGACGCTGGCGGCGAAGATCTGCTGGTCCGGATTCTGGAACACGTAGCCCACCGCCGCCGCCACCTGCGCCACCGGCAGCGCGCCCAGCTCGACGCCGCGCACCCGCACCTGCCCCTGCTGCGGCGTGATCAGTCCGTTGAGACACTTCGCCAGGGTGGTCTTGCCCGATCCGTTCTGACCGATCAGCGCCACGAACTCGCCGGCGGCGATCGCGATCGACACGCCCGCCAACGCCGGGCGCCCCGTGGCATAGGTGTGGACGATCCCCTCCGCTTCCAGCAGCGGCGCCCCGCGGGCGGGCGGAGACGGGGCCGCCCGCGCGGTCGCGCGCAGGCGCGCCGCGGCGCCGGCGACGTCCGCCGGTCGCGTCGCCCACCCGAACGCGCGCGTCGCGCGGTCGAGATCGAGCGGCCGCACGCCCAGCGCCTCCAGCCGCTCGATGTCCGCCAGCAACGGCGCCGGCGGCCCGTCGGCGACGATGCGCCCGCCGGCCATCAGCACCAGGCGATCGGCGCCCTCGGCCGCCGCCGTCTCGTGCTCGATCAGCAGAATCGTGGCGCCGCGCCGCCGCAGTGCCGCCAGGGCGGCGAACACGTCCGCCTTGCCGAGCGGGTCGAGGTCGGTGGTCGGCTCGTCGAGGACCAGCACCGCCGGTTCGAGCGCCAGCAGGGCCGCGATCGCCAGGCGCTGCTTCTCCCCCCCGGAGAGCGTGATCGGATCGCGGGCGTCGAAACCGTCGAGCCCGACGACGCGCAACGCCTCCGCCAGCCGCCGCGCCATGTCCGGGCGCGGCACGCCGAGCTGCTCCATGCCGAAGGCGACCTCGTGGCGCACGGTGGTGGAGAAGAGCTGCGCCTCGAAGTCCTGCGATACCAACCCGACCGTGCCGGCGAGATCGGAGACCGTGGCCGTGGAGACGTCGCGCCCCAGCACCTCGATCCGTCCCCTGAGGGCGCCGGGGTGGAACTGCGGCACGCTGCGGTTGATGCACCGGGCGAGCGTCGTCTTGCCGGCGCCGGTCGCCCCCATCACCACCACCAGCTCGCCGCGCCGGATCGACAGCGCGACGTCGCGCACGCCCGGCTCGACCGCGCCGCGGTAGGTGAAGCCGACGTCCTGCAGCGCGACGACGGTGTCGCTCATCGCCGCGCCCCGCCCGTCGCCGCGCTCACAGCAGCACCAGCCCGATCAGCACCAGGGCGATGCACGGCGCGACCCCGACCCCGACCTGCGCCGCGCGGGTTCCCGGCGGATCGGTCGCCAGCGCCGCGATCTCCCAGCGGCCGGCCGAGATCGCGTTGCCGACGACGAAGCCGCCGACGACGCCGAGCGCCAGCAGCGCCAGGCCGAGCCGCCGGACGCGGCGCGACCGCGGCGCCGGCGGCGTCAGGTCGTCGGCCCGCAGCCCGGCGGCGCGCACCCGGGGATAGATGGCGCGCAGCAGCAGCGGCGCCAGCACGGCCGCCATGGCGAAGTTGTTGACGAAGATGACGTTGCCGAGGATCGCGAAGGGCACGAAGCCGAGCAGGTTGAGGCCCCAGCCGATGACCAGGGCGCAGGCGCCGGCCGCCAGCGCCACGACGGCGGTGAAGGCGAGCCACTGCGGCAGCGTCCGCGGCACCGGGTCGCCGTCGCTCAGCGCCCGCCAGGCATGGTACGGAATCAGCCCGTAGAGAAAGTTGCCGGCGAAGCCGAACAGATCGCCCGGCCCGATGCCGCCGAAGAAATCGCCGATCAGGTTGCCCAGCGCCGCGCCCCAGGCGCCGGCGGGGCCGAAGAGCAGCGAGCACACCACCGGCATCGCGTTCGCCGGCCGCAGCTCGGTGACGCCGGGGATCAGCGGCAGCACCTTGAACGGGATCAGCAACGCCGCGTAGAGCGAGGCGCTCATCGCCGTCAGGACGACGAGGCGCG
Source organism: bacterium (assembly GCA_019637795.1). NCBI lineage: Bacteria > bacterium. The sequence goes on along the minus strand of JAHBUY010000008.1, from coordinate 248,053 downwards.
TGTTGCGCCACATCGCCAGGGCGTCGCGCATAGCGTCAGGCGCCGGGCGCCGGCGCCGCGGCGGCGGGCGGCGCGGCGGCCGGCGGCGCGGCGGGCGCAGCGAGCGCGGCGGCGCTCTCCAGCGTGAGCTGCTCGGTCTGCGCCGTGTCGTCGCGCCCCTTGATCTGGAAGAAGGCGAACGGCGCGCCGTCGCGATGGGCGACGCGCAGCTCCACCGGTTGCCCGGCGGCGACATCCGCCGCCGGCACCAGCAGCCGCCAGGCGCCGGAGAGGTAGTTGCCCTGCTCCTTGGGCAGGAACTCGAGCACGTACGGGCCGCGCGTCCAGCGCTGCGGGGTCGGGAAGCGCTGGGTGGGGAAGCTGAGCGCATAGTGGCCGTTCACCCACAGCTCGGCGGTGCCGGGCTGCTCGCTCAGCGCGGCGGTGAAATCGAACACGGTGGGCGCTTTGGCCGGCACCGGGTCGGTGGTCCACACCACCTCGCCGCCGCCGTCCTCCAGCGCCTCCCACCAGGCGGGCGCGTTGCCGCGGTAGTCGCTGTAGAGCTCCGAGAAGCGGCTCGCCCGCACCGCGGCGGCGAAGCCGTCGACCTGCTGGGTCGGCACCTCGGGCGCGCCGGCGGCCGCCGGCTCCGGCATCGCCGCGACGACCGTCACGTCGGGCAGGTCGCGCCCCTGGTTGTCGGTGATGCGAGCGGTGAAGAACCAGTCGCCGTTCTGCTTGCACACCTTGAGCAGCAGTTGGTTGGCCCCTTCGTGCAACTGGATCGGCCAGCGCTGCGGCGCCGGCGGCACCGGCACCATGCGCTCGGTGATGGGGTTGCCGTTCAGCCACGCCTGCACCGGCTGATTGGCGGCGCCGATCTCGAGCACCGCGTGGCGGGCGCTCGGCACCTGCACCTGGGTGGTCGCGTAGCCGCACATCCACTCGAGCGGCTTGCCGGCGACGTCGGCGGCGCGGCGGAAGCCGGCGTTGAGGTCGACGCGCACGAACTGCGGCAGCACCCGCCGCCAGTACACCGGTCCCCAGGCGCCCTCGACGGCGCGCGGCTGCACGTCGGCGGGCGTGATGTAGGGACGCTGCACGCCGGCGTCGCCGCGGTTGTCGAACGGACCGAGCAGCAGCCAGTCGCGGATGAAGCGCTTGCGCCCGCGCACCTCGGCGATCACGTACTCGGTGCGGCCGTTCGGCTGCCGCACCCGGTGCAGCTCGCTGTAGTCGTCGAACAGGCGGAGGTCGTCCTCGCGCAGCGCCGCCAGGATCGGCTTCCGCAGGTCGTAGCGATCGTACTCCGCCGGATCGAGGATCAGGTAGCCGTAGTCGCGCGCCGTCGCCGGGCCGCCCGGCCGCTCGGTGTTGTAGAAGGCGGCGAAGATCTGCGGCATGTTCACGCGCACGGCGGTGAGCAGCAGCGTGTCGTACTGATCGCGCCGCGCCTCCATGAAGTCGATCGCTTCGCGGTAGCCGTACTGGAAGTCGTCGGCCGCCTGCGCCGGATAGCTGGTGGTGTAGGCGGTCCAGTAGCGTCGGCCCTCGACCGCCAGGCCGGCGACCAGCGCCAGCAGCGCCGCGGCCTGGGCGGCGCCCGCCGCCGCGCGCCAGGGGATCCGGCGCAGCGCGTCGAGCACCAGCGTCGCGCCGGCCGCCGCGATCATCACGAAGGCGCCGACGCCGATGAATCCGCGCGACGCGCTCGGCGCCTCGTTCATCAGCGCCGGCGCCACCGCGTAGAGGGCCAGCCACCACAGGAAGAGCTTGCCCTCCGGCCGGCCCGGCCACAGGCACCAGAGGATGCCGAGCCCGAGCAGCGGCAGGAACGTCCAGTAGAGCTCGCCGAAGCCCGGCACCGCATGCCGGGTCAGCGGATCGCCGCTCTCGAACAGGAAGCCGCGCGAGAAGAAGCGCTCGTACTGGTCGAGGACCCGCCGCGCGTTCTGCTCCACCGTCTGGCTCGGATTCAGCGTCGTGGTGCGGCTGAAGTACTGTCCCGAGCGGTCGCGGTGCGACAGGTCGAACACCAGCACGGGCATGGCGGTCAGCAGCGTCAGCACCGCCGCCATGATGACGGTGCCGCGCACTGCCCAGAGGCGGCGCGCATAGAGCAGCAGCGCGCCGAGCAGGAACATCGGCACGAACAGCTTCGCCGGCCCGTAGGTGTAGAAGCAGAGCGCGAACAGCGGTCCGGCCAGCAGCAACCAGCGCGGCCGGCCGCGCACCCCGGCGGCGAGCGCCGCGAAGGCGAAGACGAAGATCGCCGGGAAGGTGATGAGCTCGAAGGCGATGCGGCTGAAGTGGACGTGCCACGGCACCACGGCGAGCAGCAGGGCGGCGAGCAGCCCGCCCAGCGCGCCGAAGACGATGCGCCCGAGCAGGCCGACGCCGATCACGGTCGCCACCCCGAACAGCGCCGAGGTGAGGCGGATGCTGAATTCGCTCAGCCCGAACAGCCCCACCGGCAGCATCGCCGAATAGATGAAGACGGGGTTCTTGTAGCTGACGCCGAACGACCAGACGTAGAGCGGCCACGCGGCCCCGGTCTCGTCCCTGCCGGTGTGCAGCAGCGACCAGGCGTTGAACCCCAGCCCCGCCTCGTCGCAGAACAGTCCGGGCGGCAGGTCGCGCAGGCCGACGATGCGAATCGCCGCCGCGCCGGCGGCCAGCGCCAGCAACCCCACCCAGAACCGCACCCTCGGCGTCACGGGCGCGGAGCCTATCGGGAACGCCGCGCGGGCTCCAGCCCCACACGATCCTCGACCGAGAACGAAGCGGCGGAGCGCGCTCGGGCGCCGCGTCGCTGCCACGAGCCGATTCTCCGTGGAGGCGCGTCTCTGCTATTCGGCGCGCGATGGCGCTCCACGCATTCGACCGCCTGATCCTGCACAACGCGGCGATCCACACCATGGACGACGCCGCCGCGGTCGCCCCGGCGGTCGGCTTCGCCGGCGGGCGGGTGACCGCGGTGGGAACCCTGGACGCGGTGCGCGGCGCGACGCCGAACGCCGAGGAGCGCGACTTGGCCGGCGCCGTCGTCTACCCGGGCTTCATCGACGCCCACCACCACTTCTGCTTCGCCGCCACCTACGCCGCCTTCCCGGAGATCCGCTGCCCGCCCTGCCGCACGCTGGCGGACGTGCTGGCACTGGTGGCGCAGGCGGCGGCGCAGACGCCGGAGGGCGAGTGGATCGTCCTGGTCGGCTTCAACGAGCACAACCTGGCAGAGCGGCGGACGCCGGATCGCCACGACCTCGACCGCGTCGCGCCCAGCCACCCGGTGCTGCTCATCCACTTCACCTACCACGAGGGCGTCCTCAACTCGCTCGGGCTGCGCGCCGCCGGGCTCGACGCGCTGCGCGACGATCCGCCCGGCGGGATGCTCGGCCGCGCCGCGGGCGGCGCCCCTGACGGCCGGGTCTACGAGCGCTGCTTCGGCGCCGCCGAGGCGGTGGCGCGCCACGGCCGGCTCGCCGCCAGCCGCGAGGGCTGGTTCGCGATCGAGAACGCCTACCAGGAGCGCGTCCTCGCCGCCGGCATCACCCACGTCTGCGACGCCGCGGTGCCGGCGTCGATGGAGGCGCTCTACCGCGAGTGGCAGCGGCGCGGCGAGCTGCACGTCGGGGTGACCATGATGCCGCTGGGCGAGAACATGTTCGCGGTGCCGGCGGACCGCCTCGACGGCGCCGCCACCGGCTGGGCCGACGGCCGGCTCGCGCTCGGGCCGCTCAAACTGTTCACCGACGGCGGCACCAAGTGCGCGCTGTGCATCACCCTGCACGACGCCATCCGCCAGTTCGCCGCCATGCTGCTGCGGACGCTCCGCCACCGCTCCCTGGCGCCGTGGCGGCTGGCGCTGCAACAGCCGGCGCGCTGGGGAACCGACCGCCGCCTGCACACCGGCCTGCTGTACTACGAGGACGAGGCGCTGGAGGCGGTCATCCGCGCGGCCTGCGCGCGCGGCTTCTCGGTCGGCATCCACGCCGGCGGCAACGTCGCCATCCGCCAGGCGCTCGCCGCCCTGGCCGCCGTCTATCGCGGTGCCGCCCTGCCGCCGCGCATCGACCATTTCTTCTTCCTCGAGGAGGAGGCGCTGCGGCGCGCCGTCGACCTCGGCGTCCACGTCGTCGTGCAGCCGGTGCAGCTCTACGACACCGGTCCGCTGCTGCGGCAGACCGGCATCCCCCCCGCCCTCGCCTACCAGGCGCACCGCCGCATGCTGGACGCCGGCCTCACCCTGGCCGCCAGCTCGGACGCCCCGGTCTTCACCTTCGACGTCATCGCCGCCATCGACACCGCCGTCCGCCGCTGCACCGCCGACGGCGCCACGCTCGGCCGCGAGCAGGCCATCACCGCCGCCGAGGCGCTGCGCCTGTACACCCGTGGCGGCGCCGCGACCCTCGGCATGGGCGGCGAGATCGGCGTCCTCCGCCCCGGCGCCCGCGCCGACGCCGTGATCCTGAGCGAGGATCCGGCGACCGTGCCACCGGCCCGGCTGCGCGAGGTCGGCGTGCGACGAACCCTCGCCGGCCGCGTCGAGTGGCGCTGATCGGCTGGCGCGCCCCGCCGGCGCGTGCTTCCCTACCGCCATGCTGCGCCTCGGCGATCTCGAGCTCGGCACCATGCCGCGCATCATCGCGGCGGTCACCGACCGCGACCTCGCCGACACCGGCTGGGCGGCGCTCGCCGACGCGATCGAGCTGCGCGTCGACCAGTGCCACGCCCTCGACGTCGCCGCCGCGCGCGACACCTGCGACGCGCTGCGCCGGCTCGGCAAGCCGCTGCTGGCCACCGTGCGCTGGCGCGCCGAGGGCGGCGGCAGCGCGCTGACCGACGCGCAGCGCCGCGCCCTCTACGAGGCGCTGGTCGGCCGCGCCGACGGACTCGACATCGAGTTGCGCGCGCCGCTGTGCGACGAGATCGTCGCCCTGGCGCGGCGCCACCAGCGGCTCGCCATCGTCTCCGCCCACTGCTTCGACGCGGCGCCGCCGGACGCCGTGCTCCGCGAGCTGCTCGCCGCCGGCGCCGGCCGCGGCGACGTGGTCAAGATCGCCGCCGCGGTCGGCGGCCCGCGCGATCTCGCCCGCCTGGTCGACCTGCTGCGCGCCCCGGGGCCGCCGCGCATCGTCATCGGCATGGGCGCCGAGGGCGCCGCCAGCCGCGTCTTCTTCCCCCTGCTCGACTCGCTGCTCACCTACAGCTTCGCCGGCGCCCCCACCGCCCCGGGCCAGATCGCGCTCGCCCCGCTCTACGACGCGCTGCGGGAATACTCGCCGGCCTTCGCGGCGACCCACGCCCCGCGCCGTTGACCGGACCGCCGGCGCCCGTGTTGAAACGCCCGCGGCGCGCGTACTACACGGCCAGGGTTCCCCCATCACGCCCGATCCAGGAGGACTCATGCAGGACATCCGCTTCGACGACATCGACGCGCTGCGCGCCAAGGTCAGCGACACCTTCGGACCCTGGGGCAACGAGGTCGAGGTCACCCAGGACATGATCAACAAGTTCGCCGACCTCACCGGCGACCATCAGTGGATTCACGTCGACGTCGAGCGCTGCAAGAAGGAAAGCCCGTTCAAGACCACGATCGCGCACGGCTTTCTGACCCTCAGCCTGCTGCCGACGCTGCGCGCGGCGTCCGACCACCGCATCGTCGGCTACGGCAACGCCACCAATTACGGCTCCGACAAGCTGCGCTTCGTCAGCCCGGTGCCCGCCGGGTCCAAGATCCACGCCCGTGCCCGCCTGGTCGCCGTCGAGGCCAAGCCCAAGGGCACGCAGGTGACGCAGGAGATCGCCGTGCACGTGGTCGGACAGGACGACCGCCCAGCGCTCACCTACACGATGCTGGTGCTGTACCACCCGGCGGTCAAGAAGTGAGGAAGTGAGCCGGTCAGCCCGCGCGCCGCGGCGCCAGGGGCGCCACTGACGCTCCGGCCCATGGGCTGACCGGCGCACGCCGTCCCGTGCCCGTCCCCCTGCTCGATCTCGCCGCCGAGTACCGCAGCCTCCGCCCCGCCATCGACGCCGCGCTGGCGCGGGTCATCGACCGCACCGCCTTCGTCGGCGGCGACGAGGTGCGCGGCTTCGAGGCCGAGCTCGCCGCCTATCTCGGCGCCGCGCACTGCGTCGGCGTCGCCAACGGCTCCGACGCGCTGGAGCTGGCGCTGCAGGCGCTCGGCGTCGGCCGCGGCGACGCCGTGCTGACGGTGCCGTTCACCTTCGCGGCCACGGTCGAGGCGATCGTCCGCTGCGGCGCGACCCCGCTCTTCGTCGACATCGGCGACGACTACACCCTGGACGTTGACGCCGCCGCGTCGCAACTCGCGCAACGCCCGGTGAAGGCGATCATCGCCGTCCACCTCTACGGTCAGCCGGCCGACATGGAACGCCTGCTGCCCCTCGCGCGCCGTCACGGCGCGGCGCTGATCGAGGACGCCGCCCAGGCGCACGGGGCCTGGTGCACGGTCGCCGGCGCCCGCCGCCGCGTCGGCACCATCGGCGACGTCGGCTGCTTCAGCTTCTATCCGACCAAGAACCTGGGGGCGATGGGCGACGCCGGCGCCGTCACCACGATGCGCGCCGATCTCGCCGAGCGCGTCCGCCTGATCGCCACCCACGGCGAGAGCAGCAAGTACGTGCACGCCATCCCCGATGGCCGCAACTCGCGCCTCGACGCCATCCAGGCCGCCGTGCTGCGCGTCAAGCTGCGCCACCTCGACGACTGGAACCGCGCCCGCCGCGGCGTCGCCGCCCGCTACGCGTCCGGGCTCGCCGGCCTGCCCATCGTCCTCCCGGGCGAGCGCCCCGGCGTCGAGCACGTCTACCACCAGTACGCCATCCGCAGCCGCGATCGCGATGCGCTCCAGCAGGCGCTCACCGCCCGGGGAGTCGGCACCGGCATCCACTACCCCCGTCCCCTGCACCTCCAGGAGGGCTACCGGCGGCTCGGCCACCCGGCCGGCTCCTTCCCCGCCGCCGAGCGCGCCGCCGCCGAGGTGCTCTCGCTGCCGATGTCGCCGTTCCTCGGCGAGGCGCAGATCGAGGAGGTCGTCTCGGCCGTGCGCGCCGCTGCGGCCTCCTGACCCGGCAACGGGCGCGCACAGTGCAGGACCGCGCGCAGGAGCGCGGCCCGCCCCCCTGCTCTTCGCCGCTCAGGCGGTGGCGCGACTCCCCGATGCGGCCTGCGCCTGCAGCATCGGGATGGCGCCGGCGAAGCGCGAGAGACCGATCGCGGCGCAGAGTGACCGCGCTCGCTCGAGGGCCTGCTGGGCGTCGCGCGCCAGGTCGCGGTCGAGCGCCAGGCGGGCGGCGGCGACCGAGAGTTGCGCCTGGATGCCACGGGCGCCGACGGCCTCGGCAACGCCCATGGTGCGCTCGACCAGGCGCTCGGCCTCGGCCCAGGCGGAGGGGCCGAGGCGAACCAGCACGTCGGCGAGCGCGGCGCCGGCGAGGATCTGACGATAGCGGCCGGCGGCGCGCTCCAGGGCCAGGCGGGCGACGCGCTCGGCGCGACCGATCTCGCCCAGCGCCAGGAAGGCATCGACGATCGGCTGGATGGACACGATGGCGTTGCCGCCGCGCTCGATCCCCTCTTCGAGCAGGTCGCCGACGGCGCCGACGGTGACCGCCTCGCCGAGCGCGACGCGCGCCGCGAGCAGCAGGGCGCGGGCGCGCTGCAGACCGGCGAAGTTGCCGATCTGCTCGGCGGTTTCGAGACCGCGCGCCGCCCAGCGGCGGGCCTCCTCGTGCTCGGCGCGCTGCAGATGCAGTTGCGCAAGCAGCACGCTGCTGCCGGCGCGCACGGTGTGGCTGCCGGCGCGGTCGGCCATGGCGAGGGTCTCGCCGGCGCGGTGAAAGGCGAGCTCGAGCTCGTCGCTCGCCTGCAGGATGCCGTCGTGCATCAGGCGCGCCGCCAGGTACATGTCGGGGGCTCCGGGGAGCTCGGCGCGTTCCTGCAGGCCGCGCTCCACCCATTCGATGGTCGTGCGGGCGGCGTCGAAGCGGCCGTCGAGCAGGTAGTGCCAGGCGACGGCGCGCGAGGCGCTGAGCGCCTGGATGATGTCGTCGGACTGCCGCGCCTCGGCGACCGCCGCCTCGGTGATCGCCACGCCCTCGGCGAAGCGCTCGGGGTCGACGGTCAGCAGCATGCCGTGCATGGTGCGCAGCAGGCTGGCGGCCTCCTTGGCGCCGAGCGCCTGCGCCAGCTCGCGACCGCGCAGCGCCGCCCGTTCGGCCTGCGGATCGGCGGAGCTGCCGTACAACACCGTGACCCGGGTGAAGCCGACCGTCGCCTCCATCACCCAGCGCTGGACGCGCCCGTCGGCCGGGGCATCGGCGAGCAGCGCCTCGCCGATCTCCCAGGCCTGGCGGAAGAGATCGCTGGCGGTGCGGTAGCTCGGGAGCTGCTCGGCCTCGGCGGCGGCGCGCAGCAGGGTCTCGACGGCGCGGGCGCGGTCGTCGCTGCGCGCGAAGTGGTGCGCCAGCAGGGCTGGCCGCGCCAGCGCCGCGTCGCCGGCGCCCGACTCGAGCAGCGTCGCCACCCGGCCGTGGAGCTGGCGGCGTTGCCGGTGCAGCAGCGAGTCGTAGGCCACCTCCTGGGTCAGGCTCTCGCCGAAGCGGTACTCGTCATCGGAGAACAGGCTCTTGCGGTGCATGACGCCGCGGCGCAGCAGCTCCTCGAGCGCTCCCTCGACGTCGACCTGCTCGTCGGCGAGCAGGTGCGCGAGCTGCTGGCGCTGAAACTGGCGGCCGAGCACGGCGGCGATCTGGGCGACGCGCTTGGCCGCGGCCGGCAGGCGATCGAGCCGCGCGGCGATCACCTCGCGCACGCTGCCCGGGATCAGGATCTCGTCCACCGGCCGGGTGAGGCGCACGGCGCCGCCCGCGCGCTCCAGGAACCCCTCTTCCGACAGCGACCGGGTGATCTCCTCGGCGAAGAACGGGCTGCCTTCCGCCTTGGCCAGGATGCGCGCCTCGAGCTCGTCGGGCAGCGCCCCGCCGGCCAACGCGCGGGTGATCCGCCGCACGTCGCCGTCGAGCAGCGGCCGCAGGGAGATCTGGGTGAGCGCCGCCTCGGTGCGCCACTGCGGCCGGTACTCGGGGCGATGGCTGACCAGGATCATCGCCTGCGAGCGGCTGAGACGGGTGATCGCCATCTCCAGCAGCTCCTGCGACGGCTCGTCGATCCAGTGCAGGTCCTCGAGGATCAGGATCACCGGCCCGCGCCGGCTCTCGCTCTGCACCAACCGGGCGATCGCCTCGAAGGTCTCGCGCTTCAGCCGCTCGAGCGGCAGCTCGGCCGGCACCGGCGCCGGCACGGAGAGGACGCGACAGAGCAGCGGGTAGGCGTCGTCGATCTGCGCCATCGCCTTGCCGAGCCGGCGCTCCACCTTGCCGCACGCGGTCGCCTCGTCGTCGCTCGGCGAGAGGTCGAAGTACTGGCGCAGCATGGCGACGAACGGCGCCAGCGGGATCGACTGGCTCAGCGCCGCGCAGCGCGCCTCGAGGAAGGTGACCGCCTCGTCCTCCTCGAGCAGCCGCTGCTTGAGCTCGTAGATCAGGCGCGACTTGCCGCTGCCGGCGGCGCCCACCAAGCTGACGAGTTGGGTGTAGTGCCCGCCGAGGCGGCGGAAGCAGCTCGCGACCTGGGCCAGCTCCTCGTCGCGTCCGACCAGGGGCGTCAGGCCGCGCTCGGCGGCGACCGACATCGGGCTCGCCAGCTCGCGCGCCTCCAGCACCTCGAAGGCGGGGACCGGCTCGCGCTTGCCCTTCACCTCGAGGCGCCCCACCGGGCGCAGGCGCGCGAAGCCGCGCACCAGGCGCGCCGTCGCCTCGCTGATGAGGATGGTGCCCGGGCGCGCCAACTGCTCGAGACGGGCGGCGAGATTGGTGGTATCGCCGATCGCCGTGTAGTCCATCTTGAGGTCGTTGCCGACCGTGCCGACGACCACCGGACCGGTGTTCAGACCGATGCGCGCCGGCAGCGCGACGCCGCGCTCGCGCTGCAACTGCTCGTTGAAGTGGGCCAGCGCGTCGCGGATCGCGAGGGCCGCCAGGACCGCGCGCTGAGGGGCGTCCTCGTGCGCCACCGGGGCGCCGAAGAGGGCCATGAAGCCGTCGCCCGAGAGCTGCGTGACGATGCCCTCGAGACGGTAGATCTCGTGCATGGCGAGGGCGACGTACTGTTCGAGCACCTCGCGGTAGACCTCGGGATCGAGGCCACTGGCGACGGCGGTCGAGCCGGCGAGGTCGCAGAACAGCACCGTCACCTGCTTGCGCTCGCCGGGAATGCCCTGCGCGTCGCGGATCTTCTGCGCCAGCGACTCGGGCACGCTGCTCGGCGGCTCCGGCGGTTCCGGCGCCGACGCCGCCGGCCCCTCGGCGGCGAGCGGTTGGCCGCAGTCGGGACAGAACCGGAAGCCGGCCTCGACCTCGGCGCCGCAGTTGGCGCACGCCTGCGTCGCGCGCGCCCCGCAGGCGTGGCAGAAGGACTTCCCCGGAAGCAGCGTCGTGCCGCAGGCCCGACAGCGCATGGCGGTGAGCTTCCGTGCGCGCGGCCACCTAGTCAAGCGGGGGCGGCCACTCGACGAGCCGGCGGTGACCACGGCGTCGGCAACGCCACGGCCACGGAGAACGCGGAGGAGACGACGCGCGGCCGGCCGCGGCCACCGCCCGCGCGGAGAGTTGACGCAGCGCCTGCCCGGCTGGCAGAGCGACGGCATGGAGGCGGTGCGGGCGCTCATCGATCGGGCGGCGATCCACGATCTGATCATGCGCTATGCGCGCGGCGTCGATCGGCGCGATCTCGCGCAGGTGGCGTCGTGCTTCGCCGCCGACGCGGCGTACGAGGGCTCGCTCGGCAGCGGCGGCATCGACGTCGTGCTGGCGGCGCTGCGCGAGCGCATGCCGCGCTACCGCACCACCATGCACTTCCTCACCAATCCGCTGATCGAGGTGCGGGGCGATCGCGCCTCCTGCGAGACCTACGCGCTCGTCTACCACCGCCTGGAGACCGAGGACGACGCCGAGGACTTCATCGTCGGCGTCCGCTACCTCGACGAGTTGGCGCGCCAGGCGGAGGGCTGGCGCATCACCAGCCGGCGCACGACGATGGAGTTCCAGCGCTACGACGCGGTGGTGCTGCCACCGACCTGACGCGCGACGTGCCCAGGTGATCGCTCAGTGGTCGCCGGCCTCTGGCGTCGCCGGTCACGCCGCGGTTCGCGTCAGCAGCGCGACGCATTCGACGTGGTCGGTCTGCGGCAGCATGTCGAAGGGATCGACGCGGTCGGTCCTCCAGCCGCGGCCCGCGAACCAGTCGAGATCGCGCGCCAGGGTGTTCGGATCGCAGGAGACGTAGACGATGCGCGGCGGCGCGGCGCGGGCGATGGCGGCGCGGGTGGGCTCGTCAGCGCCCTTGCGCGGCGGGTTGAGGGTCACCAGGTCGACCGCCGGCAGCGCCTCCGTGAGACGGGTCATGCCGGCCGCCGCCGGCTCGGCGAAGAAGCGGACGTTGTGGAAGCCGTTGAGGCGGATGTTGAGCTTGGCATCGAGGATGGCGTTGGCGGACTCCTCGACGCCGAACACCTGGCGGGCGCGGGTGGCGAGACAGAAACTGATCGCGCCGACGCCGCAGTAGAGGTCGACGGCGATGGTGTCGGGCTGCGGATCGGCGAGCGTCAGGACGCGCTCGTAGACCTTGCGGGCGACGCCGATGTTGGCCTGCAGGAAGGCGCCGGCGCGGCTGCTGAGGGTGAGACCACCGACCCGCTCGAGCAGCGACTGCTCGCGGGTGACGGCGATGAAGCGCTCGCCGAAGATGACGTTGCCCTGCGAGCGGTTGAGGTTGAGCGCGACGCTGCGCACGCTCGGCAGGCGGCGCAGGCGGCCGAGCAGGGCCGCCTCGCCGGACCAGTTGCGGTCGCGCACCACCAGGATCACCTGCGCGCTGTGTTTCCACGCCGAGGCGCGCACGACGACGTAGCGCAGCCAGCCGCTGCCGCTGCGCTCGTCGTAGATTGGCGGGTCGGTCGCCGCCACCGCCTGGCGGACGCCGGCCAGCACCTGGGTGATGCGCGGGTCGTGCACCGGGCAGCGGCTGATGTCGACCACCTGGTGGGTGCCGGGCCGGTAGACGCCGAGCAGCAGGCCGCGGCGGGCGGCGCGGGCCACCAGTTTCGCCTGGTTGCGATAGCCGAAGACGCGCGGCGAACCGACGATGTCGCCGACGGCGACGGCGGCGAGCCGGGGATGGGTCGCCAGCGCGGCGACGACCCGCGCGCGCTTGAGCGCCAACTGGCGGGTGTACGCGGTGCCGATCAGGGCGCAGCCGGCGCACGCGGGGGCGTGCGGGCAGATCGAATCGACCGCCGGCGGAGCGGACGGAGGCGCGCCCATGCGCCTCTTCGGTTACTACGCGGCGGCGCGAATGTCAGGGGCAGCCATAGAGCGCGGCATTCACGGCGGCGATGACGTCGTTGATGGTGAGCACGCCGTTGCCGTCGGCGTCGGCGGCGGGACAACCGGCGAGCGGCGCGCTCTGGATCAGGATCGTCAGCACCTGGGTGAGGTCGGCGATCGAGACCCGTCGATCGCCGTTGCAGTCGCCGGCGCAGGCCATGGGCGGCAGGGTCCGGGTGGCGGTGGGCGTCGACCCCGTGCCGGTCGGGGTGGGCGTCGCCGTCGAGCCCGGGCTGCTGGGCGTCGCGGTACGGGTCGCGGTGGCCGGCGGCGTCCGCGTCGCGGTGGCCGTCGGCGGCGTCGCGCGGGTCGGGGTCGCGGTGGCGGTCGGCCTCGCGGTCACGCTCGGGGTCGTCGTCTCGCCGATGCGCACGACGATCTCGCGCGGCTGGCCGAATTCCCCCTCGTCGCCGTCCTTGACGCGGGCCGCGACGATGGTGTCGCCGGGGGGAAAGCTCCAGGCGGTGGCGATGAGGCCGCAGAACTGGATGCGCGAGCCGCGATCGACGAAGCCGAAGCCGAAGGCCTGGTCCGAGCGCGTGCAGGCTTCGATCGAGTTCTGCCGGGCGACCAACTGGCCGGCGCCGTCGACGAAGCGGCAGCCCATGTCGTGGATGGTGTCGCGCGCCATAGGGGAGTCGTCGAAGCGGAACGGCACGGTCGCCGGCACGCCGCCGAGGAGCGGCGGGGCGGTGTCGCAGACCACCGCGCTGCCGTCGCCGAGCGGGCGCGACTGGATCATCTGCATGTCGGGGTCCATCAGCGTTCCGCCGGCAAAATAGGGCGCCGGATAGACGCCGGGATTGTGCCGATTGGCCCCGGCGCGCGCCTCCAGGACCAGCGAGAAGCCCTGGCCGTACGGGTGTTTGAAGATCGGCCGGCCGGCGCCATCGAAGCCGCTCGGCTTGAGCGGATCGTTGGCGGCGTTGGCGACCAGGAAGGTGGTGATGACCGGACCCTCCGGGCAGGCGTCGTCCGAGAATTCGATGCGGTATGGGCGCCGGACCGGCTGGTCGCAGGCGCTGATCAGGGCGGTGTAGAGGCCGTCGCCACGGTCGGGATCGATGCTCACCTGGCCGGCGCACGGGCCCTGGAGGGCGAGCTCGACGCCGTCCGGTCCGAAGAGGCGCAGCAACGGCGCGCCGAGCCCGTCGGTGTAGTTGAGGCGCAGCGTCACCCGCTCGCCGGCGTGCAGCGAGAGGAGAAACGAGTCCGCTTCACCGGGCACCGCGAAGCCGATGCCGTCGGGCGTCGCGCCGCAGAGCAGCGGCCGGCCGCAGTTGCCACCATCGTCCGACACGACGTTCAGCGAGACCGTGTACTGGCCGTCGTTGCTGCCGCCGCACTGCGAGATCTGCAGGTCGAGCGGGCCCGGCACGGCGGTGAACTGGGCCACCCCCTGGCAGGTGTCGGCGAGCGTGCCGCCGGGCCCGGACACCCGGATGCGGAGCAGCCCGAGCGTCGTGCCGACGTCGGCCGCCTGGATCACCACCGCCGACCCCACCCGTGGGGCCAGGGTGTAGTGATGCGTGGCACCCGCGGCGAGCGCGCGCGACACCGGCACGCCGCAGACGAGCGACTCCTGCGCACCGGCCGGGGCCGCGAGGAGCAGTCCGGCCAGCGCCAGCGCCGCCAGGCGCATGGTGCTCACGCGTCGACGCCCGCGGCGCCGGCGCTGTGCATCGTTGGCCACCGGTTACTCGAAGGCCTCCCGCAGGATCCAACCGGACCGCCCATCGTCGAGGCGCACCTCGTACCAACCGCGCTCCTCGCCGGCAACCGCGACCGTGGCACCGCGCCCGACGGTGCCGAGCGGATCCGACTTGCCGCTCGGCCGGCTGTACATGGTGGTGCTGTCGGCGGTGACCCGCAGGCGCACCGTCGATGGCGGCAGGGCGCGGCTGCGTTCGCCGCCGTCCGGCCCCGTCGATGGCAGCGAGCCGACCGCGACCATGAACAACGCCGTGGCGGCCACCGCCAGCGGCGCCAGCACCGGCACCCGCAGCCAGGCGCGCAGACGCTCGAGAAGCGACGGACCCGCCTCCCGCGCCAGGGCCGGGTGCGGACGCGCTCCCGCCGCCGTCGGCACCGCTGCCGGCGCCAGCTCCGCCAGCGCGGCCGGGAGCACCGCCTGAGCGCGCCGGACGACGTCGGCCGGGATGGGGGCGGCGACGTCTCCCAGCACGCTCAGGCGACGGTGGAGCTGCGCCAGCGACGCGACGCAGGGGTCGCAGCCGCCGACATGGGCGGCAATGGGGGCGCGGTCGCTGCCGCCCAGCGCGCCGCTGACGTAGAGCACCAACTGCTCCTCGCTGGCGCACCCGGATCCGCCGAGGCCGCCGCCGAAGCCCGCCTCACCGGCGCCGAACCCTTCGCGCAACCGGCTGGTCACCGCCTCGCAGCGCGGACACGCGCCGAGGTGGGCGGTGACCTCTGCGGCGGTGGGGCCACTCAGCTCGCCATCCGCGAAGCAGGACAGCACCTCGAAATCGGGACACGGCGCGCCGCCGCCCGATGCGGTTTCCCTGAGGTCAGTCATGATGGTTCACTTTCCGCCGCGGCACGCGGCCGCGGCTTCGCATGCGCTCGTCGGCTCAGGACCGCGCCGCCTGGTCCAGGTGCGCGGGCATCTCGATGTTCGAGCCGACCGTTCCGACCTTGGTCAGCAGCTCGCGCCGCAGGCGCGCGATCTGCGAGCCGATGTTGCCGATGCTGGTGTTGAGCATCGCCGCGATGTCCTTGTAGGGCGCCGTCACCTTGCGCCGCTGCGCCTGGGCGAGCAGCTTGGCGCGCTGCTGCCGGCGGCGCTGGATCTTGCGCTCGAGCTGCAGGCGCTCCTCGCGCAGCCGCTCGGCCGCCATGCTGGTCGGCGGCAGCGCCGACAGGTCGTCGCTGATCCGCTGCACCCGGCGCTCGTAGAGCTGGATCCACGCCTGCACCGCGTCCAGCGCGTCCTCCATGCGCTTCAGGCCCGCTTCGCGCTCGCGCACCGTGGCGCGGAGCCGGTCGATGCGCTCGAGCACCTCGGGGACATCGCAGCCGGACACCTGCGCCAGATAGCGCACCTCCGACGGCTGGAACTCGTAGTCCTCGACGTAGAGCAGCTTCATCACCACCGACTTCGACGGGGAGAGATCCCCCAACATCTGCCGAAACGTCGTGCTGTCCATCTGCCTGTCGCCTTCACTGGTTGTGGCGCGGTCGGCAGCCCCCGGATCGGGCAATTCGCCAAGCGTCTCGATCGATACGGTTTCGATCTCGCGCACGCCGCGCTTCCATTCGAGCACGAGATCGTCGAGCACGAAGCCGAGCAGATAGGCGCGGAACGGCGCCCGCCCCTCGTACGTCCGCACCCGCCGGAAGATCCGCCCGCGCTCGAAGGCGAAGACGTAGAAGTCCCCCGCCTCGTCCGGCGGCACCCGGTAGACCCGCATCGGA
Organism: bacterium; assembly: GCA_019637795.1. Lineage (NCBI taxonomy): Bacteria > bacterium. Next base: position 232,162 of record JAHBUY010000008.1, on the reverse strand, counting down.
TAGCCGTAGATCAACTCGCCGTAGCGCCCCTGGAATTCGGTCGCTGCCTCGACCTCTCCAGCGAGGCAACGCCCGATCAGTTGCCGAGCCTCCTGCGCCTCGTCTAGCGAATCCAACCTGCCCTCCGGCGCGGACGCATGCCCGTACACCGTATCGTGTTTCCATGACCCTCTGGGGCTGGAGATGCGGCATCGCGGCGTTTTGCTGCGGCATGCGCCGGGACGGCGCGCAGCGGTGTCTCCATGGCAGGATCAGTCGGCATGCGATGTCGTCCGTCAGATGACCAACTCTCGCTTGTAATACCCGCAGTGCCCCCAAATCATAGGATTTCCCTTTTGCATGCAACATGTTGCGGCTATCCCTCATCCCTGTGGCGGGGGTGCGGCGTGGATTGCGCGGCCACTGGGCCCGGCGTACTGGTGCGCGGTATTCGCATGACGGCGGGTTGGCGTTACGTGGTGGCGGGCGTCAGCCTGGCCATGGGGATGCTCGTGGCCATCGGCCTCTGGCAGGCGTCGGTGCTCGACCGGGCCTACCCGCAGGCGCTGCCGACCGCCGCCGCGACCGCCAGCGGGCCGGTCGACGGCCCCGTGCTGTGGGTGCTGGCGGTCGGGGTGAGCCAGTACGCCGCCGCCGACCTCAACCTCCAATTCGCCGACGCCGATGCCCGAGCGATCGGCGCGGAGCTGCAGACCGCGGCGCGCCGGGGCCCCTATCGCGAGGTGCGCGCCATGGTGCTGACCGACGCCCAGGTGACCCGGGAGAGCATGCTCTCCGGCCTGTCGCGCTTCCTCGGCCAGGCCGGACCCGACGACGTCGCCGTCCTCTTCGTCGCCGGGCACGGGGTGCGCGACCTGGCCAGCGGCAGCTACTACTTCCTCCCCTACCCGGCCACCGCCGACTCGCTGCTCGCCGACGGGCTGCGCATGTCCGACTTCGACGAGTCGCTGCGCATCGTGCGGCGCAACGTGCGGGCGGTGATCGTCATGCTCGACACCTGCCACTCCGGCGCGCTCGGCATTCCGGCGGCGGCGGCGGTGTCGCCGGACGAGATGGCGCGGCAGATGACCGCCGGCGAGGGCTTCTTCCTCCTCGCCGCCTCCAAGCCGGGCGAGCAGTCGAAGGAGCGCCCGGGGCTGAACCACGGCGCCTTCACCTACGCCCTCCTCGAGGGCATCCAGGGCCAGGCCGACGCCGACGGCGACGGCGTGCTCTCGGTGTCGGAGCTGTTCGGCTACGTGGCGCGGCGCGTCCCCCAGCTCACCGGCGGCGGCCAGCATCCGTACAACAAGATGGAGGGCACCGACCTGGCCCTGCTCAACGTCGGCCCGGTGACGCCGCGGCCGGCGCCGGTGCTGCCGCCGGCCGAGCCGCGCGACAACGAGCCCCAGGAGGACAACGTCATCGGCGTGCTCGACTTCCAGAACCTGCGCCAGGATCCGTCCTACAACTGGATCAGCCAGGCGCTGCGACTCGCCTTCAACACCGAGCTCAGCAAGGTGAAGGCGCTGCGCGTCTACTCGCCGGAGCTGATCGACCGCACGACGCGGGCCCGCGGCACCGATCCGCTGGTCACCGCGCGCGAGCTCGGCATCGGCCGCCTGCTCGCCGGCGCCTACTACGTGAGCGACCGGACGCTGCGCATCGACGCCCGCATCGTCGACGCGCGCAGCGGCGTCAACGAGGCCTCCGACTCGGTCGAGGGCGAGCTCGACCAGTTCTTCGATCTGCAGAAGCGGCTGGTACTGAGCATGCTGCGCCGCCTGCGGGTCCAGCTCTCGCCCGAGGAGGGCCAGTCGATCGAGAAGCAGACCAACACCGACGTCGATGCCTACCGCCTGCTGCTCGAGGCCGAGGGCATCGTCGAGCCCTCGCCGCGCGTCGAGCGCACGCAGCCGAAGCGCCAGCGCCGCTCGGCGCTGGAGCGCACGCGCGACGCGGTGGCCAGCCTGCTGTGGACGCCCGCCTATGGCGCGGACGTGCCGGCCGCGGTCGACGAGAGCGTGCGCGCCCTGCTCGAGCGCTATCGCCGCGCCGTCGAGAGCAAGAACCTCGACGAGGTCGCCGGCGCCTATGCCAGCTTCTCCGAGCGCCAACGGACGGCGCTGCGCACCTACCTCGACACCGCCACCGACCTCGCGGTGGAGATCGACGACATCAGCATCACGCCGCAGGAGGGCGGCTACCTGGTCTCGTTCGTGCGCCGCGATCGCTTCACCGACGCGAGCAGCGGGCGGCCCGTGCGTCTGGAAGTGCGTTTGACTAAGGTTTTGGTTCGGGAGCAGTCCTCCTGGAAGATCGGGAGCGGACAATAGTCGCACGGGATCCTGCCCGAGCCCGCGCCGCCGGCGGTGCGGCGGGCTCACCAGCCCAGCCGTCGCCGGCGCGTCTCCGCGCCTGGCGGAGGTGCGCCCGCGTGCTGGCGTCGCTGTCGCTGGCCGTGCCGCTCGCCGCCCAGGCGACGCCGCTGGAGAAGGTGATCCCGAACCTCTTCGGCGGCTCGCTCAGCACCACCATCAACCAGACCTCGAGCGACCTCGGCAAGCCGAGCATCGTCCAGGGCTTCACCAACCTGTCGGCGCAGATGGCGGCGGCGCGCTCGCAGGTGCCGTTGCCCTCCTCCAGCGGCGCCTTCAGCTTCGCCTGGGATTCCGACCTCGACACCTTCGTCCGCTTCGAGCAGAGCCTCGGCGCCGGCTTCGGCGAGCGCGCCCAGACGCTCGGTCGGGGCCGCTTCAACGTCGGGCTGTCGTACCAGCACGTCGAGTTCAGCACCCTCGCCGGCGACTCGCTCGACAACCTCGTCACCGTGCAGCCCGCGGTCAGCAAGGCGACCCTGGCGACGCTGCCGGCCGGCGACCAGGCGATCTTCAGCGACGACGTCATCCGCACCCAGCTCGACATGCGCTTCACCTTCGACATGTTCTATCTCAGCGCCGCCTACGGCCTCACCGACAGCATCGACGTCAGCCTCGCCCTGGCCATCAACCATGCCCACATGCAGGGCACGGCGTCCGCGATGACCCTCGATCCGGACGGCGATGGCGGCGTCAGCTCGGTGGCGCGGTTCTCCCGCACCCAGACGGGGGTGATCCAGAACGGCACCGGACCGATCTGCGGCCGGCCCTACCGCTGCGCCCAGGATTCGTTCAACGAGTCCGCCACCGGCACCGGCGATCTCTTCCTGCGCGCCAAGTGGCACGTCGTCGACACCTGGCTGGCGGACATCGCGCTCGCCGAGGTGCTGACCCTGCCGACCGGCAACGCCAACGACCTGCTCGGCTTCCACGACCCGACGTTCACCCCCTGGTTCATCGCGTCGAAGCAGATCGGGCGCGTGTCACCGCACCTCAACCTCGGCTACTCGTTCCGCAGCGCCCAGGACGTCAGCCAGGCGCAGTGGATCGTCGGCGCCGACGTCCTCACCACCCGCTGGCTGACGCTGGCCGGCGACTTCCTCGGCTACCACGACGACAAGCGCGACGGCATCAACGACAACGTCATCCAGTCCGCCGTCGGCTTCAAGCTCAACCCCTGGGGCGGCCTGGTGCTCAACGCCAGCTTCCAGTTCCCCCTCAACACCGACGGCATCCGCGCCGACGTCATCTACACCGGCCAGGTCGAGTACAACTTCTGAGACGCCCCCCGGGCACCGGCGCGCCGCGTTTCCCCTCCGCCGCGACAGCCGCTAGAAGCGCCGCAGCCACCCCAGGAGGTCGTCCATGCGCCGACTCGCCGTTGCCGCCATCGCCGCGCTCACCCTGACCAACCCCGTCGCCGCCGCCGACTGGAACCCGCAGGCGTTCAGCGGCGAGCAGACGCTCGAGTTCCTCACCGTCGAGAACGGCGAGGAGCACTGGTCGACCGTCTGGCTGGTGGTCGTCGATGGGCAGGTCTACATCCGCCTCGGTTCGCGCGCCGCCGGCCGGATCGCGGGCAACGCGACCGCGCCGTACGTGAAGATCCGCATCGCCGGCCAGACCTTCGACAGGGTGAGGGCGGAGTCGGTCCCCGATATGGCCGATGCGGTGGCCACGGCGATGGCCGACAAGTACTGGAGCGACGTCTTCGTCCGCCATTTCTCGCATCCGCTCACCATGCGCCTGACGCCGGAGGCTCCCTGAGCGCGCTGCGCTACGGCATCGTCGGCACCGGGATGATGGGCTGGGAGCACCTGCGCAACCTGGCCCTCATCGACGACGTCCGCGTCACCGCGGTCGCCGATCCCGACCCCGGCAGCCGCGACATCGCCCGTCACGCCGCGCCCGACGCCGCGGTGTACGAGGACCACCGCGCGCTCCTGCGCGCGCCGCTCGACGCGCTGGTCATCGCGACCCCGAACCACACCCACGCCGCGCTCCTGCGCGACGCCCTCGCCACCGATCTGCACGTCCTGGTCGAGAAACCGCTCTGCACGACGATCGAGGACTGCCACGCGCTGCGCGCCGCCGCCGCCGGCCGGCGGGCGCTGACCTGGGTCGGCCTCGAGTACCGCTTCGTGCCCAGCGTGGGACGGCTGATCGCCGCGGTGCGCGCCGGGGCCGTCGGCACGCTGCGCATGGTCGCCATCCGCGAGCACCGCTTCCCGTTCCTCGCCAAGGTCGGCAACTGGAACCGCTTCGCCCGCAATACCGGCGGCACGCTGGTCGAGAAGTGCTGCCACTTCTTCGATCTCATGGCGCTGCTCACCGGCCAGCGCCCCCTGCGCGTGTACGCCTCCGGCGGCCAGGACGTGAACCACCTCGACGAGCGCTACGACGGCGCCACCCCCGACATCCTCGACAACGCCTTCGCGGTCGTCGACTTCGACGGCGGCGCCCGCGCCCTCCTCGACCTGTGCATGTTCGCCGAGAATTCGCGCCACGAGATGGAGCTCGCGGTCACCGGCGACGCCGGCAAGGTCGAGGCCTTCGTGCCGGCGCACCGCCTGGTGTTCAGCCGTCGCGACCGCCTGGCGCGGGAGGAGGAGGAGGTCGCGATCGATCCCGTGATCCGCGACGCCGGATTCCACCACGGCGCGACCTACTACCAGCACCGCGCCTTCATCGACGCCATCCGAGCCGGCGGACCGCCCCAGGTCAGCGTCGACGACGGCGCCCTCGCCGTCGCCATGGGCATCGCCGCCGAGCGCTCGGCGCGCGAGCATCGCCCGGTGGCGCTGCGCGAGCTCGGCTTCTGAGCCCCCTTCCCTACCCGCCGCCCGGCGCGTATCCGCGCCGCTTGTCGACGACGTTGCGCAGCGGCTGCCCGGCGAGGAAGCGGCCGAGGTTGTCCTCGAACAGCGCCAGCATGCGGTCGAAGTAGGTCGCCGTGTAACCCGAGATGTGCGGCGTGAGCAGGGCGTTGGTCAGCGACCAGAGCGGGTGCTCGGGCGGCAGCGGCTCCTCGCTGAAGACGTCGAGCGCCGCGCCGGCGATGGCGCCGCTGCGCAGGCAACGCACCAGCTCCGCCTCGTCGACCACCTCGCCGCGGGCGACGTTGATCAGGTAGGCGCTCGACCGCATCGCCCGCAGCTCGGCGGCGCCGATCAGGCCGCGCGTCTCGTCGGTGAGCGGCACGGCGAGGACCACGAAATCGGCCCAGCCGAGCAGGGCGTGCAGCTCGGCGGGCGGCACCACCGCTTCAGCGTGCGCGACCGGCTGGCGGGCGTCGCGCCGCATCACCCGGACGCGCATCCCCAGCGCCGCCGCCATGCGCGCCAGGTTGGCGCCGATCGGGCCGGCGCCGAGGATCGCCAGGTTCGACCCGTGGAGCTCGCGCAGGCCGCCCTGGTGGGCGATGACCGCGAAGCGATTCCATTCCCCACGCGCCTGCAGCCGCACCGCCTCGTGGAAGTTGCGCGCCAGCACCAGCATCTGGCCGACGATGTGCTCCGGGATGCACACCGAGTGCAGGCCGGTCGAATTGGTCAGCACGACGGCGCTGGCGAGCAGCGCCGGATAGAGCGACTCCTCGATCCCCGCCGACGCGGAATGGATCCAGCGCAGCCGCCGCGCGCCGCCGAAGTGCTCGGGCGGAAGGCGCCAGCCGACGAAGACGTCGGCGTCCGCCAGCGCCGCCGGCAGCGCGGCCTCGTCCTCGACCGACGCCACCTCGAGCGACGGGAAGCGGGCCCGCCAGGCGGCGAGCCGCTCGTCCGGCAGCGACCACCGCACCTCCTTCAGATGGAAGAACGCCACCAGCTTCATCGCCCGGCACTCTCGGTGCCGCGCCGGCGTTTGTAAAGCGACCGGCGGGCGCTGGCTCACATCGGGCAGCGCGGCGCGACGCCGTTGCTCTCGCCGCGACCTTTCCTCTAGAGTCGCCCGGTTATGCGCATCCGCGACCTCTTCGGCCAGGCGCGCCCGGTGTTCTCGTTCGAGTTCTTTCCGCCGAAGAGCGAGGCCGGCGAGCGCAGCCTGCTGCAGACGATCGACAAGCTGCGGCCGCTGGCGCCGAGCTTCGTCTCGGTCACCTACGGGGCCGGCGGCACGACGCGCGAGAAGACGATCGAGATCGTCGGCCGCATCAAGCGCGAGCAGGGCATCGAGGCCATGGCGCATCTGACCTGCGTCGGCCACTCGCGCGACGAGATCGCCGCCATTCTCGACCGCCTCGTCGCCGCCGAGCTCGAGAACGTGCTGGCCCTGCGCGGCGATCCGCCGCGCGGCGAGACCGCCTTCGTGCGACCGGCGAACGGCTTCGGCTACGCCAGCGAGCTCGTCGCCTTCATCCGCGAGCGCGGCTATCCGTTCTGCCTGGCCGGCGCCGGCTACCCGGAGGGCCATCCGGAATGCCGCGACCTCGACCGCGACGTCGCCCACCTGCGCCGCAAGGTCGACGCCGGCGCGCAGGTGATCATCACCCAACTCTTCTACGACAACCGGGACTACTTCGCCTTCGTCGAGCGCGCGCGCCGCGCCGGGATCACGGTGCCGATCCTCCCCGGCATCATGCCGATCACCAACGTGCCGCAGATCGAGCGCATCACCAGCCTCTGCGGCGCCCGCATCCCGGCGCCGCTGCGCGACCAGTTGCAGGCCGCCGGCTCCGACGCCGCGGTGCTCGACGTCGGCATCGCGCACGCCCTCGCCCAGTGCCGCGATCTCCTGGCACGCGGCGCGCCGGGCATCCATTTCTACACCCTCAACCAATCGCCGGCGACGGCGGCGATCCTCGCCGCGCTGCGGCGGTGAACGCCCGTGCCGACCATCGTCACCTTCACGCCGCTCAAGTCGCCCGAGCGCACGCCGGTCAGTGGCGAGGGCCGATCGGTGGTGCACGAGTGTCGCGACGGCAGCGGCGGCACGCACCGTCAGCGCCTGGCGCTCGGCAGCGTGCGCGGCATCTACTATCTCGACGCCGTCTGCCTGCACTGCGGCGCCCACTTCATCTGGGTCGAGGACGGGGACGGGGACGAGAGTTGACCCTGATGTCACGAAGGCATTTCACCACGGAGGCACGGAGACACGGAGGAACCTGGACAAGAGGGTTCGGGGTCGAGATCCTCAACGCCATCAGCAATGGCCATGGGGGGCCTTGCCCAAGACTTCGCTGCTCGCGCGAGGCAGCCCCAGGTTGTTAGGTTGCTAGGTTGTTAGTTGTTAGGCCTGAACGGCCTCTGAGACTAACAACCTAACAACTAACAACCTAGCAACCTTTATTGGGCAAAGCCGCCATAGGGATCGCACCCACCCGGCCATTCCGACGCTGCACCCTCCGTGCCTCCGTGGTGAAGGTGTTTTTCGTATCGAGGTTGACTCCCGTGGCGCCGGCGCGGGGCCCACCGGTTTGGCCGACGCGACGCCTCTGCTAGATTCGCAGGCTGCATGTGTGACTCGCCCGCGCGTCGCGCCCTGCCACTCGCGCTCGTTCTCGCCCTGCTCGCCGCGCTCAGCGCCTGTCGCTCCCCGGCGCCGGCGAGCCCGCCGCCGCCCCCCCCGATCACCGAGGGGCCGGGCGCGTTCAAGGCGCTGCTGATCAACGGCGGCGGCAAGAAGCAGAGCAACTTCCAGTCGCACCTGACCCACGTCCGCACCCTGGTCGAATTCCTCCACGCCAGCGGCGCCGCCGCCGACGACGTGGTCATCTTCTCCTCGGACGGTCCCGACCCCAGCGCCGACCTGGCGACCCGCGCCCGTCCGGACGACAGCGGCGACGCCTGGCTGCTGCCGCCGCGCGCCGCCCAGTTGCTGCGGCCGGTGCAGTTCGTCGATTCCGCCGTCGACGGCTACACGCTGCGGCCGGCGACCTACGAGGCGCTGCACGCCTGGTTCACCACCGAGGGCAAACGGCTGCACGGCGGCGACACGCTGCTCCTCTACGTCACCGACCACGGCGAGCAGAACAAGACCGATCTGGCCAACAACAGCATCGTGCTGTGGAACGAGAAGCTGACCGTCGAGCAGCTCCGCCAGCTCCTCGCCGAGCTCGACCCCGACGTGCACGTCGTCATGCTGATGTCGCAGTGCTTCGGCGGCTCGTTCGCCAACGCGATCCTGCCGCGCCCCGGCGAGCTGACGCCGAACGGCCGGCAGTGCGGCTACTTCGCGTCCACCGCCGACCGCCCGGCCTATGGCTGCTACCCCGAGAACCTGGGGCGCGATGGCGTCGGCCACTCGCACCGCTTCTTCGAGGCGCTGCGCGCCGTCGGCCGCATGCCGGAAGCGCAGCGGCGGGTGCTGGTCAGCGACGACTCCCCGGACGTGCCGAACACGACGTCCGACTTCTATCTGCAACAGCTCCTGCAGGCGCAGGCGAAACGCGAGAACACGACCGAGACCGAGGTCGCCGACGCGTACATCAACGACGCCTTCAAGAACCGCGCCCGCTGGGAGCCGGAGATCCGACTGCTCGACCGCGTCGGCTCGACCTTCGGCATGTTCAGCCCGCGCTCGCTCGGCGAGCTCGAGCTGCAGACCCGCATCCTGCCGCAGGTCAGCGAACAGCTCCGCACCTACGCCGATCGCTGGCATGAGGCGCTCGACTCCCTCAAGGAGCAGAACTTCGAGCGCTTCCTCGCCGCCGATCCGCGCTGGAAGGAGCGCCTGGCGCCGACGGTCATCGCCGACCTCGATCCCGCCGGGCGCGAGACGCTCGGCGACGAGCTCGCGGAGGCGCTCGGCGCCTTCACCGCCAAGGACGCCGCCACCAGCGATCGCCTGGCGCTCCTGCGCGCGCGCACCGAGGCGGCGTCGCAGGCCGCTTACCGCATGGAGGTGCGGCTCGGCGTCGTCCTGCGCCTGCGCGCCATTCTCACCCAGATCGCCGGGCGCGTGTACCTCGCCGAGCGCGGCACGCCGGCCGAACGCGACACCTATGCCGCGTTGCTGGCCTGCGAGGACGTCAACTTCCTCGCCGATCCCTCGGTCGCCACCGCCGCAGCCATGGCACCGCCGACCTCGTTCCCGCCGCTCGACGACGATCGGCGCGTCGTGCAGGCGGTGATGCCGGCCTGGATGGGCATCCAGTTCAAACCGCTCACCGACGCGCAGCGCGCCCGCGACCAGCAGACGGGCGGCGCGGTCACCGTGATGACCGTCTACCCGGATTCGCCCGCCGCCAAGGCCGGGCTCGAGGTCGGCGACGTCATCCTCGGGCCGCCGGCGGCGCCGTTCCAGGAGCCGCACCAGGTGCGGGAATGGACGATGCGGCGCGAGATCAACGAGCCGGCGCCGCTCGAGGTGGCGCGCGCGGGCCACGTCCAGCAGGTGGTGCTGCGGCCCGAGCCCTACCCGATCAAGATGCCGGAGCTGCCGGGTCCGCCGAAGGTCGGCAGCCCCGCGCCACCGCTCGCCAAGGTCAGCGCCTATCGCGGCGACCAACGGCTCGCCGCCGGCAAGCCGCATCTCCTCTTCTTCTGGGCGACGTGGTGCGTGCCCTGCAAGTTCTCGGTGCCGGAGGTGATGGCGTTCGCCCGGGCGCGTGACATCGAGGTCATCGCCGTCACCGACGAGGACCCGCAGCAACTCGACCAGTTCTTCAAGGAGCGGACCGAGCCCTTTCCCGAGACCGTCGCGGTCGACCCCTACCGCAGCGCCTTCCAGGCCTACGGCGTCAGCGGCACGCCGACCTTCGTGCTGGTCGACGGCGCCGGCACGGTGCAGTCGTACAAGACCGGATACAGCGCCGCCGCCGGCCTCGGCATCGACGGCTGGACCTACAGCGCGGCGAAGAGCCCGGCGAAGAAGAAGTAGGCGACGCTACGGCGTCGGGTCATCCTCCGCCGGCTGGCGCGCCAGGTGGGCCGGCAAATCGCCCTCGCAGCGGTGGCCGCAGCCGTCGCACGCCCAACTGAAATAGCCCTGGTGCGTCATGGGCTGGTCGCACATCGGACACTCCATCGGCTCGAACCCCTGTTCCTCATGCTGCGAAACGCCGGGGGTGTAATGCAACGGAAATGTGCCGCTGGCCGCGGCGCCCGCGGGCGCGCGATGACGCGTCGCGCCGCCGCAGGACCGTCCGAGCCTGCGCCAGCCCTCTGCCGGGCGGCCGCGGGTGGCGCCTACGCTTCGTACTCCGGCAGGCGGTCGTAGACCGCCTCCAGCAGAGGGGCGGCGGCGTCCTTGTCGGAGAGCCGTGGGGTGGCGATCGGCCAGGCGATGGCGAGCTGCGGATCGTTCCAGCGCACGGCGATCTCCTGCGTCGGATCCCACAGCGCGGTGCACTTGTACTCGACCTCCGCCGGGCCGGCGACGACGCAGAAGCCGTGCAGGAACCCCGGCGGCACCCAGAGCTGGTGGCAGGTGTCCTCCGACAGCGTCACCCCCACCCAGCGACGGAAGTGGGGCGAGCCGCGGCGGACGTCGACCGCGACGTCGAAGATCGCGCCGCGCACGCAGCGCACCAGCTTGCCGAGCGGCGCGCCGAGCTGCGCGTGCAGGCCGCGCAGGATCCCCGGCGCCGAGCGCGAGTGGTTGTCCTGGACGAACGGCAGGGTGAGGCCCGCCGCGCGGTACTTGTCGGCGTGGTAGGTCTCGAGGAAGAACCCGCGCTCGTCGCGATGCACGGCGGGCTCGATCACGACGACGCCGGGCAGCTCGGTCTGGCGGACGCGCATCGCCTCAGCCCTGCTCGAGCACGCGCAGCAGGTACTGGCCGTACGAGCTGTTCTTCATCGACCCCGCGATGCGTTCGACATCGCCGGCGGTGATGTACCCCATGCGCAGCGCGATCTCCTCGAGGCAGGCGACCTTCAGCCCCTGCCGCTCCTCGATCGCCTGGATGAAGGTCGACGCCTGCAGCAGCGCCTCGTGGGTGCCGGTGTCGAGCCAGGCGATGCCGCGGCCGAGCTTCTCGACGTGCAGCGCGCCCTGGCGCAGGTAGGCGATGTTGACGTCGGTGATCTCGAGCTCGCCGCGCGCCGAGGGCGTGAGCGCGCGCGCGATGTCGACGACCTGGCGGTCGTAGAAGTACAGCCCGGTGACCGCGTACGGCGACCGCGGCGCCTGCGGCTTCTCCTCGAGGCGCACCGCGCGCCCGTCGGCATCGAACTCGACGACGCCGTAGCGCTCGGGATCCTTCACCCAGTAGCCGAACACCGTCGCGCCGTCGCGGCGTTCGGCGGCCCGGCGCAGGATGTCGGGGAAGCCGTGCCCGTAGAAGATGTTGTCGCCGAGCGCCAGGGTCACCGGCTGCCCGGCGATGAACGACTCGCCGATCAGGAACGCCTGCGCGATGCCGTCCGGGCTCGGCTGCGTCGCGTACTGGATCTCGAGGCCGAGGCTGCGGCCGTCCTCCAGCACGCGCCGGAAGCCCTCCTGCTCGTGCGGCGTGGTGATCACCAGCACCTCGCGGATGCCCGACAGCATCAACGTCGAGAGCGGGTAGTAGATCATCGGCTTGTCGTAGATCGGCATGAGCTGCTTGCTGACGGCGCGCGTCAGCGGATACAGCCGCGTGCCGGACCCCCCGGCGAGGATGATGCCCTTGCGCATGGTCGATGCGTCCCCCCTCGGGTCGCGTCAGGCGACCCGGTCCACCGTGCCGAGTCGTTCGCGGCCGTAGCGGCCCGCCTGGACGGCGCCGCACCACGCGCGGTTGGCGAGATACCAGGCCACCGTGGCGCGCAGGCCGGCCTCGAAGTCGTAGCGCGGCGTCCAGCCCAGCTCGCGCCGGATGAGGCCGGCGTCGATCGCATAGCGGCGGTCATGCCCCGGACGGTCCGGCACGAAGCGCTTGAGCGCCGCGTAGCTGGCGAGTCCCTTCGCCACCATCGCCGGGTTCGCCGCCGCCGGTGCCAGCTCGTCGAGCACCGCGCACAGGCGGTCGACCAGCTCGAGATTGCTGCGCTCGTTGGCGCCGCCGATGTTGTACTTGCCGCCCACCTGGCCGCGGCGCAGCACCAGCAGGATGCCGGCGCAGTGATCCTCGACGTAGAGCCAGTCGCGCACGTTGCCGCCGTCGCCGTAGATCGGCAGCGCCGTGCCCTCGAGCGCGTTGAGGGTCATCAGCGGGATCAGCTTCTCCGGATACTGGTAGGGACCGTAGTTGTTCGAGCAGTTGGTGATCAGCGTCGGCAGCCCGTAGGTCTCGTGGTAGGCGCGGACGAGGTGATCGGCGCTCGCCTTCGATGCCGCGTACGGGGAGTTCGGCGCGTACGGGGTCGTCTCGCTGAACAGGCCGCTGGCCCCGAGGCTGCCGTAGACCTCGTCGGTCGACACGTGCAGGAAGCGGAAGCGATCCCGCGCCGCCGGCTCGCGGTCGCGCAGGTGGGCGCGCGCGGCGTCCAGCAGCTCGAAGGCGCCGACGATGTTGGTCTCGACGAACGCGCGCGGTCCGTCGATCGAACGGTCGACGTGGCTCTCGGCGGCGAAGTTCACCACCCACGTCGGCTGCTGCTCGGCGAACAGCCGGTCGAGGAGAGCGCGGTCGGCGATGTCGCCCTGGACGAAGGCGAAACGCGGATGCCGCCGCACGTCGTCCAGGCTCTCCAGGTTGCCGGCGTAGGTGAGCTTGTCGAGGACGACGACCCGGGCCTCGGTCTCGGCCAGCGCCAGGCGCACGAAGTTCGATCCGATGAAGCCGGCGCCGCCGGTGACGATGATGGTGTCCATGCGCGGGAAGTCCTTTTGCTCACTCCGGTTGATGCGCCGGTCGCAGCAGATCGGTGATCGTCTTCACCGGCGTGAACGTCGCCTCGGGAACCTCGACGAACACCGTCAGCCAGTGCGCCATGGCGCCGTTCCACAGCCCGGGCCGCTCGAGGGCCTTGAGCTCGCGGCCGTCCTTCGACTTGCGGGCGATGAACACCGCGCTGGGATCGACGAACCGCTCCAGGTCGTACGACCGCCCCGCGGCGTCGCGCAGCGCGCAGGCGAGGAAGACCGGGTTGAAGTGGGTGGCGGCGGCGAACAACGCCCGCTGGCCGGCGTCGTCGCCGTCGACCTCGGCCGACTCGACGATCTGGGCGCTGACCCGGCCGTCCGCCCCGCGCACCCAGAACGGCCCGCCGCCCGGCTCGCCGGTGTTGCGCACCACGCCGCAGACGCGCAGCGGCCGATCGAGCGCGGCGCGCAGCGCGTCGGCCGGCGCATCCGCCGGCAACGCCACCCCGAACGCCTCGCCGACGAAATCCACCGCCGCGCGGCGGGCGGCCGGCGCGCCGCCGGCGAGCGCCCGCAGATGGCCTGCGATGGCCGCCTGCAGCGCCGCGGCGTGCCCGAGCAGGAGCTGCATCCACTCCAGCGCCGGGCCGCGCTGCGCGTCGGGCTGGACGTTGTCGATGTTCTTGATGAATACGAGGTCGCCGCCGAGGCTGCCGAGATTGCCGATCAACGCGCCGTGGCCGCCGGGACGGAACAGGAGGCGGCCGTCCTCGGTGCGGAACGGGCGGTTGTCGGCATCGACCGCGATGGTGTCGGTGCAGCGGTGCTGGGTCGAGAAGCCGACCGCGAAGCGCGCCGCGTAGCGGCCTTCGTAGGCGCCGCGGACGCGCTCCAACAACGCCGCGAATCCCGACGCGTGCTCCGGCGAGACCGTCAGGTGCAGCCGCGCCGCGCCCGTCGCGTCGCGCGCCACCGCCGCGGTCTCGACCAGGTGCTCCTCGAAGGCGGTGCGCGCGCCGTCGGGATAGCGGTGAAAGAGCAACAGACCCTTCGGCTGCGCGGCGTAGTCGAGGCCGACCGGCGTCAGCAGCAGGTCGAGCACGGCGCCGACGTCGCCCGCCGCCAGCGCCCGGTCGAGCGGCCGCCCGCCGCGCGCCGCCGCCGCGGCCAGCGCCTCGGCGAAGGCGAAGCGCGGCAGGCCGTCGAGCACCCGCAGGACGTCGGCGGCGGCGCCGTCGCCGGCATCGGCCCGCGCCTGCACGGCGGCGCGCGTCCGCAGGCCGGCGCCGCGAACCGCCAGCAGCGATTGGAACATGCGGCTGGCCGCGCCCGACGCCGGCGTGAACTTGCTCACCCGCCCGGCGGCGGCCGCCGCCGCGTGCGCCTGCCGCGCCGCCGCCCGCTCCGCCACCGAGAGGCCGCGGATGCCGTCGCCGAGCATGCACGGCCGGTCGAGCCGCACCGGGGCCGGCGGCCGCGCGAAGAGCGCGATCTGCCGTTCGACCTCGTCCGGCGTGATGCCGAGATCGGCAAGCTGGGCCCGATCGGCGTCGCTGGCGATGACCTGACTCATGCTCGGCACCAACCCGGCGTCATAACCGAGCGGCCGAGCGAAGAGAATAGGCGGCGATCCGGGAGAGTGCTTTGTCGACCGCGTCAGTGCGGCGCGTTGCGCTCGCGCAGCAGCGCGTCCTGGACCAGCGCGTACTCCTGCTCGAGCTCGCCGTAGACGTCGACCACGTCCGTCCGCAGCGTCAGATCGCGCCCCATCGCCTCGAGCCGGCCGCACAGCGAGGCCATGGTCACCGCGCCCAGGCTGGCGCAGCTCCCCTTGAGGCTGTGGGCGCGCTCGGCCAGGCCGACCCAGTCGCTCGCGTCGATGGCGGACCTGATCGATGCCAGGCGCTCCGGGGCGTCCTCGAGGAACAGGTCGATCAGCTCCGCCAGCAGGTCGTCCTCTCCGTCCTCCTGGAGGCTGCGCAGGGCGGCGAGGGTTTCGCTATCGAGGGTGTTCATCCGTGCTCTCACCTCAGGCTGCCTCCGCAACCAGCATTCCGCGTGCCAGGGCATGTGCGGGGACACCGACCAACCGCGGAACCAGGCGGGGTGTCACGCGGGGTGGTAGCGCGCCACGTGGCGGCGCTTTTGGTGACACCCAGGGCGGCATCGCGGCGTCACGGAAACAGGTGCAGCCCGCGGGCCCGCGTCCTCTGCAGGCGCGCCAGGAATTCGTCCCGCGGCACCAGCTCGGCGCCGAGTCGTTTCATGTGCGGGGTCAGGGTCTGGACGTCGATCCAGTCGAGGCCGCGACTGCGCAGATGATCGATCAGATGCAGGAGCGCGAGCTTGGAGGCGTTGGCGCGGTGGTGAAACATGCTCTCGGCGGCGAAGGCCCCGTCGACGTCGACGCCGTAGACGCCGCCGACCAGCGCCCCGTCGCTCCAGGCTTCGACGCTGTGGGCGATGCCCATGGCGTGCAGGCGGCAATAGGCGGCGATCACCGCCGGGGTGATCCAGGTGCCGTGCTGGCCCGGGCGCGGCGTCGCGGCACAGGCGCGGATGACCGCCGTGAAGTCGCGATCGATGCTGAAGGTGTACGGCGCCAGACGGCGGACGCGGCGCAGACTGCGCGGCAGGTGGAGGCGGGCGAGCTCGAGCACGCCGCGTTCCGCTGGACAGAACCAGAGCAGCGGCAGTTTCTCGACCGGCCAGGGAAAGATCCCCTGCCGGTAGGCCGCGAGCACCGATTCCGGGTGCAGGTCGCCGCCGATGGCGACGATCCCCTCGGGGCTCGCGGTGCGGGGATCGGGGAACTGGATGATCGCCATCGTCGAGGCGCTGATGATGTCCCGTCGACGCCGGCGTTCGCAAGTCGCACCGCGGCGCAACGCGACCGCGCGCCGGCGTCGCGCCGTCGCGTTGACGCGTCTGCCGCCCGCGCGGCATAAGCGGGCCCACGGCGCCTCCCATGCCCGACCTGATGCAGACGTTCGGGGGCGACTTCATGAGCCCCGTGCCCGATCCCTACCGCGCCTACGCGCGGCTGCGCGACGAACGGCCGGTGACGCTGCTCGACCTGTGGATGGGTCCCGGCTACCTGGTGACGCGCTACGACGACGTCCGCACGGTCCTGACTGACCCCCAGACCTTCTCCTCGCGCTCGAACGCCAACGGCATCGGCCTGGTGATCGGTCGCACCATCCTCGAGATGGACGCCCGCGAGCACACGCGGCACCGCGGCATCATCGCCCCGGCGTTCGTGCCCAGGGCGTTGCGCAGCGACCTGCCGGCGCTGGTCGCCGGCATCGCCGACGAGCTGATCGACCGCTTCGCCGGCGACGGCGGGGCCGAGCTGGTGCGCCAGTTCACCTCCACGATCCCGATCCGGGTGATCGCCCACGTCATCGGCATCCCGATGGAGGACTATGCGATCTTCCACGGCTGGGGCCTCGACATCATCGGCTTCACCGACGACCCGCCGCGCGGCATCGCCGCGGCCCAGCGCCTGGTCGAATTCCTGACGCCGCTGATCGCCGCCCGCCGTGCCGCGCCGCGCGCCGACCTCATCAGCCGCCTGGTCCATGCCGAGGTGGACGGCGCACGGCTGAGCGACGAGGAGATCTACAGCTTCCTGCGCCTGCTGCTGCCGGCGGGCGCGGAGACCACCTTCCGCCTGATCGGCAACCTGCTGCACGCGCTGCTGTTGCATCCGTCGGCGCTGGCGGCGGTGCGCGCCGACGCGGCGACGCTCGACTGGGCGATCGAGGAGACGCTGCGCTGGGAAGCGCCGGTGCAGTTTGCCTCGCGCGAGACGACGCGGCCGACGATGCTCGCCGGCGTCGCGCTGCCCGCCGGCGCCCAGCTCCTGGTTGCCATCGGCTCCGCCAACCGCGACGAGCGGCGATTCGCCGACCCGGACACCTTCCGCCTCGACCGCCGCCCCGAGGATCACATGGGCTTCGGCTTCGGCCGCCACTTCTGCCTCGGCGCGCACCTGGCCCGCCTCGAGGCGCGCACCGCGGTCGGCGCCCTGCTCCGCCGCCTGCCGGATCTCCGCTTCGCCGACGATGCCAACCACGGCATCGTCGGCCTGGCGTTCCGCTCGCCCCCGGCGCTGCCGGTCCGGTTCTGAGCGCCCTCGCGCTCCGGCTCCCCCGGGCGCCCATCCGGCGACCGCGCGGGTCGCGGCCACCTTGTTCGACTCGCGCCCCTCCGGTAGCGTCTCCGGGATGACGGACCCGCTCGATGCGCGGCGCACGCGCCGTGTGCGCGTTGGCGCGACGGCCATCGGCGGTCGCGCGCCGGTGGTCGTGCAGAGCATGTGCGCCACCAGGACGCGCGACATCGACGCCACCGTCGCCCAGTGCGAGCAGCTCCGCGCCGCCGGCGCCGGCGTCGTGCGCATCGCCGTGGACAACGAGAAGGACGTCGCCGCGGTGGCGGAGATCCGCCGCCAGACGACGGCGACGCTCTCGGTCGACCTGCAGGAGAACTACCGCCTGGCCGCCAGCGTCGCCCCGCACGTCGACAAGCTGCGCTACAACCCGGGCCACCTGCACCACGTCGAACGCGAGCGCACGGTCGCCGACAAGGTCCGCTGGTTGGTCGACGTGGCGCGCGACCACGACGTCGCCATCCGCATCGGCGTCAACTGCGGCTCGGTGGCGCCCGACTTCCTCGCCCGCTACCCGGGCGACCAGCTCGAAGCGATCGTCCAGTCGGCGCTCTACCATTGCCAGCTCATGGAGGACCTCGGCTTCGACCGCTTCGTGGTCTCGCTGAAGGACTCCGATCCCGACAAGGTCCTGGCGGCGAACCGCCGCTTCGCCGCCGCGCGGCCCGACGTGCCGCTGCACCTGGGGGTGACCGAGGCCGGCCTGCCGCCGCAGGGCATCCTCAAGACGCGGCTGGCCTTCGAAAAGCTGCTGGCGGCCGGGATCGGCGACACCATCCGCGCCTCGCTCACCCTGCCCAACGAACGCAAGCACGAGGAGATCGAGGTCGGCCTGCAGATCCTCGCCGACGTGCGTGCCGGCCGCTTCGTCTCGGTGCCCGACTTCGGCCGCGGCCTCAACATCATCTCCTGCCCGAGCTGCTCGCGGGTCGAGAACGACGCCTTCGTGCAGCTCGCCGAGCAGGTGCGCGATCTGACGACGTACGCCGCCGACCACCGGGTGACCATCGCGGTGATGGGCTGCCGCGTCAACGGACCCGGCGAGACCGACGATGCCGATCTCGGCCTGTGGTGCGGGCCGTCGACGGTGACGCTGAAGCGCCGGGACGTGAAGGTCGGCTCGTTCGGCTACGCCGAGGTGCTGCCGCGGCTCAAGGCGGAGCTCGATCGGCTCATCGCGGGCGGCGGACGCTGATCCGCCTTGCCTTGCGGCCGATCGCCGACGTACTGCTCGCCCCATCCGCCATGAGCGCGCCGCGCCTGCCAAAGATGATGATCGGCTTCGTCGTCCGACGCTGCACGATCGAGCTCGGCCATGCGCCGACCGCGACCGAGTTCGCGAGCTGGGCGAACGCCAGCGAGACGCGCGACGCGCACGTCTTCGGCCGGCCGATCACCGTCGCCGAGGCCGGCCTGATCCTGCGCCACCAGTCGCGGCTGGTGTCGGCGCGCAGCGCCGCGCCGGACGAGCAGTGGGCGGCGCTGGACGAGCTGGCGCTGGCCGGGCCCAACGTCGTCGACCTCGCCGCCGCGCGCGCCCGCCGCGCCGTCGGGCGCGGGCGCTGACGTGCAGGTCGAGCACGTCGACGCGGCGCTCGTCCGCGCCCTGCGCGACCGCATCGCCGCCGCCCGCCGCGCGGTGAGCGAGGCAACGCCGGAATCGCGGCGCGACGCCGACGACATCCCGTACTGGCAGGATCTCTTCGAACGCAACGCCGCGGCCGTGCTCGCCGCGCTGCCGCGGGTCCGCCTCGCGGCCGACCACGCGGTCCGCTACCGATTCTACGGCCGGCGCGACGGCGACCTGCTGGTCCGCCCCTTCGTCACCCGCACCGGCACCGACGTCGGCGCCGCCCTCCGCCTGCTCGACTGGCACGCGCCGCCGGACGCCACCGCGCCGAGCGGCGCCGGCGCCTCGCAGGACGTCGAGCTCCTCTACCGCTTCTTCAGCCACGAGGACTCGGCCGCCGGGGCGTTCGAGCACGTGCTCGCCATGCAGGAGCTGTGGGCCAGCCAACGCTGGATCCACTCCACCGTGCTGGCCGACGCCGACGAGCTGGCGCGGCTGACCAGCGACGGCGACTGGCGCCTCGATCGGCCGGTCGAACGCGTGGCGCCGACCGTCGTGCGCGGCGCCAGCGACGGCATCCAACTCGCGCTCCTCCTCCACTGCCCGCTCGGCCGCCACACGGTGACCTTCCACCGCATCCGCATCTCGCCGCAGCGGGCGATCGAATTCGCCGAGTCGCTGCTCGTCGCCTCCGGGCCGCGCGGCCTGCTCGCCTGAACCGGCGGCCGCTCGGGCGGCCGCCGGCGATCCCTGCCGCGCGTCAGCCGCGGCGGCGCGCGGCGAGCACGACGGCGATCACCACCGCCGCCGCGATCAGTCCGATCCACAACCACGGCGTGGCGGCGGTGCCGCCCGCCGGCGGCGCCGCGGCCGGCGCCGCCGCGCCGGCCGGCGCGGCGGCACCGGTGTTGAGGCAGAGCTGCGGCGGCTGCCCGGACAGCGGCAGCGCGGTGCCGATCGGATCGCTCGCCCCGAGGCGGTCGAACTTGATGCTGCAGCATTCGGGATTGGCCGTCATCTCGAAATCGCAGCAGTAGAGCGCGCCGTCGCGGATCGGATCGACGTTGTCGAGGGCGAAGACCAGCGCGCGATAGGTGTTGGGCAGGTTGGGCGGCGTATTGCCGTGCAGCGGTTTCTTCGAATCCGCGACCGCCGCGCAGCTATTCGGCTTCAGGGCGGCGCAGGCGCCGTCCCACACCAGATCGTTCTGCGTGCCGGCGACCTTCTGCCCAGTGGAATCGAGCCCGACGCAGACGCGGACCGCGCCGGCCTCGGCCTTGGTCGCCTCCATCGTCAGATTCACGCCGTGCGCCGCACGCGGCGCGACGAGCGGCACCGCGAGCGCCAGGGCGGCGAGGGATCGCAGGATGGTCGACATGATCTCTCCTCTGCTGACCGGCAGCCGATCAGCGGTGCGGGACGCGTCGCCGGCGCACGTGAGCCAGGGCGCCG
Organism: bacterium; assembly: GCA_019637795.1. Taxonomy (NCBI): domain Bacteria; species bacterium. The sequence continues at coordinate 211,941 of JAHBUY010000008.1, read as the reverse complement.
AACAACAGGGCCAGTGCGAGCGCCGGCGCGGCGCTGGCGTCGGAACCGATCTGGCAGCCGAACCAGCCGCGCTTGGCGGTGGGAGTGGCGGGCGGCGCCGTCGGGGTCGACGGCGGAGCCTCGGTCGGGGGGACCGGCGTCGGCACGGCCACGGTGAACGTGTCGGCCGGCGTCGGCGCGCTGGTGGGCGCTTCGGTCACCGGCGCCGCACCCGGCTCGCCGGCGGCCGCCGTGGCCGCCGGTTCCGCCTGCAGGGCCGGTTGCGCCGGTGCCGCGGACGTGGGCGGTGGCTGGCGCGCCTCGAAGGTGGGTGCTGCGACCGGAGTCGGAACCTGCGCCACCGAACCACCCGGCACCTGGACGATGGGCGCCGCCGGATTGGCACCCGCCGCGCCCGGCGCCGCGCCGCCGCCGCCACCCTGCAAGACCTGGCTGGCCGGCGGCGCCTGCGCGCCAGCGCCTCCGACCGACCCACCGGAACCGCCAAGCGAGCCCGCGGAGCCGCCGATCGTCCCACCAGCGCCTTCGCCACCGCCCATCCCGGCCATCGACCCGCCGCTGCCGGCGCCCGAATTCATGCCCATCTGACCGCCGGCGCCGGTCACCGACCCGACCGCGCCGCCGCGGCTGCCGCTCCCCCCGAGGGTGCACAGGTTGCCGGAGTTGCCGCCGGCAGCGACCGCCTGCCCTTTGGAATCACTGGCGCCGGTGTTCACCACCGAGATGCTGCAACACGAACCCGGCGGCGCCTCGCCCTGCACGTTGCAGCAGTAGAGGACCCCGTCGTCGATCGGGTCGACGTCGCTGAGCGAGAGCACCAAGACGCGCATGCGGAAATCGGCGCTGTTCTGGATCCGCGTGTTGACCTGCTTGCCGTGCGTGCCGGCCGCGAAGCAGGCGCCCTCGTTGAGGGTCATGCAGGTGCCGTCCCAGACGAGGTCGTTCTGGGTGCCGGCCACCTCCTGACCTTCGGTCGCCAGCGAAACGCACATCTGCGCCGCGCCGCCCGGCTGCGACACGTTCGCCGACGAGATGCCCAGGCGCACCGCCAGCGCCGCGCTGCCGTGCAGCGCCACGATGAGCGCGAGCAGCATGGGCACCATCTGGCGAGAACCGAGATTGCAGCGCATCCTTTTCATTAGCCACGCCAACTCATCGCGCGCAAGTCGCTGCCGGCGCCTCGCGCTCGGTCGCGCCGCGCGCGGGCGCGACGCTCCTGGCGCGCGGGGAACCGCCGGGGCCGCGCCAGGCTGGCGCGCCCCCGCCCGACCGAGTAGAGACGCCACGCCGATGCGGGGACCTGTCTTCATGCTGCGGCTCCTGGTCTCGCTGCTGGTGTGCGCGCCGGCCGCTCGCGGCCGCGCCGCCGAGCCAGCGCCGATCGCCTGGCCGCAGGTCGCGGCCGATGCCGGCGCATTGCTCGCCGAGTACATTCGCATCGACACCGCCAATCCCCCGGGCGTCACCAGCCAGGCCGTGGCCTTCCTGGGCGACCAGTTGCGGCGCGGCGGCATGACGGCCGAGGTCCTCCCGGGCGCCGCCCCCGAGAAACCGCTGCTGATCGGGCGCCTGCCCGGCCGCGGCGGCGGCGGCAAGCCGATCGTCCTCCTCAACCACATGGACGTGGTGCCCGCCGATCCGGCGCGCTGGTCGTTCCCGCCGTTCGGCGGCGAGATCCGCGACGGCATCGTGTACGGGCGCGGCGCGCTCGACATGAAAGGGCTCGGCGTCGCCATGCTGATGGCGCTGCGCCTGCTCGCCGAGCGCGGCGAGGTGCCGCGCCCCGATCTGGTGTTTCTCGCCGTGCCCGACGAGGAGGTCGGCGGCGCGCAGGGCACGGCGTGGCTGGCGCAGCACCGCCCCGACCTGCTCGACGCCGCCGCCGTCTGGGACGAGGGCGGCATCGGCTCCACCGACCTGCTGCCGGCGCCGTCGCTGATGATCTCGGTCACCGAGAAGCAGGTGCTGTGGGTGAAGGTCGTCGTCGAGGGACCCGCCGGCCATGGATCCAAGCCGCTCCCCGGCGCCGCGCCGCGCCGCCTGGTGGACGCGCTGACGCGCATCCTCGACAATCCGCCGCCGCCGCGCCTGACGCCGATCACGCGCCAGGTCTTCCGGCGCGTCGGCGAGCAGGTCACCGGCATGGAGGGGTTCGCCATGCGGCGCCTCAGCAATCCGGTGGTCTGGTTGTTCGCTGACGGGCTGCTGCAGCAGGAACCGTGGAGCGCCGCGATGACGCGCGACACGGTGGCGCTGACGATGCTCGAGGCCGGCTACAAGCCGAACGTGATTCCGGAACGGGCCGAGGCGGTGCTCGACTGCCGCCTGCTTCCCGACACCAAGCCGGAGGCCTTCCTCGAGCAGTTGCGCAAGACGATCGACGACCCGGAGGTCCAGCTCGACGTGCTGCAAGCGCCGGAGCCCACGCCGCCGTCCCCAATCGACACGCCGCTGTTCCGCGCCATGGCGGCGGCGGCGGCGCGCGTCTACCCGAACGCCGTCGTGACCGAATCGATGATGCTCGGCGGCACCGACTCGCGCTTCTTCCGCCGCCGCGGCGTGCCGGCCTACGGCTTCTTTCCGGTCCTGCTCCCCAAGGCGTACACGGCATCGGTGCACGGCGTGGACGAGCGCATCCCGGTCGCCGCGCTCGGCGACGCGATCCGCGTCATCTACGACGCGCTGCGCAGCCTGTGAGGCCGACGCGCGCCCCGCGCGTTCACCCGCGACGCAGATACTCCGCGAGCACCGCCGCGCCGTCGGGACAGAAGGGGTCGCGCGCCATGCGCTGGCGCACGGCGGTCAACGGCAGCCACTCGCCGCGCACCACCTCCTCCGCCTGCAGCCGCAGCGGGCCGTCCCAGGTGACGCGGAAGACGCGGCCGTTCACCTGATTGCGCGCGTCCTCGTAGCGGAGGTCGAAGAGCGCCTCGGGGACGACATCGGCGATGCCCACCTCCTCCGCCAGCTCGCGGCGGGCGCCCTCCTCGTAGGACTCGCCGGCGCCGACGACCCCGCCGACGGCGACGTCCCAGTGCGACGGGTAGACGTCCTTGGTCGGCGTGCGCTGGTGGACGAAGAGCTCGCCGCGGCCGTTGAAGAGCAGGAGGTAGGTGGCGCGGTGGCGCAGGCGGCGGGCGCGCATCTCGCCGCGAGTGGCGCGGCCGACCACGCGATCGTCGGCGTCGACGACGTCCACCGGCTCGTCGGCCGCCATCGCGCTAGCGCTCCTGCGCCGCCTCCGCCTGCAGCTCGGCGGCCCACTGGCTGAGGGCCTCGAGGAACTGCTTGCGCAGCGTGCGCTGGCGCGGCGTCAGCTTCGACAGCCGCTCCTCCTTCGCCTTCGCCGGATCGCCGGTCAGCGCCTCGTGCTCGTCGGAGACGACGCTGAGCACCATCGACGACCGGCCGTCCCAGTCCTCGACCGCCGGCACGCCGAAGTCGCGCAGCGACAGCGGCCACGTCGCGTCCACGTCGACCCACTCGCCGTCGATGCAGACCTGCAGGTAGTCGTGGACGTCGACGATCTCGTTCTTCTGCAGCACGCCGTGCACGTGCTCGGGGAACGCCATCGGCGAGTCGTTGAAGCGGTGCGTGCACAGCATGTGGCGCACCGGCAGGCCGGCCAGGCGGAAGAGCTCGCCGAGCAGGTTGTGCTTGCCGGAGCAGGAGCCACCGCCCTGGCGCAGGACCTCGCGCGGGTCGCGGCTCGCGGGGTAGCGGAATGGCAGATCGCGCACCCGCTCGAAGAGGGCGATCCGGGCGGACAACGGGTCGCGCCCGCGCGTCCACTCCTCGTAGGCGGCCCGGATCGGATCGTCGCTCATTCCCCTCGCTCTCCTCGCGATGGCCGCGGCGCGCTCAGGCGGGCTCGCCCACCTGCACCGCGAAGCGCGCGGCCTCTTCCGGCGTGTTCACGTTGCGAAACGACTCCTCGGCGCCCGCCACCTCGGCCATCGCCGCCTGCGATACGTACTCGACGTCGATCCCCGGCAGGAAGTCGCGCAGGGCGCGGGCGCCCCGCGCCGTCGCCTCGGCGATGCGCGGCCGCAGCCGGGTCGCGTACAGCGCGTGCAGCGGCTCGATGTCGCCGTCCCAGTGCGGCACGATCGCGTCCTGATCGCGCAGGCGCGACACCAGATAGCGGATCGGCTCCTCGCGCAGGTACGGCATGTCGCACGCGGTCACGAACGCATACCGGGTCCGCACCCGGCCGAGCGCGGCGTGCAGGCCGCCGAGCGGACCGAGACCGCGCAACTCGTCGGCGGTGACGTCGACCGGGTAGCCGGCGTACTTCTCGGGCGTGTTGCTGACCACCACGACGTGCGCGAAGCAACGGCGCAGGACGCCGAGGGTGCGGGCGAGGATGGTCTCGCCGCCGACGCGCAGGAAGGCCTTGTCGATCCCGCCCATGCGGCTGTTGCGGCCTCCCGCCAGGATGACGCCGGCCACGCGGGTGTTGAGCCGAGAGAGATGCTCACTCATGAGCTGACAAAGAGTCGCGGCGCGACCGCACTGGCGCTGGCGAAGTGGTGCGGAGAATAGAAGTGGTCATCCGACCAGTCAAGCCGCGCCGGTCGCCGCTGCCTCCCTTGACCATCCGCGCGCCGCCTCGATACGAACGTCGGCGCATGTCGACGACCTACAGCGGACCGATTCCCAAGCCGACGCCGGAAACGCGCCCCTTCTGGGAGGCCGCCAAGCAGCGCCGGCTCGTCATCCAGGCCTGCGACGACTGCGGGTTGCGCTACTTCTATCCGCGGCCGCTCTGCCCCGGCTGCCTGTCGCGCCGGGTGCGCTGGATCGACGCCAGCGGCCGCGCGGTGCTGCACACCTTCGTCATCAACCACCGGCCGCCGCGCAACTATCCGCTGCCGGCGCCGATCGTCATCGGCATGGTGCAGCTCGAGGAGGGGCCGCGGATGATATCGCACATCGTCGGCGTCGCGGCCGACCCCGCCGCGCTGCGCTGCGACATGCCGCTCGAGGTGGTGTTCGAGGACATCACCGACGAGATCACGCTGCCGAAGTTCCAGCCGAGGGCGAGCGCATGAGCGCCGACCCTCGCGCCCTGCGCGGCAGCGCGGCCATCGTCGGCGTCGCCGAATCCGACCGCCTCGGCAAGCTGCCCAACGTCTCCGCCCTGCAACTGCACATGGAGGCGGCGCACAACGCGCTCGCCGACGCCGGCCTGCGGAAGAGCGACGTCGACGCCGTCTTCACCTCCGGCCGCAACATGGCGAACGACGTGCCCGAGTACCTCGGCATCCGCCCGCGCTTCGTCGGCGGCACCCAGGTCGGCGGCTGCTCCTTCATCCTCCACGTCGAGCACGCCATGGCGGCGATCCACGCCGGCCTGTGCGAGGTGGCGCTGATCACCCATGGCGAGTCGGGCGCCTCGCGCATCGCCATGCCGGCGCCGCGGTGGGGCGACGATTCGACGAACGTGCAGTTCGAGCAGGTGTGGGGCACGGCGGGACCGCCGACCGGCTACGGCTTCCTCGCCACCCGCCACATGCACCAGTACGGCACCACCAAGGAGCAGATGGCCGAGGTGGCGGTGGCGACCCGCAAGTGGGCGGCGCTCAATCCCAAGGCGTTCGCCCGCGACCCGTTGACCATCGCCGACGTCTTGGGGTCGCGCCTGATCTCGTGGCCGTTCAACCTGCTCGACTGCTGCCTGGTCACCGACGCCGGCGGCGCCGCGGTGGTGACCTCGGCGGAGCGGGCGCGCGATCTGCCGAAGCGGCCGGTCTACGTGCTCGGCACCGGCGAGAGCGTCACCCACCAGATGGTGAGCCAGATGCCGAATTTCGACCGCTGGGACGCGGCCGAGGCGTCGGGCGCGCGCGCCTTCGCGATGGCCGGGGTGTCGCGCGCCGCGATCGACGTCGCCGAATTCTACGACGCCTTCACCATCACGCCCATCCTGGCGCTCGAGGCGCTCGGCTTCTGCCAGCGCGGCGAGGGCGGACCGTTCGTGAGCGGCCAGCGCACGGCACCCGGCGGCGACTTTCCGATGAACACCAACGGTGGCGGCCTCTCGTACACGCATACCGGCATGTACGGCATCTTCACGATCATCGAAGCGGTGCGACAGCTCCGCGGCGAGTGCGGCGAGCGGCAGGTGCCGGGCGCCACGACCGCGATCTGCCACGGCACCGGCGGCGTGTGGAGCGCCGCGGCGACGATGATCGTGTCGACCGAGACGTAGCCAGCGGGCGTCCCCTGGTCAGCCGCGCGCCCGCGGTTTTCTCGGGCGCCCATTCGCGCTACCTGGGAAGTCGGGATGGGCTCGAACGGATTCCGCCTCTATCTCCGGCTGCACGACATCGTCACCCACCGCGACTACCGGCAGTGGGGCGAGGGCCGCGTCGTCGAGGAGATGACCTCGACCGTCCCGGGCGGCACCTGCCTGGTACGAGTGCAGTTCCAGGACGGCCGCTTGCGGACCTTCAACAACGACCTCGACGCCCAGGCCTGCTGCTACTACTTCGGCGTCCGGAAGCAGTGGGACGGCGCCGCGGCCCTCTTCGGCGCTGCGGCTCCAGCGAAGCGCCCTGCCCTCGCCGAACCCGGTGCGCCGCGGCGCCGCCGCGCGCGGCGCGAGTAGGCGCGCGGCTCGCCGCCCGCTCCGCCGCGACTCACACGCGCGCCCGCATCGCCTCCCAGGCGGCGATGCCCTCGGGCGAGAGGAACTCGGGAATGTAGCGACGCAGCCCGCCGAGCGCGCTGCGCTGATCGCGAAAGACGCGCTCGCGCACCCACTCGCCATCGATCCAGGCGTCGAACGACGGCGGTTCGCCGAGCGTCAGGTCGAGGATGCGGTCGCCGAGCGGCGTGCCGGTGACCAGCAGGCGCAACGTCCGCCCGCAGTCGACCACCACCCCGCGGGCATACGGCGGCAACGTCACCTGCTCGCAGATGCGCTGCCTGTTCTGCTCGCGATGCGGTTTCTCGGCGAGTTGCAGATACGCCCACTCGCCCTCGGCCGGGTTCGCCTCGCGCAGCAGGCGGAGGTTGTTGTCGGTGAGGCGCGTGCGCGCCACTTCCTGATCGAAGCCGACGCCGCTGCGGTAGAGCCGACTGCCGACCGGCGGCCGCGGCACCGCGGCCTGGCGCTCGCGCTTCTTGTCGCCGGTGTCGACCCACCAGCGGTCCTTGACCGCCGGACCGCCGCCGTCCGACCCGCCGCTGGGCGGCGCCTCGCCCTCGGGAGTGCTCATGCGGCGCGCCGCACCAGACGCGGCCGCGATGTCATCGGCACCAGATTGCGCTCCATCTTCAGCGCGAAGGCGTCGGCCTTCCGCTCCGCATCGGCCCAGAACACGTAATGGCCCATCTCGTGGTAGACCGTGTTCACCCACTGCTTCTCGCTGTTGTACTTGCGCCCCCGCTTCCAGTTCTCCGGATGCACGAGGTGGATCTTGCCGTCCTCGTAGGTGCGGCCCGCGGTCCGGCCCCAGTCCAGGTACTCGAACCACTCCACTTGCGGGCGCTTCAATTTGTAGAAGCGACAGATCTCGGTGATGGCGCGGTTGAAATCGCGCACCCGATGCTCGCGAAAGAACGCGACGAGCAGGCGGTTGATCACCCGCCGCTCCTTGAGAGTGGGCACGATCATGCGCATGGCTCGTGAGCTCCGAATTCAGAGGGGTGGAAAGTCGGGCGACCATAGTTGCCGCTCAGGGGCTTGTCAACGCGCCCGGACAATTCGACATCGCTGGCGATTTATCGCGTAGCTTCAGTAGGTTAGCAGAGCAGACCGAGAATCCGCATTGATCGGACGGTCGCCCTCGCGCGGGCCGCTGGATTGTCGCCCGGTGCTCCGATATGGTCGCCCACCGTGGTTCCGAATTCGCTGCACATCTGGGGTCCGATCGGCATCCATTTGTTCGGCCTGATGGCCGGTCTCGCCCTGCTGGTGGCGGGGTGGATCAGCGGCAAGGAGCTCGAGCGCAAGGGGCACCCTGGCGACTTCGCCTGGACGATGGTCGGCTGGGCGGCGGTGGCCGGGTTCGGCGGGGCGAAGCTGTGGGCGGTGCTGCAGGATCCGCGCGCGCTGCTCGTCGACCCGATCGGCCAGGTGTTCTCCGGCTCGGGCTTCGTCTGGTACGGCGGCCTGATCGGCGGCACCCTGGGGGTCACCTACGCGATCCACCGCCAGGGTCTGGCCTGGCTGATGGTGGTCGACTGCGTCGCCCCTGCGCTGGCGATCGGGCAGGCGATCGGGCGCGTCGGCTGTCAGCTCGCGGGCGACGGCGACTGGGGCAAGGTCTCCGACGTGCCGTGGGCGATGACGTATCCGTACGCGATCGTCGGCTGGCCGTACCCCGAAGGCGTGCGCGTGCATCCGACCCCGGTGTACGAGATGCTCGCCTACATCGGCGTCTTCGCGATCCTCTGGTCGATGCGCAAGCGGCCGCGGCCCGACGGCACGATCTTCTGGTGGTACCTGCTGCTCGCGCCGGCCGCTCGCTTCGCGATCGAGTTCTGGCGCGTCAACCCGACGGTGGCACTCGGCCTCAGTGCCGCGCAGCTCTTCAGCCTGCTGCTGATGGCGATCGGCGCCTGCGCGCTGCTCGCCCAGCGCGGACGCGCGCCGGCAACCGCGCCCGGCGCCGCGCCCGCGCCGCGATGAAGCGCTCGCTGCTCGGCCCCGCGCTCGCCTTCGTCATCGTGCTCGGGGCCGTGATCGCGCTGCAGATCCTGCGGCGCGGTCCGGCGACCGGCTACGCCGCCGTCGACTTCACCCTGCCCGACCTGTCCGGCACCCCGGTCCGCCTCAGCGACCTGCGCGGCAGGATCGTATTCCTCAATCTCTGGGCGACCTGGTGCCCGCCGTGTCGCGCCGAAATGCCGAGCATGCAGGCGCTGTACGACCGCCTCAAGGGCCCCGACTTCGCGATGATCGCGGTCGCCGAGGACACCAACGCCGCCGACGTCGCCGCCTTCGTCGCGGAGCTCGGCCTCACCTTTCCCGTCCTCCTCGACCGCGACAACCGCCTGCCCGGCCGCTTCGGCGTCACCGGCTATCCCGAGACCTTCGTCATCGATCGCGACGGCCGCGTCATCAAGCACGTGATCGGCCCCGAGGAGTGGATGGACCCGCGGGTCATCGCCTACTTCGAGGACCTGATCGGGACATCGACCGCGGCCGGGCGATAGGCCGCTCAGAACGTGCCGCTGATACTGAAGTGCACCTCGCCGACCGACTCGCCGGGGCGGCGGTCGATCTTGAAGCCGTAGTCGAGGCTGATCGGGCCCACCGGCGTCATGTAGCGGAGGCCGGGCCCGGTGCCCTTGCGGAAGTTCGACCAGTCGAAGGTGTTGTCGTAGACGCCGTGCCGCTGCTGGCAGGCGCCGTCGCACTGGGTCAGGAAGTTGCCGCCGACGTCGAGGAACACGGCGCCGCGCAGCGCGCCCCATATCGGCACGCGGGCCTCGAAGTTGGTGATGATCGCGGTGTCGCCGCCGAGCACGGCGCGATTGTCGGCCGGACAATCGGTGAGCTGGCTGGCGTTGCGGCAGCCGGTCGGACCGAGACTGTTCTCCGAGTACCCGCGCACGGTCGTCGCGCCGCCGATGAAGTAGCGCTCGCGGATCGGCAGCACGGTGCCGCCGCTGAACGCCCGCCCGAAGGCGACGCGCCCGCTGGCCACGAACGACAACCACGGCGCCAGCGGGAAGGCCTGGCTGTGCTGCAGGTTGATCTTGCCGAACTCGATGTTGGACACCCCCGGCAGGGCGTAGCGGAAGCGCGCGGTATCGAAGACGCCCCGGGTGGGCGCGAAGGGATCGTCGCGCCCGTCGTACAGGAGCGACGGCGAGATCGCCGTCGTCCACGACGGCCCTTCGTCCTCGCCCTGGAACGACTTCGGCTGCAGGTCGAAGACGTCGGCGTATTCGACCTGGGCCTCGGCGGCGACCTGTAGACGGGGCAGGATCTGGCGCGAGAAGCCGTTGCCGAGGCTGCCGCGGGTGACGCTGTACTGGTCGATGTTGCGCGTCGAGCGCTGTCCGATCAGCTCGACGTTCCACTGCCAGCGGCTCTGCAGGAACTGCGGGTCGCGATACGCCAGCGCCGCCACGTACTGCGACTGGCTGACGTCCTCGGGCAGGACGCTCCCCTGGGCGCGCAACGAGATGCGCCGGGCGCGGCGGCCGAGGTTGGCGTAGCCGATCTCGGCGTTGGCGGTGAAGCCATCGCGGGTGTTGTAGCCGCCGCCCCACTGCAGCGATCCGGGCGGCCGCGGCTGCACGTCCACCCCGACGACGGGGGCCGGATCAGCGTCCGACAGCGGACGCACCGAGACGCTGCGGTAGGTGCCGAGCTGATACACCGCGTCCTGCCCGGCCTGCAGCCGGTCGGGGTCCAGCGGCTCGCCGCCAGTGAACGGCAGTTGCCGCTCGATGATCTCGTCGCGCGTCTCGACGTTGCCCTGCACCAGGACGCCACCGATGGTCCGCCGCGGACCGCGGGCGATCGCCCAGCGCACGGTGGCGTAGTCGTCGACGTCGACCCGGTGGCGCTCGACCTCCGGCGTCACCGTCGCGGCGCCGTAGCCGTCGCGCCGCAACGCCGCCGCGATCGCCATCGTGTCGGCATCGAGCGCCGCGGGTTCGAGCGGCTCGCCGGCCCGCACCCGATAGGCGATCGTCTGCGGCGGCAGATCCGACAGGTCGGGCGGCTCGACCAGTGCCACGATGGTGCGGGGCCCTTCCTCGATGACGATGGCGATGTCGATCGTCCCGTCGTCGTCGTTGACCGTGATCGGCGCGTCGACGATCTGCGCCTCCGCGAACCCCTGCTCGCGATAGTAGAACCAGAGACGGCGCAGGTCCTCGTCGAAGACGCTGCGCTGGAACGCGCCGCTGCGCGGCCAGGGCAGCAGGCGCTGCGGCTGGATGTTCATCTGCGCCCGCAGGTCGCTGGCCGGGATGCCGGCATTGCCGATGAAGCGCACGCGGCGCACGGCGAAGTGCCGCCCCTCGGTGATCGTGAAGCGCACCACGCGGGGGTCGCCGCTCTTCTGCGACACCTTCACCGTCGCGCGGTAGAAGCCGTTGCTGCGGTAGACGTCCACCATGCGGCGCGCCATCTCGCGCCACGTCCCGTCGGTGATCACCAGGCGCCGCGACAGGTCCATCACGTCGAGCAGGCGCCGCGTGGACACCTGCTGGTTGCCGACCACCTCGAGCACCGTCCGCGGGCCGGCGTCGACCTCGAACCGGAGCGCGCCCTCGGTGTCCGACATGGGCGTCCACGAGCCATCCACCGACGCTTCGAAGTAGCCCGCCGTCCGCAGCGCCGCCGTGAGCGTCCGCTCCGCATCGCGCGTCGTCTGCCGGCGCAGCGGCTGGCCGAGCAGGTCGCGCAGCGCGAGCTCGAGGTCGCGGGCCGGCACCCCGGGGCGACCGGTGACCGCCACCACCCGCACCCGCTGCGGCGGCCCCTCGGTGATCGCGATGTCGATCTCCACCTCGCCGGGCCTCGTGCGCACCGTCAGGCGCACCCGCGCCTGCGGGTAGCCGAACTGGCGGTAGCGCTCCTCGAGACGGGCGCGCGCCGCCTCGACCTGCTGCGGATCGTAGAAGCTGCCGGTGCGCAGCCGCAGGAAGCGGTGGACGTCCCGCCACCCCATGGCATCGTAACCGCCGATGCGCACCTCGGTGATGACCAGGCGGCGCACCAGATGGATGACGACCACCGCGTCGCCGTCCTCGACCTCGGGCACGATGTCGATGTCGCTGAAGATCCTGGTCTGCTCGAGGACGGCGCGCGTCGCCGCCAGTTGCCCCGCCGTCACCGGCTCCCCGAGGCGCAGCGGCAGGCGCTGGCGGAGCGCGACGTCGTCGAACCAGGCGTCGCACTCGAAGCGGACGCGGGCGAGCGGCAGGCCGAGCGCGCGGTCGTCGGCGCGCACCACCGCCGCCGCGATCACCAGGCCCAGGGCGCAGGCGATCCCGCCGAGCCGGGTCACCCAAGTCATTGCAAGCCGCCCAGCAGGGTGTAGGGCGTGAGCCGCCAGAACTCGTACCGGGCGCGCAGGCCGGCGGCGAAGGCGCCGGCCTCGGTCTCGGTCTGGCTCTCCCACGAGCCGAGCGCCCAGATCCGCGGCGCGAGGCGGTAATTGATCTCGACCCGCGTGCGCGAGGCGACGCCGAAGGTCTGTCCGATCGACGCGGCGAGGTCCTCGGTGAGATCCTTGCCCAGGGTGAGCTGCGGCTCGAAGGCGCCGGTGGTGGCCGAGAACGTCGGCTCGAACTCGATGCGATCGATCGGCAGCACCTTCTCCGCCTGCCCACCGAGGAGGGTGCCGATCGGGTTGCCGATGGCGCCCGACAGCGAGAAGGCGCCGCCACCGTTCTGCCGCATCTGCGCCATCGTCCGCCCGAAGGCGATCAGCGTCGCGATGTCGGTCTGCGAGAGGCTCGGATCGTCGCTGGTGAGCGTGACGCGCGGGTCCACCGTCGTCCCGGTCACTCGCACGGTCACCACGTACGAGCCGTCCGGCGTGTCGATCAGGCTCTCGGCGCTGATGTTGAGCGCCGCGGCGAGGCCGAGGTCGGGACGGAAGTCGACCGTCGCGCCGAGCAGCTCGAAGGTGCGCCCGCGCAGGTAGACCTCGCCGTCGAGCGCTTCCACCCGCCCATCGAGCACCGGCCGCGCGGTGGTGCCGGTGAGCGAGAGGTGCATCCGCCCCTCGAGCCGGGTCAGGTTGTTCTCGACGTAGAGATCGCCCGGTGCCTGCACGGTGAGGGCGAGCTGGATCTCCCGCCCCGTCTGCTCGCGCGGCGCGGCGGCGAGGGCGCGGTTGAACTGCGGCAGGAAGTCCGCGAGCTCGATGTTGCGGTCGTAGAGCAGGCGAACGATGCGCAGATCGCCAGCCACCCGCAGATGCTCCCAACTGCCCTCGAGCGTGCCCTGCCCGCCGACCTCGACCTCGAGCGCCGGCAGCGGATCCGCGCCGACGTCGTGCAGGGCCCAGGTCACGGACGGTCCAGCGCGCAGATCGATGCTGCCGCCGATCGTGAATGTGCCGCTGCCGATGCGCCCGCCGAGCTGCTCGATGCGGACGTGCTCGCCGTCGAATACCAGCCGTCCGCTGGTGCGGGTGATGGCGACCGGCAGGCCGGCGTCGAGGCCGACCTGCGCCAGCTCCAGGGTGCCGAGGGCGGACCAACCGCCGCCCCCGTGGGTGATCGTGGCGTCGACGGTGAAGGTGCCGCGCGCCGATTCGATCGGCTTGCCGATCAGCTCCAGCATGCCGAGCGTGCCGCCACCGGCGAGCGCCAGACGCACCCGCCCGTCGAAGCCCGCCTCTCCGTCGAGGCGCAGCGTGGTGTCGCCGCTGCGCACCGTCACGTCGGCGACCCGGCAGCGACCGGCGCGACAGGTGATGCTCAGCGGCACCTCGGCGGCCACCGGCTGCGCCCCGCCGGTCAGCGTGAGCTGCGTCAGCTCGAGGCGGGCCTCGAGCTGCGCGATGGCATCGAGGCGGCCACTGGCGTGGACGCTGCCGCTGCTCAGCATCTGCCAGTTGGGCTGGGCGCCGAGCAGGCGGGCGAAGTCGGCCTCGCTCCAGCTCACGTCGGCGGCGAACGGAAACCCCGGATCGGGGCGCACGTCGGCGGTGACGCGCAGCGCGTCGTCGAGCAGCGCCGTGGCGGCGTGCCAGCGGCCGCGGTCGGCGGTGACGTCCACCCGCACCGCCCGGAAGGCGCGCCCGCCGAGCACCAGATCGTCGGCGGTCAGCGTCGCCGTGCCGCTGAGCGCCCGCGCCGGCCCGCGCAGCGCGGCGCGCGCGCGCAGGGTGCCGCCCATGTCGACCTCCTCGCCGCGCCACAGCGAGGTCAGGGTCCAGGCCTCGCAGTCGAGGGCGATCGCGAGGTCGTCGCTGCCGCGCCCGCTGGCGCGCAGCACGACCTCCTGCTGGCCGCGATTGCGCATCCGCGCCTCGGCGTTCCATGCCCCGGCCGCCGCCTCGGCGGTCGCGCTCAGCTCGGCGATGCGCTCGCGGCCGAGCCAGAAGTCGCCGAGGCGCGCCGCCGCGGTGAGGCGCACGCTCGGCCACGGCCCGGTCGCCGCGGCATCGAGCGTCAGCCGGCCGCCGGCGATCGGCGGCCGCACGCCGGTGAGCCCGCCGACGGCGGCGGTCAGCGTGCCGGCATCGATCCCCGTGGCGTGCACCGCCCACGTGTTGGCGCCCGCGCGATCGAGCGCCAGCGTGCCGTTCGCGGCGAGCGTCCCGCCGCCGAGCGCGGCGCGGATGCCATCGCTGCGCGCCATCCGACGGTCGCCCGCGAAATCGCCCCGGATCGAGTCCACCTGCACCCCGAGCAGCGACAGGCCGCGACCGTCGATCGAGCCCTCGTAGCGCGGGTCGCTCAGCGTCCCGCCGAGGCGCGCCGTCGCGTCGAGAGCGCCGCGCACCTGCGGCAGCGAGCCGATCGCCGCGATCGCGGCCAGCGCGTCCGGATTGGCGACGCGGATGCGCACCGTCCCGTCGAGCGCCCCCGCGGCGCTGACGGCGACCTCGGCGCGGGCGTTGTTGCCCATCGGCTGCGAGATCTCGACGGTGCCGCTGCCGCCGCCGTCGGCGTAGCGGCCGCTGCCCTTCCAGTCGACGGGCGTCGGCGCGCCCGGCGCGCTGATGCGGCCCGAGGCGGTGCCGCCGAGACGCAGCGGCGTCAGCGTCCCGCCCACCTCCGCCACGCCCTCGAGCACCGCGGCGGGCAGCTCGCTGCCGATCGCGCCGGCCACCTCGCGGAGCGCCAGGCCGCGCCAGGTCAGGCGCGCGCTGGTCTGCAGCCGCTCGTCGAGCTGGAGGGTGGCGGACCCGGCGGCGCTGCCGCCGTAGCCCCGGACCTTGAGCGAGCTGACGGCCAGTTGGCGGCGGTCCAGGCGCGCCGTGACGTCGACGGCCCCGACGTCGTGATCGGCGACGCGCAGCGCCGGGAGCTGCACGGTCGCGGTCAGCGTCGGCTCCTCGAGCGCTCCCTCGAGGCTCCCTTCCAGGTGCGCCGCACCGGCGAGCGCGGCGAGGCTCTCGTCGAGCAACGCCAGGCTGGACAGATCCACGTCGCCGGCGAGCCGCAGCGCCCCCTCGCGCTCGTGTCCGTCGAGCGTCAGGCCCTCGCCGCGGACCGCGACGCGCTGCAACTGCCAGCCGATGTCCGTCTCGCCGCCCGCCGCGGCGACGCTGGTCAGCACCGTGCGATGCGGCCCATGCTCGAGCGTCAGCGGGCCGCCCCGACCGGCGAAGCTGAGGCGCCCCTGGATGGCGTCGGCGCCGAGCTCGCCGTCGAGCAGCGGCGCGTCGACCGTGATCGGCGATGCCGCTTCGGTGAGTTGGACGCGCGCATCGTGGACGCGCAGGCGGCGGACGCGGAACGACGGCAGGGGCTCTGGCGGACCGGGATGCGGTGGCGGGAGGGCGTGCAGGAAGGCGGGGAGGTCGAGCGCCAGCGGACCGGCCGCGACGTCGAGCACCACGCGCCCCTGGCGCAGGCTGCGGCGCAGGTCGAGCTCGGCGTGCGCCGCGCCGAGACTGGCGATGGCGCCGTCGTCGCCCAGCCGCACGCCACCGACCTCGACGCGCGGCGGCACGAGCGCGATCGACAACGTGTCGATGGCGCACGTGGTGCCGAACGCGGCGCCGATCTCGCGCGCAATCAGTCGGCGCAGCGGCTCCTGCCAGCGGTCGCGCAGCGGTCCGACGAGCAGCGCCAGCGCCGCGACGGCGAGCAGGGCGAACGCGATCACCAGCAGTCGGAGCCGTTTCATCGAGGAAGCGCGCGCGCCCGGCGGCGCCCGCACGCTTAACGCATCGCCTCGCGCGGCGCGAGGGTTCCGCGTCCGCGAGGTCTGGCGGCGCCGCTCGCCAGCGCGCCAGCGCTCGCCATCGCGCCCACGGCCTTGACCCGCCACCCGTCAGGCCCTAAGTCCGCACGCGAGGGTCCAGTGTCCCACGCGCCGCGCCAGGAGCGGCAGGAAGAGAGCTCCGCCGCCTACCTGCCCGTGCGCACCGCGCGCGGCTCGCGTTGGGTCCGCCTTGCGCTGCTCCTCGGGATCATCGCCTTCGCGGCCATCTTCCTGTTCGCCGACCCGGCCGAGCTGTGGTCGGTGCTGACCCACGCCGACCCCTGGCTGCTGGCGCTCCCGGTCGTCTTCATGCTGCTCAGCTACGTGACCATGGCGCGCTCGTATCAGGGCATCGCCCTGGCGGCCGGCTGCCAGGTGCCGCTCTTCGCGATGCTGAAGATCACCTTCGTCGCCAACTCGATGAACTACCTCGTCTCGACCGGCGGCCTCTCGGGATTCGCGGTGCGGATGTTCTTCTTCACCCGCCGCGGCGTGTCGTCGCAGACGGCGGTGCTCATCTCGCTGGCGCAGACGTTCCTCACCAACTGCATGCTGCTCCTCTTCCTGCTCGTTGGATTCGCCTACGTCTTCACCAGCCACAGCCTCACCGGGTCGGCGCTGGCGGTGACCACGGTGCTCCTGGTGCTCTTCCTCATCGCCGCGGTCCTGGCAGCGCTCCTCCTCTTCCACGCCCGGCTACGGCGGCGGACGCTGTTCAGACTGGCGCAGGCCGCGCACTGGCTGTTGCACCGGTTCTCGCCGCAGCGGGCGCCGGCGCGCACCCATATCTGGCGCTACCAGTTCAACCTCAATCGCGGCATCAGCTTCCTGCTGGCGCGCCGCCGGGCGATGGTGCAGCCGCTCATCTACATCGCCCTCGACTGGCTGCTCACCATCCTCGTCCTCTACGCCGCGTTCCTCGCCGTGCACTACCCGATCGCGCTCAGCCACGTGATCGTCGGCTTCGCGGTCGGCATCGTGCTCTCCTTCGCCTCCCTCATCCCGGGCGGGCTGGGCGTGATGGAGGGATCGATGGCGGCGGTCTTCGCCAGCATGCAGGTGCCGTTCGAGACCGCGGTGATCGCGGTCCTGCTCTTCCGCGTCGCCTACTACCTGCTGCCGCTGCTGATCAGTCTCTTCTTCCTGCACGGCATGTTCGTGCAGGGCACCGCGGTGAGCACCGAGATCGCGCCGCCGCCCGCGACGTCCTCGCGCTGAGCGGTCAGCGGCGCGCCGCCAACCGTCCGGCGATGGCCGCCGCCGAGTACAGGAGCACGAGCGCGAACAGCAGCCGCATCACCGGCGGCGGCAGCCACCCGAGACCGACGGTGTGGTTGCCGATCAGCACGCCGAGCAGCACCCAGTTGCCGACGCCACCGAGGTGCCCGATGCGATCGGCACCCCAGCGCGGTCCCCGCGCCGACGGCCGGCGCCAGTCGACGACGTACAGGGCGAAGGCGACACCGACCGCCGCCGGCACCCACCACGACAGAGCGCCGATCCACACGTAGGCGGCAAAGGCGGTGAGCAGAAAGATGATGTCGGCGCCATGATCGAGGGCGCGGCCGGCGTCGGACGACGTGCCGAACCGGCGCGCCAGCCGTCCATCGACGGCGTCGCTGGCAATGACCAGCGCGAACACCGCCGCCGCGATCCATCCCGACGCGCCCTGCTCGGCCGCCAGCGCCGCCGCGGCGAACACGGGCGCCAGCACGACCCGCGACAGCGACAGGAGATTGGCGGCGTGGCGACGCACGCCCGATCCATATCGCGCCGGCGTCACCGGCGCAGCGTCCGACACGCAGACGGCCTACCGCGACTCCGGAGAGAGGAACCCCGGTTGCTGCTGCGGCGGTGCGCCGCCCCGCGGGTGACGTCGCGGGAGCAACCGGGGCCGATGGTGCCTGGGTTTCCCCAGGCAGGAATCACCTCATGCGGCGCCTCGGAGAATGCGCCGGGCCGCAACGGCGCGGGCTGCGCGGCCGTTGACCATCGACCGCCCAGCGGGTCCGCCCCGCGCGGGCCACACACGTGTGAAGCCGGCCTAGGGGGCCACCACCTCACTGATCACCGTAGGGTTACTCGACACTGGACCACCTCCTTTCTCGGCGCAGCCAAAAACGGCGGGTCCCACACCCGCGGCTACGGAGACGACGACCGCCGACTGCCGTCGCCCCCGCCCGGCTCATCGCCGGTGGTCCCGATGACCACGTGCGACCGGGGAGCCGTGTCCGCTCGAGCCGGAATCACCATGGTGTCCAGAAATATCCACGCCGATGGCGTTCGTCCACCGAATTTCGTCGACGCTTGTCGCGACCGAATGGGCTCCGTAAGGTGCGCGCGCCGATCGCGCTCGCATGCTCTACGAGGTCGCCCGCCCGTTGCTGTTCCAGCTCCCGCCCGAGGCGGCCCACCACCTGGCGTTCCGCGCCCTCGCGGCGTGGCAGGCGCTGTTGCAGCGGCGGTCGCCGGCGACCCCCGCCGCCGATCCGCTGCTGGCGCAGGAGCTCTGGGGCCTGCGCTTCGCGCACCCGCTCGGGCTCGCGGCGGGATTCGACAAGAACGGCGCGCTGCCACACGTCTGGCCGGCCCTCGGCTTCGCCTTCGCCGAGCTCGGCACGGTGACGGCGCGGCCGCAGCCCGGCAACCCGCGACCGCGGCTCTTCCGCCTGCCCGCCGAACGGGCGTTGATCAACCGCCTCGGCTTCAACAACCACGGCGCCGAGGCGGTGGCCGCCGCGCTGCGCGCCCGCTGCGCCGGCGGTCGGCCGCCGATCCCGCTCGGCATCAACCTCGGCAAGTCCAAGGTGGCGCCGCTCGAGCGCGCCGCCGAGGACTACTGTGCCAGCCTGCGCGCGCTGCACGGCCTCGCCGACTACCTGGTGCTCAACGTCAGCTCGCCCAACACGCCCGGACTGCGCGACCTGCAGGCCGAGGCGCAACTGGCGCCGCTCCTCGCCGCCGTGCAGGCCGAGAATCGACGGTTGGCGGCCAGCGCCGGCACGGCGCCGCGGCCGCTGCTGCTCAAGATCGCGCCCGACCTCGCCGACGACGCGCTGCCACCGCTCATCGCGGTCGTGCGCGCCCACGGCGTCGCCGGCATCATCGCCACCAACACGACCGTCGACCGCGCCGCGCTGGGCCACGGCCATCCCCTCGCCGGCGAGGCCGGCGGCCTGAGCGGCCCGCCGTTGCGCGCCCGCGCCACCGCCGTCGTCCGCGCCGTCTATCGCGAGACCGGCGGCGCCCTGCCGATCATCGGCGTCGGCGGGATCGCCAGCGGCGCCGATGCCTACGAGAAGATCCGCGCCGGCGCGTCGCTGGTGCAGGCCTACACGGGCTTCATCTACGGCGGCCCCGGCTTCGCGGCGCGCGTCGTCGCCGAGCTGCGGGAGCTCCTGCATCGCGACGGCTTCGCCGCCGTCGCGCAGGCGGTGGGCGTCGATGCCAACCGCACGCCTTGATCGGCCGCCGGGGGAGTCGTACTGTCGCCCGCACGACGCCGGGCGCGCACGGAGCGCGCCCGCGCCAGGGAGACTCGGATGACGCAGCTCGAAGCGGCGCGCCAGGGCATCATCACCGACGCCATGCGCCGCGTGGCGGAACGGGAGAACACGACCGGGGAGCGCATCCGCGCCGAGGTGGCGCGCGGTCGGCTGGTGATCCCCGCCAACCTCCGGCACCTCGCCGGCAGCGCCGGCGCCGCGCCGACCGCCGCGCCGCCGGCCATCGCGGCGCCGCGCAGCGGCCATCCGGGGGCGCGCGCCAACGCCCACCTGTGGGTCAACCAGACGGTGACCCAGCGCGCCCACCAGCTCGACGACGCCACCGCGCTGCGCGGCGAACGCGCCCCCCGGCGCCTCGACCCGACCGGCATCGGGCGCATGATCAGCACCAAGATCAACGCCAACATCGGCGCCTCGCCGGTCTCGAGCACCACCGACGAGGAGGTCGAGAAGCTGCGCTGGGCGCAGCGCTTCGGCGCCGACACGGTGATGGACCTGTCGACCGGCGGCGCGCTGGCCGACTGCCGGCAGGCGATCATCGATCACAGCACGGTGCCGATCGGCACCGTGCCCATCTACAGCATGATCATCGGCCGTCGGATCGAGGACCTCACCCACGACATGATCCTGGCCGAGATCGAGCGGCAGGCGCAGCAGGGTGTCGACTACTTCACCATCCACGCCGGCGTCCTGCGCGAGCATCTGCCGCTACTGCGCAGCCGCATCACCGGCATCGTCTCGCGCGGCGGCTCGCTGCTCGCCAAGTGGATGATCCACCACGGCAGGCAGAACCCGATGTACGAGCTCTTCGACGAGATCAGCGCCATCATGCGCCAGTACGACGTCACCTACTCGCTCGGCGACGGCCTGCGACCGGGCTGCCTCGCCGACGCCTCGGACGCGGCGCAGCTCGCCGAGCTGCACGTCCTCGGCGAGTTGGTGCAGCGCGCCCGCGCCGCCGGCGTCCAGGCGATGGTCGAGGGCCCCGGACACGTGCCGCTCGACCAGATCGCGTTCAACATGCAGCTCCAGCAGCGGGTCTGCGACGACGCGCCCTTCTACGTGCTCGGCCCGCTGGTCACCGACGTCTTCCCCGGCTACGACCACATCACCAGCGCCATCGGGGCCAGCGAAGCGGCGCGCGCCGGCGCCGCCATGCTCTGCTACGTCACGCCGAAGGAGCACGTCGGCCTGCCCAAGGCCGAGGACGTGAAGGCCGGCTGCATCGCCTACAAGATCGCCGCCCACGCCGGCGACATCGCGCGCGGCATCGACGGCGCCCGGCAATGGGACGACGATCTGTCGCGCGCCCGCGCCGCCCTCAACTGGCCGAAGCAGTTCGAGCTGGCCTTCGACGGCGACACCGCACGCGCCCTGCACGACGAGGACCTCACGGTCGATACCGACTTCTGCGCCATGTGCGGCCACGACTGGTGCAGCCTCCGCATCTCCAAGGAGATCGCCGAGCTCGCCAGCGGCAAGGATCCTGGCTTCCAACCGACGCGGCCGGCCATGCCCAGCCCCGGAGTGAGCGCCGACGGCCGCGCCCTGCTCGCCCAGCGCGCCGTCGCCCTGCCGATCGTCGGCGAGCGCCGCGCCTGCCACAGCGAGATCGCCCCCGACGACCAGCAGGCCCGCGAGATCCAGCAGCAGGCGGTCCGCGTCCACTAGACTGGACGCCAACCGCCGGCCGCCGTGCGGCGAAATGGACGCGCTCGTCGGGTGCGCGCGGTCCGGTCCGCTTCCCGTCTTGGTGCATCTCTTGCTTTCCCCGCCATCGGGAGGCGCGAGATGGCTGCGAGGGAAGCGAGCGACGGAAGGTCGGCGCGGGCGCTGCAGGCAGCGCACTACGGCGATGGCTCGGACGACGGGGCCGCGTCACGCACCGACACGGAACTGCGGCGCATGGCGGCCTTTCGCGTTCGTGAGACGGCGAATCGCATCGCCACTCTTGCCCAGAGCGCTCAGAACGAGGAGCTCCGTCGCGAGCTGCTGTCGATCGCCCAGCGCCTGAAGAACGAGGAACGGCGCCTGTTCGGCGACCCGGAATAGCTCCGGCGGCGCTGCGCGCCGCGCAGCCCGGGAGGCGCCGCCCCGCGGCGCCTCCCTCCCCCACGCGACGCAACGCCGCCGCCCGCTGTCGCGGCGGACGGCGGCGCGTGCCGGCGCGCCGGGAGGTGACTCGCGGTCAGTGCCGGCCGGCCGAATAGCCGCCGCTCCGCCCGCCGCCGCCGCCGCCCTCGCGCGCGCGGGCCTCGTTGATCTTCAGCGGGCGTCCCTTGAAGTCCTTGCCGTCGAGCTTCTCGATCGCCTGCGCGGCCTCGCTGTCGCTGCTCATCTCGACGAACCCGAACCCGCGCGATTTCCCGGTCAGGCGGTCCTTGATGATCGCCACCGACTCCGGCGTTCCGGCCTGCGCGAAGTAGTCCCTCAGTTCGTCCTCCGTCGCCGTGAACGACAGATTTCCGATGTAGAGCTTCCGGCCCATCGTGGCCTCCCCCAAAGAACTGCCGGCGCCATACCATCGCCCGCCTCCATTTGGCAAACTTCTTCTGCCAGGGGCTCGCCCTAATCCAACCGCCGCCCGGCATCGATCGCAGGCGGTGCCGTGGCGCGGCGCCGCGCGGCGACCGTGCGCCACCGCGCGCATCAGAAAATGGAACTCGTCTCCCCTTTCCGCTAGGAAGGTCTCCATGTTCGCACAGCCGCGAGGCGGAAGCCGCGGCGACACAGCCGATCACTCGCTGCTGTCCTTCGCCGCGCAGCACCCCCTGCGCTATCTCTGGGGCCTCGCAGCCGACGCCTGGATCGCCGTCTCGACGATCGTGATCGGCATGACGGCGATCGCTGGCACGTTCATCACCCGGCGGCCGTGGGTGATCGACACCATGGGCCGGCTGTGGAGCCGCGGCATCGTGCGCGCCTGCGGCATCGACCTCGAGGTGGTCGGCCTGGAGCGTCTGCAGCCCGGGCGGAGCTACATTCTCGTCAGCAACCACCTGAGCAACTTCGACATCTGGTGCACGCTGGCCCGCATGCCCTTCGTGGTCCGTTTCGTCGCCAAGAAGGAGCTGTTGAAGATACCCGTCTTCGGCTGGGCGCTCGGCATGAGCGGCCACATCGTCATCGACCGCGGCGACCCGCAGTCGGCGATTGCCCGCATCAATGCCGCCGCCGAACGCACCGAGCAGGGCATCGGCCTCCTCTTCTACGCCGAGGGGACGCGCAGTCGCGATGGCAGGGTGCACGAATTCAAGAAGGGCGGCGTCAGCCTGGCGGTCAGCACCCAACTGCCGGTGGTGCCGATGAGCGTCAGCGGCACCCGCAAGTTCTTGCCCCGCGGCTGCGCCGTGATCCGCCCCGGGGGCCGGGTGCGCATCGTGCTCGGCGAGCCGATCCCCACCACCGGGCTCACCTACGCCGATCGCGACGCGCTGAACGAGCGCGTGCGCCGCGTGGTGGTGAGCAACTTCGTCGAAGAGCTCGTCTGACGCGGACCGCGCCCGTGGGATCCGCCACCGCCGCCGCGGCCGCGGCGCCGCCGGCCCTGCAGGTCGAGCGCCTCGGCAAGCGCTTCGACCGCACCGCGGCCGTCCAGGCGGTGAGCTGCGCCGTGCCGCCCGGTCAGGCGGTGCTGCTCCTCGGTCACAACGGCGCCGGCAAGACCACGCTGCTCCGCCTCTGCGCGACGCTGCTCAGCCCGAGCGAGGGACGGGTGCGCATCGGCGGCCTCGACGCCGGCGAGCACGGCAGCGCCGCGCGCCGGCAGCTCGCCGTGCTCGGCCACGAGAGCTTTCTCTATCCCGACCTCACGGCGCACGAGAACCTGACCTTCTACGCCCGCCTCTACCGTCTCGCCGATCCCGCCGCGCGGGTCGAGGCGCAGATCGACCGCTTCGCCCTGCGCGGCTGGGCGCACCGTCCGGTGCGCACCCTGTCGCGCGGCATGCTGCAGCGTTGCGCCCTGGCGCGCGTGCTGCTGCACGACCCGCGGCTGCTGCTGCTCGACGAACCGTTCACCGGACTCGACGCGGCGGCGCGCGAGCTGCTGTGCGGCGAGTTGCGCGCCGCCCACGCCCGCGGCGCGGCGGTGCTGATGAGCACCCACGACGTGCCGCTCGGCGCGTCGCTGTGCGAGCGCGCCCTGGTGCTGGCCCGCGGCCGCCTGGTCGCCGACCTGCCGATCGCCGCCGGCGACGCCGACCGCCTCGACGTCGAGGTCCGCCGCCACGCCGGCACCTCGAGCTGACCGATGCTCGCCATTCTCTGGAAGGACCTGCGCATCGAGCTGCGCACCAAGGAGACGTTGGCGGCGCTGCTGCTGCTCGGGCTGCTGACCCTGGTGGTGCTGAGCTTCGCCTTCGACCCCACCAGCCCGCTGCGCGAGGCGGCCGCCCCCGGCGTGCTCTGGGTGGCGGTCACCTTCGCCGGCACGCTGGGAATGAATCGCTCGCTGCTGCTGGAACGCGAGCACGACTGCCTGCAGGGACTGCTCCTGGCGCCGGTCGATCGCGGCGCCATCTACCTCGCCAAGACCGCGGCCAACTTCCTCTTCATGACCGCGGCGCAGCTCGTCCTGATGCCCCTCTTCGTCTTCTTCTTCAACCTGCCCTTCTGGCTCACGGTGAGCCGGGTGGCGCCGGTGCTCCTGCTCGGCCTGCTCGGCTTCGCCGCCGTCGGCACCACCTTCGCGGCCGTCTCGCTGCGCACCCGCGCCCGCGAGGTCATGCTGCCGCTGCTGATGCTGCCGCTGGCGGCGCCGCTGCTGATCGCCGGCATCCAGGCGAGCGCCACGGTGATGGCGGGCGAGCCGCTCGCCGCGATCGCGCACTGGCTCAAGCTGCTGGCCGCCTTCGACGTGGTGTTCCTGGTTGTCGGCTGGATGGCCTTCGAGTATGTGGTGGCCGAGTGAACCTCACTGATCGCCTGCTGCCACCGGCCGTCATCGCCAGCATGCTGGCGGCGCTCTACCTGGTGTTCATCGGCGTCCCCACCGACCGCTTCCAGGGAGACGTGCAGCGCATCTTCTACGTCCACATGGCGATGTGGCTCTCGACCTTCACCGCTTTCGGCCTGGTCGGCGTCGCCAGCCTGCTCTACCTCTGGAACCGCCGCGCCGCCTGGGACCACCTCGGCCGCGCCGCCGCCGAGCTCGGGCTGGTCTTCTGCAGCCTCGGCCTGATGACCGGCTCGATCTGGGCCAAGCCCATCTGGGGCACCTGGTGGACGTGGGATCCGCGTCTCACGCTGACCCTCATCCTGTGGATGATCTACGCCGCCTACCTCCTGCTCCGTTCGCTGGCGAGCGAGCCGCGCCAGGGCGCGACCCTGGCGGCGATCCTCGGCGTGTCGGGCATCGTCGATCTCTATCTCATCAACCGCGCCGTCTACTGGTGGCGCGGCATCCACCCCGCGGTCATCGTCACCCGCGAGGGCGGCAGTGGCCTCAACGATCCGCTGATGCGCCTGACGCTCGTGGTCTGCATGCTCGCCTTCTTCCTGCTCTTCCTCTGGCTCCTCCGCCTGCGCATCCGCACCGCGCGCCTGCAGGACGCCGTCGACGATCTGCGCGCCCAGCTCGCGCCGGCCGCCTCCTGAATTCGATGGATCCCAACGCCCACATCCCCTTTCTCATCGCCGCCTACGCCGTCGTCTGGCTCGGCGTCCTGATCTACGTCACCAGCCTCGCGCGGCGCAGCCGCGAGCTCGAGCGCGAGCTCGACGAGCTCAAGCACCTGCTCGACGAACGCCGGTCGTAGGCGGACCGGCGTCATCCGCGGCCGATCGTCGCCAGCGCGGCCGCGGTGGCAGGCAACGTCACGGCTCCGCTGTCGAGCAGGCGGCGCAGTACGAGCACGTCCTCCCACTCGTCGACGTCGAACGCCGGCGGCTGCACACCGAGCCGCAGCCCGTCGGCGGCGGCCCGGTCCACCGTCTGCTGGAAGACGCGATCGGTCCCCATGTCGACGCCGAGGAAGAGGTCATGGGCGGCGCACAGGCCGATCAGACAGTAGCCGCCATCACGGGTGGGCGTCAGCACCACGTCGGCGGCGTCGAGCGCGGCGAATGCCGCGGCGATGGCGTCGGCGCCCAGGTGGGGCGCATCGGCGCCGATCATCACGACCCGCGACGCGCCCCGCCCGAACAGATCGGCGAAGGCGTGCCGCATGCGCGACGCGAGGTCGTCACCGCGTTGCGCGATCTGCTCGGCGTCGCCGACGATCGACCGCAGGTCGGCGCCGGCTGGCGTCACCGCCCACACCGTGCGCCACGCGTCGCGGCGCACGCTGGCGGCGAGGTCGGTGAGGAAGGCGCGGTACAGGACGCAGGCCGCGGCATCGCCGATGCGCCGCGCCAGGCGCGTCTTCACCGCGCCCGGCGTCGGCTGCCTGGCCATCACGACCAGGACATCCGCGGGCGCCATCCCGGGTCAGGCGGCGGCGCCCTCGGCGGGCGTTTCGAGGCGGTCGACGCGCGGCCCGGCGGCCAGCCACTTGGTGGCGGCGCGCCGGCCCGCCAACCGCATGTTCTCGAGCACGCGGCGCTCGAAGTAGAGGTACGAACCGGCATCGAAGCTGCCGTCGCGCGGCGGCCGTACGGCATCGTACAGCGTCACCTCGCGATACGGGCTGCCGTCGATCGCCGCCAGACGGTTGCGGTCGAGCAGCAGCTTGCGGTCGACGTTGTACGCGTTCTCGAGGATCGCATCGACGGTGCGTTCGACGGCGCGCCCGAAGTGCGGGAACTGCCCGCCGGTGCCGTCGGGCGGTTCGGTGACCAGCACGGTGACGATCTCGTCGGCGCCCAGCGCCACCACGGGCGCCAGCGGCGTGTTGACCAACAGGCCGCCGTCCCAGAGCCAGCGTCCCTCGATCTCGACGGTCGGAAAGAGCAGCGGGATGCTGGCGCTGGCCAGCACCATGTCGACGGTGATGGCCTCGACGACGTGGTAGTCCGGCGGCCGGGTGAAGGGCGTTCGGCGGGTGACGTAGCGCACGACCCGGCCACTGTGGGCGTCGACGGTGTTGATCGCCAGGCGGTGGTGGCTGGTGGGGATGATCTCGCCGTCGAACTCCTGCACCAGCCGCTCGCGCAGCCGCGCGGTGCTGGCCAGAAACGGCTCGCGGATCCCTTCGAGGAAATGGCTGATGAGCTCGAAGCGCGCGGTCAACAGATATTCGACCAACACCGCGAGCGGCGAACCCAGTTGCGGCGGCCAGTGATGCACCGCCCGGCGCGCGAACGGCAGCCACGAGCGCGACGGCGACAGCCAGCGCGGCACCTCGTTCGCCGCCAGGCGCAGCGCCGTGCGCACCAGCGACGAGAAGAAGAGCGGACTGGCGACCACCGGCGGGTCGTCGGCGATGCCGTTCCAGAAGTGCATCATCTCGCGCGGCGTGCGGCCGGCGGCGATGAGCGCCGCATTGATCGCCCCCGCCGAGGTGCCGGAGAGCACCACCGGGCCGGCGGCGAAGCGCGGGTCGCGCAGCAACCGTTCGTAGACCCCGACCTGGAACGCGCCGCGCGCGCCGCCGCCCGAGAGCACCAGGCCGAGGGTGCGTTCCCGTGACCGCTTCCCCCTCCGTACCGCGCGTATCATCGTCCCATCTCCCCGGCGCCGCCCTGCTTTTGCAAGCGCATTGTCGCTTTTGCAAGCGGCGCCGGTGGCGCGTTCACCGCCGTTGACTGCGCCGCCGCCCCCCGACAGGGTACGCCATGGCCAACGACGGCGGCGGGCTCGATGGACTGACGGTGCTGGCGTTCGAGAGCCGGCGCAGCGCCGAGATGGCGGAGCTGATCCGAAAGCGCGGCGGCATACCGGTGAGCGCGCCGTCGATGCGCGAGGTGCCGCTGGAGACCAGTCCACAGGTCGACGAGCTCGTCCGCGGGCTCGAAGCGGCCGACGTCGACGTCGTCATCCTGCTCACCGGCGTCGGCACGCGCGCCCTGGTCGCGGCCAGCGGGCGCGACCGCGCCGCCGTCGCCGCCCTCTTGCGCCGGGCGCGTCTCGTCGCCCGCGGACCGAAGCCGGTGGCGGCGCTCCGCGAGCTCGGACTGACCGCTGACGCGGTCGCGCCGGAGCCGAACACCTGGCGCGAGCTGCTGGCAACGCTCGACGCGCAGGTGCCGGTCGCCGGCCGGCGCGTCGCCGTGCAGGAA
Source organism: bacterium (assembly GCA_019637795.1). Lineage (NCBI taxonomy): Bacteria > bacterium. Next base: position 184,407 of record JAHBUY010000008.1, on the reverse strand, counting down.
TACGGCCGCACCAACCCCGAGCTCATCGACGGCCTGCGGGCGCGCGGTGCGACGGTGACCACAGTGCCGGTCTACCGCTGGGAGTACCCGGAGGACGCGGCGGCGCTGCGCGACGGCGTCGCGCGCCTGGCGGCGGCGACCGTCGACGTGGCGCTGTTCACCAGCGCCCGACAGATCGATCACGTCGTCGAGACGGCGCGCCGTCTGGCCTGTCTGCCCGCCCTGCTCGACGCCAGCCGACGGGTCGTCTTCGCATCGATCGGCCCGGTGTGCAGCGAGGCGCTGCAGGCGCACGGGCTCCCCGTCGACCTCGAACCCGAGCATCCGAAGATGGGCCACCTGGTCGGTGCCGTCGCCCAGCGCGGCCGCGCCCTGGTCGCGGCCAAGCGCCGCGCCGGCGCCTGATTGACCCCTCTGCGGCCTTTGCATACGGAACCAGCGGTGACCGCGCATCCCTTCCTGCTCGCCTGCCGCCGCCAGCCGACCCCGTACACGCCGGTCTGGCTGATGCGCCAGGCGGGCCGCTACATGGCGGAGTACCGCGCGGTGCGCGAGCGCTTCGGCTTCCTCGAGCTCTGCCATCACCCGCAGGCGGCGGCGGAGGTGACGGTCACCGCCGTCGAGCGGCTGGGCGTCGACGCGGCGATCATCTTCGCCGACATCCTGCTGGTTCTCGAGCCGCTGGAGGTCGGCCTGCAGTTCGTGAGCGGCGACGGCCCGACCCTGACCCGACCGGTGCGCGATCCCGACGACGTGCGGCGGCTGCGCGACTACGACACCGCGGAGGCGCTCGCCTACGTCTACGAGGCGGTGCGCGCGGCGCGCGCCGGGCTCGCCGGGCGGGTGCCGCTGATCGGCTTCGCCGGCGCCCCGTTCACCCTCGCCTCGTACCTCATCGAGAGCGGCGGATCGCGCCAGTACCTGCGCACCAAGCGCTTCATGTACGAGCACGGCGGCGCCTGGCACGACCTGCTGGGGCTGCTGGCGCGTCTGGTGAACCGCTACCTGCGCGCCCAGATCGCCGCCGGCGCCGAGGCGGTCCAGCTCTTCGATAGCTGGGTGGGCTGCCTCAGCCCCGACGACTACCGGACCTTCGTCCTGCCGCACGCCCGCGCCGCGCTCGACGGACTGAACGCCCTGGCGCCGGTGATCCACTTCGGCACCGACACCGGCGGCCTGCTGGCCCTGCAGCGCGAGGCCGGCGGCGACGTCATCGGCGTCGACTGGCGCACCGACCTCGACACCGCCTGGGAGCGCATCGGCCATGACCGCGCCGTGCAGGGCAACCTCGACCCCATCACCCTCTTCGCCCCGATCCCCGAGATCCGCCGCCAGACGCAGGCGATCCTCGCCCGCGCCGGCGGCCGGCCCGGCCACATCTTCAACCTCGGACACGGCATCCTGCCGCAGACCCCGGTCGACCACGTGCGGGCGCTGGTCGAGATGGTGCACGAGCTCAGCGCCGCGGCATGCGGATGAACGCCGCGCCTCCGCGGTTCGTCCGCCCCCTGGCCGCCGCGACGACGGCGCCGGCCGCGGCATGACGACGCCGCGCCGCGTCGCCGTGATCGGCGGCGGCATCAGTGGCCTGGCAGCGGCGCACCGCCTGGTCGAGCTGGGCCGCGAACGCGGCGAGGCCGTCGAGGTCCGCCTCTTCGAGGCGAGCGCGCGGCTCGGCGGCGTGATCCGCAGCGAGCGCCGCGACGGCTTCGTCATCGAGGCCGGTCCGGACTCCTTCCTGTCGGAGAAGCCGGCGGCGCTCCGCCTCTGTGAACGGCTCGGAATCACCGATCGGCTGGTCGGCACGCGTGAGGAGTTCCGGCGCACCTACGTGGTGCGCGACGGGCGGCTGCGAGCCCTCCCCGACGGCTTTCTGCTCATGGCGCCGACCCGCTTCTGGCCGCTGCTCACGACCCCGCTCTTCTCGTGGACCGGCAAGCTGCGCATGGCGATGGACCTGGTGCTGCCGCGCGGCGCTGGCGGCGACGAGAGCCTCGCCAGCTTCGTCACCCGCCGCCTCGGGCGTGAGGCCCTGGCGCGCGTGGCGCAGCCGCTGGTCGGCGGCATCTACACCGCCGACCCAGCGCGCCTGGGCCTGGCGGCGACCATGCCGCGCTTTCTCGACATGGAGCGATCGTCGCGCAGCATCATCCTGGCGATGTGGCGCCAGCAGCGCGCCGCCGCCCAACGCGCCGCCGGCAGCGGCGCGCGCTGGAGCCTCTTCCTCAGCTTCGACGGCGGCCTGCAGTGCCTGGTGGACGAGTTGCAGCGGCGCCTCCCCGATTCGACGGTCCAGCTCGCGCGGCCGATCGCCCGCCTGGAGCGGGACGGCGCGGCGGGATGGCGACTCGACGGCGCCTGTGCGTGCGACGGCGTGGTGATCGCGACCCCGGCGCACGCCGCGGCGGCGCTGCTGCGCCCGCTCGACCCGGCGCTCGCCGATGACCTCGACGCGATCCCGTACGCCTCGTCAGCCACCGTGACCTTCGCGTTCCGCCGCGAGGAGATCCCCCATCCCCTCGATGGCTTCGGCTTCGTCGTCCCGCACGTCGAACATCGCGCCCTGCTGGCCGGCACCTTCTCCAACCTCAAGTATCCCGGTCGGGCCCCGGCCGAGTGGACCCTGGTGCGCGCCTTCGTCGGCGGCGCCCTGCAACCCGACCTGGTCGAGCTCGACGACGAGGCGCTGGCCGCCGCCGTGCGCCGCGAGCTGCAGGAGCTGCTCGGGGTTCGCGCCGCCCCTCAACTGACCCGCATCGCCCGCTGGCGGCGCGCCATGCCACAGTACGAGGTCGGGCACCTGGAACGGGTTTCGAAGATCCGCGCCCGCGCCAGCGCTCTGGGCGTTCACCTCGCCGGCAACGCCTACGAGGGCGTCGGCATCCCCGACTGCATCCGCAGCGGCGAGAGCGCCGCGGAGGCGCTCCTTTCCGCCTCCCGCAGTCAGCACGGCAACTGAGCCGTTCCAGGGTTCGAACCACGGCCGGCTCTGGCGGCCGACGCTCGGGGATTGTCCGCTGGACGCCGATGCAGTACAGGTGACAGGAGAAAGGCAGGGCTGGCCCGACTACCTGGCGTGAGTTCCCCCACCGAGATCGTCGCTCCCGACCGCTCGGTCATCCGCTACTGTCCGCATCGGCCCCTGCCCCCGTATCGCTTCGTGCCCGGTCTGCACCCGCATCCAACTCGTCACCCCGCCGGCCATTCCCATGCTCCGGCCGCGCCCCTGCGTCACCTCGCGTGGGATCCCGCGGCGTGGCGCACCCTCGACGACTGGCTTGCCGGCGTCGACCGCTTCAACGCCTTCTACTTCTGGGAGGCGCACGAATCCTGGGAGGGACTGTGGGCCGCGGCGCCCCGCGACGGCCACCCCGCCCGCACGCTGCAGGGCCTGATCCAGGTCGCCGCGGCACTGCTCAAGATCCATCTGGGATCGCTGCAAGGTGCAGCGTCCCTCTCGCGCGAAGGGACCGAGAAGCTGGCCGAATCGGCGGCCGACTCACCGAGCCTGCTCGGCCTCGACCTGCGCGCGACCGTATCCGAGCTCGCCCACTATTTCCGTCCGCTCGAGAAGCGGACCCTACCGCCGCTCGATGCGTCGGTGCCGCTGCTGCGGCTGGAGATGGCGTGACGCGCGACCGCTGCACCTGGTGTGCAACGCCCGTCGCCCGCGTATCTCCGGCCAGCAGGAGGCGCGCATCCGTCGAGCGCGGCGGTGGGAGGAGTTTGCATGCCGAAATTGATGCTCATCAACGTCACCCACTCGGAAGAGAGCCGGGTGGGGATCATCGCCAACGGGGTTCTCGAATCGTTTGAGATCGAGTCCCTCAGCCGCGAGCACCTCAAGGGCAACATCTACAAGGGCGTCGTCCACCGCATCCATCCCGCGTTGGAGGCGGCCTTCGTCGACATCGGCGCCGAGCGCGACGCCTTCCTGCCGCTCGACGAGATCTGCTTCCGCAACCTGCCCAACCTGCCGGCGCAGCCGACCGACGATCAGGGCAAGAGGCAGCGCCGCCGCATCCGCGACCTGCTCAAGCCCGGCGCCGAGGTGCTGGTGCAGATCGCGAAGGAACAGTTCGCGAACAAGCCGCCGACCCTGACCACCTTCTACTCCCTGCCGGGCCGCTACCTCGTCCTGTGCCCCGGGTCCGACGAGACCGGCATCTCGCGCCGCATCGAGGGCGACGAGCGTCAGCGCTTGCGCCAGCTCGTCAGCGACCTCAACCCGCCCGAGGGATACGGGCTGATCGTCCGCACCGCCGCCGGCCTCGACGAGGAGACCGGCGAGTTGGCCAACGACCTGACCTACCTCCTCCGTCTGTGGGAGAGCGTGCAGGAAGCGTCCCGCCACAAGCGCGCGCCGGCGCTGGTGTACCGCGAGCAGGACATCGTTCTGCGCACCATCCGCGATCTCTTCACCCCCGACATCGACGAGATCCACATCGACAACGAAGACGTCTACCTGCGGGCGCGCGAGTTCGTGCGCAACGTCATGCCCGGCCGCGAGCACGTACTGCACTGCTACAGCGGCGAGCAGCCGATCTTCTCCGCCTTCGACGTCGAGAGCCAGATCGAGAGCATCTTCAAGCGCCGCGTCCCGCTGCGCTCCGGCGGCAGCATCGTCATCGACGGCACCGAGGCGTTGACGGCGATCGACGTCAACTCCGGCGGCTCGGTGCGCGGGCCGAATCCCGAGGAGACCGCCTTCCGCACCAACCTCGAGGCGGCGGCCGAGGTGGCCCGCCAGCTCCGCCTGCGCGACATCGGCGGGATCATCGTCGTCGACTTCATCGACATGCGCGACCATCGCCACATCCAGGAGGTCGAGCAGGCGCTGCGGACGGCGATGAAGCCGGACAAGGCGCGCTACGAAACCGGCCGGATCTCGCGCCTCGGCCTGCTCGAAATCTCCCGCCAACGGCTGCGCCCGGCGGCGATGGCGACCACCTACACGTCGTGCCCCATGTGCGAGGGGCACGGCGCGGTGCGCACCACCGAGTCGGCCGCGCTCGTCGCCCTGCGCAAGATCCACAACCGGATCTCCCTCGGCGACGTCGCCTCCCTGCGCGCCGCGCTCCCCCCGAACGTCGCCCTCTACCTCCTGAACCAGAAGCGCGACGAGCTGGCGCGCCTCGAGCAGCGCTACGCGACCCGCATCCACGTCGAGCTGCGCGACAGCCTGATGCCGCACCAGGTTGAGGTCGAGGCCCGCGAGCGGGTGGTGGCGCCGGCGCCGACGCCGGCCGTCGCGCCGGGAACCGTCGCCGCCGCCGACGCGCCGCTCGCCGCCAGCAACGGCAACGGCAGCGCGGCGGCCGCCGGCGAGAAGAAGCGGCGCCGACGGCGCGGCCGCAAGCGCGGCGGAGGTCTGCGCGCCGCGGCGGCGATCGGCATCGCGCTCGCCACCCTCGGCGGCGTCGAGCCGGCGCCCTTTCTGGAAGACACGACGCCCGCCCTCGGCAGCAATGGCGCGGCCGCCGCGAGCGGCCACGACGGGCTCGAGACGGAGGACCTCGAGGCGGAGGGCGAGGACCGGGAGGACGCCGAGGACGTCGCCGCACCGGAAGCGGCGGCGCTGGACGTGGCCGCGCGGGTGACGGGGTCCGCGCCGACACCGTCGCGCGAGCCCGGTGACGCGCCGGCCCGTCGCGGTCGTGGACGACGCGGCGGCCGTGGACGGCGCGGCGGCGCCCAACGCGCCACCGCCGGCCCGACGCCGACGCCCGCGCTGGGCGAGGCGACCCGCGAGCCCGCCGCGGCGGCAACGATCGCCGCGCCGTCCGCGGCGGTCGAACCCGCGCCAGGGACGACCGCGCCGGCGACCAGCACGCCGCCGCCCCCGGACAGAGCCGCGCCCGCCGCGGAAGGAACGGAACCGGCCGCGCCGCGCAAGCGGGCCGCGACATCGCGCCCGCGTCCGCAGCGGACGGCCAAGCGCGGCGCCGCGACGACGGCGACGCCCGCGGCTTCCGGTGACGTCGCGCCGGCGGCGGCCAAACGCGCCAAGCGCACGCCCGCGCCCAAGCGGGTAGCAGCCAAGCCGACCGCCGCGAAGGCCGCGACGCCCAAGGCGCGCCGCGCGCCGCGCCGCAAGCCGACCGCCGAATCCTGACGGCGCGACATCGCGCCGGCGCGGCCATTCTCCGAGACTCGCCCGCGACGGCTTCAAAAGCCGCCGCGGGCGCGATATGCCCCCCAGGCGCGGGGTGGGTACCGGTGCGGCAGGCCGGCCCGCACTCTGCCGACTCGAGCGCCACGTGAGCAGTGTCGACACCACCGGAAGGCAGGCCATCGCCGATGTCGCGGCCGCGACCGACGCGCCGTCGCCCGGCGCCGGTCTGGTGCGCCACGATCCGACCACCGACGGCCTGCCTCCCGATCGCGCCTTTCGGCTGCTCCGCTACACGCTGATCGTCGCCACCGCGTACCTGCTGCTGGTCGAGGAGAGCCTGAAGCTGCCGCCGCTGCCGGCGCTGCTCCTGATCGTCGCCGCGCTCGCCTCGAACGTCGCCATCTCGTTGCTGCCGCCGCGCCTCCTCGGCTCGCCGTACTTCGGCCCGACGGTGATCATCTGCGACACCGCCTGGATCACCGCCGCGTTGCTGCTCAGCGGCAAGTTCACCGCCGAGTTCTTCTTCCTCTACTTCTTCATCCTGTTGCTCGCGGCGATCGGGGAGACGCTCTGGCTGATCGCCCTGGCCGCGGTCGCCGTCTGCGGCGCCTACCTGTACGTCATGTCGGCGACCATCGGCGGCTGGTCCTGGTGGTCCTCGCCGTCGCTCATCCGCATTCCCTTCCTGTTCACCGCGGCGGCGTTCTACGGCTATCTCGTCGACCGTACCCGCCAGGAGCGCCACCGCGCCCAGGAAGCCGACCGGATCAAGTCGGAGTTCCTGGGGACGATCTCGCACGAGCTGCGCACGCCGCTCACCGTGATCCTCGGCTACGTCGATCTGCTGCTCGAGGACGAGTTCGGCCCGGTGCCCATCGAGCAGCGCCAGGTGCTCGGCAAGGTCCAGGCGGCGGGCGAGAACCTGCACCGCTATCTGACCCGCCTGCTCGACGTCAGCCGCCTGGTGAACCGTCTGCAGTCGGGGCGCGAGGCCGTGGTGTGCAGCGAGGTCCCGCTCGCCGGCGTGTTCGGCGAGCTGCGTCACGATTTTCCCGACGCCGACGGCGGCGGCCGCATCGTCTGGCCGAACGACGCCGACCTGCCGCAGCTCTACACGGATCGCGAAAAGCTGCTGACCATCCTGCGCAATCTGGTGGAGAACGCGGTGAAGTACGGCGCCGGCAAGCCGGTCACCGTCGAAGCGGCGAGCGAGCGCGGCAGTGACGTGGTCATCCTACGCGTCCGCGACCAGGGCATCGGCATTCCCGCCGCCGACGTTCCCTTCGTCTTCGACCCCTTCCGTCGCACCGTCGGCGCCGTGGCGACGCATGCCCAGGGCGTCGGCCTCGGCCTCTACATCGTCAAGCAATTCGTCGAGCTGCTGCGCGGCACCATCCAGGTGGAATCGGCGCTCGGCGGCGGCACCACCTTCACCGTCCGCCTGCCACGCCAGATGCGCCGCCCGGCCGAGCCGCGCCACTGACCGCGGCCGGTCGCGGTCGGCGATCAGTCGATCGCCTCGGCCGCGGGCCGACGGCGCTCGTCAGCGGCCCATCTTGTGGCGGAACAGACGCGCGCGGCGGCTGCTGCCGTCGAGCTCGATGAAGAGAAAGCCGCGCACCACCATGGCGAAGTAGAGGAACAGCGACACGAGCGCCACCCGCCCGATGAGCGGCAGCAGGCCATCGCCGATCGGCAGTCGCCACAGCGCTTCGAGGCCGGCGAGGAACAGCAGGTTGGGCGGGAACCACTCGATCCAGTTGGCGGCGATGAACTGGTAGCTGCGCGACAGCAGGTCGACGACGCCGGAATGGCCGAGGTAGATCAGCTCCGGCACGGCGTTGAAGAGCACGATCAGCACCAGATTGATCGCCAGGACCGCCACGTGTCCCTGTGGCAGTTGGTGCAGGAACGGGGTCGCCACGAACCAGAACAGCCAGAGCACGAAGCTGACGCCGACCACGTCCCAGAGATAGACGCCGAAGCTGCGCGTGAAGTCCTCCCAGGTGACCTTGTTGGTGCGCACGATCATCTCGACCAGGTAGAGGAACGAGCTGGCGCAGGCGGCGAACAGCAGCGACATCATGAACCCGCCGATGATGCCGACGAACATCGCCAGGTAGCCGCCGAGGTACAGGATCCCCGCATAGGCGAACACCGACAGCAGCACCGCCCAGTTGCGCACCGCGAGCGCGGCGCCACGGGAGACGGCCCGGCGATAGATGTCGAGGGTGACGGAGACGGATTCGAGCAGGGCCATGCGCGACGTAGAGCCCGCGGACTCTAACGGCGGTCCGTCGCGGGGTCAACGCGCTCGGTCGCGGACGCGAATCGCGTCAGCGACAGCGCCGCCTCCCATTCGGAGGATTCGCCGTGCAGCAGGCCGACGGCCAGCTCGGCGGTGAGCGGCGCGTAGAGGACGCCGTCGGCGTCGTGGCCGGCGGCGACGACATAGTGGCGAACCAGGGGGTCGCGACTGACCACCGGCCGGCCATCCGCCGTCGCCGGGCGGAGACCCGACCAACTCCCCACCAGCGGCAGCGCGCCGAGTCCGGGCGCCAGCTCGAGCCCGGCGGCGAGCACCCGACCCAGGCCGCCGGCGGTGACCTGCTTGCGATAGCCGGCCGGCTCGCGGGTGCTGCCGAGCAGCACCCGGCCATCGCGCCGCGCCACCACGTAGCCGCGCGGCGTGCGCAACGCGTGACGCAGCGGCGGTCGCGGCGCCTGGACCACGGCGATCTGGCCGCGCATGGGCTGCACCGGCAGCGGCGTCATGCCGCGCACCCGCCCGGCCCAGGCGCCCATCGCGTTGACCACGGCGCTGCAGGCGAGGCGCCGCGCCGCCGTGACGATGCCGGCCACGGCGCCGCGCTCGACCACCACCGAGCGCACTTCCTCGCCCTCGTACAGCGCGCACCCGGCCGCCTCGGCGGCGCGCGCCAGGGCCGCGGTGAGCGCGGCGGGGTCGAGACGCCCGTCGAGCGGAAACAGGGCGCCGCCGCGCGCGCCGTGGCTCAGCGCCGGTTCGAGCGAGCGGAGGCGCTGGCGCGGCACCGCTTCGGCCGGCGCGCCGGCCGCGGCCAGCATCGCCAGCCGGCGGTCGAGCGCTGCCGCATCGGCCGGCGTCATGGCGATGCCCAGGGTGCCCGCGCGCCAGTATTCGACCCGCATGCCCGTCTCGTCGGCGAGCGCGCCGAGGAGAGCGGGATATCGCGCTCCGCTCTGCAGACCGAGGCGCAGCGTCAGCGCGTCGGCGCTCTCCGCCTGCGCGCCGAGCATGCCGGCGGCGGCGCCGGACGCCTCGCCGCCGATCCGCCCGCGCTCGAAGAGCGCCACCCGCAGTCCGCGGCGCGCCAGGAGGCGCGCCGTCGCGCAGCCGATCAGACCCCCGCCGAGCACCGCGACGTCGAGCATCGCCGCGCATTGTCGCACGTGCCGCGGCGCGGAGCGATGGCCGACGGACGACCGGCAGCGATCCCGACGGCGCATCGACATTGCCGCCGCCGCGCGGTATCGCACGCGCATGCGCCTGGTGTGCGCGACGCACAGCGCCCTGCCCTTCGACGGCGCGCCGACGGATGCCGCGCTCGCCGCCGTCCTGCGCCGGCAGGTCGCGGCGGGGCTCGATGTCGTGACCGACGGCCAGCCGGGCTGGACGGATCCGCTCATGCCCCAGCTCGCGGCGCTCAACGGCATCCGCCTCGGCGCCCCGCTGGCGCTGCCGCTCGGCGTTGCCCTGGCGGCGCGTCCGATCGTCGAGGCCAAGCTGCGCCGCCTGCAGAGCCCCCTGCTCGCCGCCTACCGGCGCGCCGCGCCCCTGGCGGCGCGGCCGCTCAAGGCGGTGCTCACCGGTCCCTACACGCTGGCGTGCGCGGCCGAGATCGCCACCACGGCATACCGGCACCGCACCGACCTGGCGGTTGAGCTCAGCCTGCTGCTCGCCCAGGACGTCACCGCCCTGGTGGTCGCGGGGGCGCCGGTGATCCAGATCGACGAGCCCTTCCTGCTCGCGCAGCCCGACGACGCCAGACTGGTGCGCGCGCTCCTCGAGCCGCTCGCGGACGCCGCCCAGGGCGCGACCGTCCTGGTGTCCACCTACGGCGCCGACGCGACCGCCTGCTATGCGCAGCTCAACTCGCTGCCGGGCGACGTCATCGCGATCGACTGCGCTGGCCGTCCGGACATCGTCGCCGCGATCGCCGAGACCGGATCCGGCAAACCGCTCGCCCTCGGCATCGTCGGCGACGATCCCGCCGTCGAATCCGTCGACGAACTGTCGCGGCGCCTGGAACAGTTGCTGAGCCGCTACACCCACGACGTGGTGTGGGTGCAACCGGCGAGCCCGCTGCGCGGCCTGCCGGGGACCTCCGCCGACGCCAAGCTGCGGGCACTGACCGCGGCCGCGCGCGGCGTCCTCGGTCGGCGCTGACTCAGTGCAACACGTGCTGGACGCCGAGGTCGGCCAGCGTCTGACCGCTCAGGCGGAACCGCCCACTCGGCGCGTCGAACACGACGACCCCCTCGCCCAGCAGGCGCGCCAACGCCGCCCGCAGCACCGCCGGCGGCGCGTCCAGCAGAGCGGTCGCCGCGTGCAGCGACAACCCGCTGTCGCCGGCAAACAATACCTGGCCGGTCATGAGCGCGCGGAGGAGCGCAAACGCCGCTTCCGCGGGCGTGCGCAGGCGAGCCCGCCCGTCCGAATGTCCGATTCGCATGCCCCGTGAGCTGAGCAACCGATGTGCCAGGCCTTCGGCGCGGCGCCGCGCGGCCAGACGGACCGGACGTACGGATTTGGAAGGGCCGCTGCCAAGATCGTAACGGGCGGCGGCGGCGACGGATCCCCGCGCGCGCGGCGGGGTGTCAGCGCAGCAAGTCGTACAGCGCCTGCAGGTCGCGGCGAACGCGGACCAGGGCGTTGCGGTAGGTCCGTTCGCCGAGCGGCAGGGTGAGCTGCGGCCGCGGCTCGGGGCCGGCGGGGGCGGTCCTGGACAGCGATTTCAACCGCCGCTTGGCGCCCTCGATCGTGTAGCGCTCGTTGTGCAGGAGGCGCTTGATCTCGAGCAGCGCCTCGACGTCGCGGCGCCGGTAGAGGCGGTGCTGGGACCGCGTCTTGCCGGGCCGGATCATGGAGAACTCGGTCTCCCAGTAGCGCAGGACGTACGGTTTGACGCCGACGATCTTCGCCACCTCCCCGATCTTGAAGTACAGCTTGTCGGGGAGATCGGGAGCGCCGGCGGTCATCGCCGTCAGGCCTCGGGATTCATGCTCTTCTTGAGCATCGGGCTGGCCTTGAAGCCGAGCACGCGCCGGCCGCGGATGATGATCGTCTCCCCGGTCTGCGGGTTGCGGCCCTTGCGCGGCCGCTTCTCGTGCACGACGAAGTTGCCGAAACCGGAGACCTTGACCTTCTGGCCGCGCTCGAGCTGCGCTTTGATGACCTCGAAGATCGAGTCGACCACCTCGCTGGCCTCCTTCTTCGAGAATCCGACGCGCTCGTGAATGCGCTCGACGATGTCGGCCTTGGTCAACGCCATCGCCCGTCCCTCCGGTCGCCCGTCACTCGCGCAGGGCGACGCCGAGCTCGCGTGTCAGGGCGCCGCGCAGCTCGCTCTGCAGCCCGTTCACTTCCTCGTCCGTCAGCGTGCGATCAGCCGCCCGGTAGGCGATGCTGTACGCGAGGCTCTTGCGCCCAGCCGGGATCGGCGCGCCGACATAGGCGTCGAACAACGACACCTCTTCGATCAGGTCAGGCCGCCACTGGCGCACGAACTGCACGATTCGCTCCGACGGGAAGCTCTCGTCGACTACGACCGCGACGTCCCGCATGGTCGCCGGGAAGCGCGGCAATCCAACAAAAGCAGAACCTTGCGGACAGTATGGAAGCAGTTTCTCGATGTCAAGCTCGAACCCCCAGGCGGGATCGGCAAGATCGATCGCGAAGGCGATCTCCGGGTGAAGGGCGCCGACGGCGCCGACGACCTGCCCCTCGCAGCGCAGGGTGGCGCTCTTGCCGGGATGGAACGGCGGCGCGTCGGTCGCCGCGAACCGCACCCGGTCGAGGACGCGCAGGCGCTCGAGCAGCATCTCGACTGCCCCCTTGGCGTCGGCGAAGGTCGCCGTCTGCGGACTGCCCAGCCCGCGCCGCGGCAGCTCGCCGACCAGCAGGCCCGCCAGGCGCCAGGCCTCGCGCGGGCCGTCGAGCTGCCAGTAGACGCGGGCCACCGAGAATGCGGCCAGACCGCGGGCGCCCTGGTTGCGATTGACCCGCCAGGCGGCGATCAGGCCTGGCAGCAGGCTGCGCCGCATCTCGGGCTCGTCGCGGTTCATCGGGTTCGCGATGCGGACCGCCGACGCGGCGGCCGGGATGTCCAGCCCCGGGAACAGCCGGTTGGTCTCGGTCGCGGCGAAGCTCAGCGACACCGCTTCGAAGAAGCCCGCGGCGATCAGCATCCGCTTCAGCTCGCGCTCCCAGCGCAGGCGCGCCGGCAGCACGCCGGCGGCGAGCGGCGCCACCGGCATGGCGGCGGCGATGCGCTCGTAGCCGAGGACCCGCGCGACCTCTTCCACGAGATCGATCTCGCGCGTCAGATCGCGGCGGAAGCTGGGCGGCGTCACCATCAGCGCGCCCTGCGGGGCGCTGCCGATCGTCGCGCCGAGCGCCTTCAGCGCCGTCGCCATCTCGCTCCGCTGCACGCCGACGCCGAGCAGCTCCTCGGCGCGCTTCGGCCGCAGATGGATGCTGCTCGGCCGGTGCGGCGCGGGATAGCTCTCGACGATGCCCGGCGCCACCTCGCCGCCGGCGAGCTGCTTGAGCAGCGCGGCGGCGCGGTCGATGGCCGGCAGCACGCCCTCGACGTCGACGCCGCGCTCGAAGCGATACGACGCCTCGGAGCGGAGCTCGCTGCGCCGCGCGGTGCGGCGAATGCTCGCCGGATCGAAGCAGGCCGACTCGAGCAGCACCGTCGTCGTGGCATCGCTGACCTCGGTGTCGGCACCGCCCATGACGCCGGCGAGCGCGATCGGCGTCTCGCCGGTGGTGATGAGCAGATCGTCCGCCGCCAGGGAGCGCTCGACGCCGTCGAGCGTGCGCAGCCGCTGCGTGGCGCCGGCGCGGCGCACGACCACTTCGCGCCGATCGAGCCTCGCGTAGTCGAAGGCGTGCAGCGGCTGGCCGCGCTCGATCATCACCAGGTTGGTGACGTCGACGACGTTGTTGATGGCGCGCAGGCCGACCGCCTCCAGGCGCCGCGCCACCCACGACGGCGACGGCCGCACGCTGACGCCGCGGATGATGCGCGCCGCGTAGCGCGGACAGCCGAGCGGATCCTCGATGCGCACGCCGATCGCCTCGATCGCCGGCGCGCCCTTCTCGCGCAGGGCGCTGCGGGTGCGCGGCAGCGGTTGGCCGGTCAGCGCCGCGATCTCGCGGGCGATGCCGAGAATGCTCAGGCAGTCGCCGCGATTCGGCGTCACGTCGATGTCGAGCACCGTGTCCTCGATGCCGAGATGCGCCGCCAGGCGGGCGCCGAGCGGCGCCTCGGCACCGAGGATCAGGATGCCCTCCGCCGCGGCGCCGATTCCCAGCTCGGCCTCCGAACACAGCATGCCGGCGGAGGCGACGCCGCGGATCTCGACGCGCTCGATGCGCCGGCCGCCGGGCAGCGTCGCCCCGGGGGGCGCGTAGGCGACGCGATCGCCGGCCTGCATGTTGCGCGCCCCGCAGACCACCGGCGCGGTCGGGCCGGCTCCGGTGCGGATCTCGCACACGGTCAGGCGCTCGGCCGATGGATGCGGCGCGGTGCTGAGGATCTCGGCGACGACGACGTCGCGGATCTCGGCGCCCAGCACCTCGACGCCGTCGACCACCAGCCCGCCCGCCGAGAGGCGGTCGCACAGCGCCGGGGTGTCGAGCCCGATCGGCACCAGCTCGCGCAGCCAACTGAGCAGCACCTTCATGGCGTCGGATCAGAACTGGCGCAGGAAGCGGACATCGTTGGCGAAGAAGAGTCGGATGTCGTCGATCTGGTACTTCAGCATCGCGATCCGCTCGATGCCGAGGCCGAAGGCGAAGCCCGACACCTCCTCCGGATCGTAGCCGACGGCGCGGAAGACGTTGGGATCGATCATGCCGGCGCCGAGAATCTCCACCCAGCCGCTGCTCTTGCAGATGCGACAGGCGCTGCCGTCGCGGGCGCAGCCGAAGCAGCCGACGTCGACCTCGGCGCTGGGCTCGGTGAAGGGAAAGAAGCTCGGCCGCATGCGCACCGGCAGGCCGGCGCCGAAGATCGCCTGCAGCACGTGGGTGAGCACGCCCTTCAGGTGGCCGAAGGTGATCCGCCGATCGACCATGAAGCCCTCGATCTGGTGGAACATCGGCGAGTGCGTGGTGTCGCTGTCGTGGCGGTAGACGACGCCCGGAACGATCACCCGCAGCGGCGGCGACTGCGACTCCATGACCCGGATCTGCACCGGCGAGGTGTGGGTGCGCAGCAGGTGCCCGTCGCTGGCGAACATCGTGTCCTGCATGTCGCGCGCCGGGTGGTCCGGGGGAAAGTTGAGCGCTTCGAAGTTGTGGAAGTCGTCCTCGATCTCCGGCCCTTCGGCAACGCTGAAGCCGAGGCCGTGGAAGACGTCGACGATCTCGTCCATCACCTGCATCAGCGGGTGCGCGCGCCCGAGCGCCGGCCGCCGGCCCGGTTCGGTGACGTCCAGGCGTTCGGCGGCGGCGGCGGACCGGCCCCGGGCGCGCGCCGCAGCGAGGGCCTCCTCGAGGCGGGTCTCGACCTCGTCCTTGACCGCGTTGAGCAGCGCGCCCATCGCCGGCCGGTCCTCCGGCGCGACGTCGCGCATCAGCCGCACCACGGTGGTGAGCTCGCCCTTGCGGCCGAGGAAGCGCACGCGCAGCGCCTCGACCGCCTCCTCGTCCGCCGCGGTGGCGAGCGCCGCCCGGGCGGCGGCGCGGATGGCCTCCAGCGCCTCCTGCATCGGCTCAACTCGTGAGCGGGGCGAGCCGACGGGACAGCGGAAGGGGAATCGCCTCCGCCTCCATCCGTCGACCGTCGGCCTGCGCCCGCGAATCAGGCCGCGAGCTGCGCCTTGGCGACCTCGGCGACGGCATTGAAGCCGTTCGGATCGCGCATCGCCAGGTCCGCGAGCATCTTGCGGTCCATGGCGATGCCGCTCTTCTTCAGCCCCTGCATGAGCTGCGAATAGGTCAGCCCCACCAGGCGCGCGGCGGCGTTGATGCGGACGATCCACAGACTGCGGAACTCGCGCTTCTTCACCCGCCGGTCGCGATAGGCGTAGACGAGCCCCTTCTCGATGGTCTCGCGCGCGGCGCGGTAGAGCTTGCGGCGGCCGCCGACGTTGCCCTTCGCGAGCTTGCGGATCTTGCGGTGCTTGGCGAGTCCCTTGGTGCCTCTTTTGGCGCGTGGCATGTGCGTGTCCTTCCTGGGTGCGAACGGCGGGCGGCGATCCGACGATCACCGCCGGCGCTCACAGATATGGGATGAGCTTGCGGATCTGCGGCGCGTTGGCGGCGTCGACCAGCGCCGAGCCGCGCAGGTTGCGCTTCTGCTTGCGCGTCTTGCAGCTCAACTGGTGGCGCAGATACGCCTTCTTGCGCACGATCTTGCCGGTTCCGGTCTTCTTGAAGCGCTTGGCGGCGCCGCGGTTGGTCTTGAGCTTCGGCATGGGAGTCCCCTCGTGGAATGTGGTCAGGCCGCGCCGCGGCGACGGACGGCGTCGCGCAGCTCGGCGATGATGGCGTCGATCGATACGGGCTCGCTGCTGCCGCCGCTGCGGCGGCGCGGCGCGACGGTGCGTTCGGCCTGTTCCTTGTCGCCGACCACCAGCATCACCGGCACCTTCGCGAGCTGCGCCTCGCGCACCTTGTATCCGAGTTTCTCGTTGCGGTCGTCGATCTCGACGCGGAAGCCGGCATCGCGCAGCGTCGCGCCGACCTCGGCCCCGTAGCCCTCCTGGCGCTCGGTGAGCGTCAGCACCCGGACCTGCTCCGGCGCCAGCCAGAGCGGAAAGGCGCCGGCGCAGTGCTCGATGAGAATGCCCATGAAGCGCTCGATGGTGCCGAGCACGGCGCGATGGATCATCACCGGACGCGCCTCGCTGCCGTCGGGCCGGATGTAGGTGAGGTCGAAGCGCTCCGGCAGCGCCCCGAAATCGAGCTGGACGGTCGCCAACTGCCAGGCGCGCTTGAGCGCGTCGACGATCATGAAGTCGATCTTCGGGCCGTAGAAGGCGCCATCGCCGGCATTGATCTCGTACGGCATCGCGGCGCCGGCGAGCGCCTCGGCGAGGGCGCCCTCGGCGCGCTCCCACATCTCGTCGCTGCCGATCGACTTCTCCGGCCGCGTCGACAGCAGCACCCGGCGCTCGCCGAAGCCGAAGTCGGTGTAGACCTCGTCGACCATGCGCAGGAAGGCGCTGATCTCGTCGCCGATCTGCTCCGGCATGCAGAAGATGTGGGCGTCGTCCTGTGAGAAGCTGCGCACCCGCGTCAGGCCGTGCAGCGTCCCGGAGCGCTCGGCGCGGTGCAGGCGGCCGAAGTCGGCGTAGCGGATCGGCAGCTCGCGATACGAGCGCTTGCGGTTGCCGAAGATCAGGCAGTGCGACGGGCAGTTCATCGGCTTGACCGCGAACTCGCGCTCCTCGAGCTGCGTGAAGTACATGTTCTCGCGGTAGTTGTCGTAGTGCCCGGAGCGCTTCCACAGCTCGACGTCCATCACCTGCGGGGTGATGACTTCGTCGTAGCCGTACTTCCGGTACAGGCCGCGGACGTAGCCGATCAGCTCGTTGTAGACGACGGCGCCCTTGGGGTGGAAGAACGGGCTGCCCGGGGCGACCAGGTCGAACGAGAAGAGGTCGAGCTCCCTGCCGAGCTTGCGGTGGTCGCGCCGCTTCGCTTCCTCGATGCGCGTCAGATGCTCGGCGAGCGCCTCCTTGCTGGCCCACGCGGTGCCGTAGATGCGCTGCAGCATCTCGTTGCGCTCGTCGCCGCGCCAGTAGGCGCCGGCGACGCCGGTGAGCTTGAACGCCTTGTGCACCCCCGTGCGCGGCACGTGCGGGCCGCGGCAGAGATCCACGAACTCGCCCTGGCGGTAGAGCCCGACCCGCTGGTCGGGCAGCCCGGCGATGATCTCGGCCTTGTAGTGCTCGCCCTGATCGCGGAAGAAGCGCGTCGCCTCCTCGCGATCCATCTCCTCGCGGACCACCGGGAAGTCCTGCTTCACGATGGCGCGCATCTCGTTCTCGATGCGCTCCAGGTCCTCGGGCGTGAACGGCGTGTCCTTCTTGATGTCGTAGAAGAAGCCATCCTCGATCACCGGACCGATGGTGATCTGGGTGTCGGGAAAGAGCCGCTTCACCGCCTGCGCCATGAGGTGGGCGCTCGAATGACGGAGCACGTCGAGCCCGGCCGGCGAATCGGCCGCCACCGGGGCGATCTCGCCGCCGGCCGACAGGGGCGTCGACAGGTCGACGACGCGGCCATCGAAGCGGGCCGCGATCACGCCCTTGAGGTCGGCTCCAGCGGCCTTCAGGGCGGCGACGATCGTCGTCCCCGGTTCGACCTCGTGACGGCTTCCCGTCGGCAGTGTGACCGCGATGCGCATTTGCCTGTGGCCTGCGGAGACGGCGGAGGCGCCGTCGAAACGGCGCCTCCGGGACGTGTGATGGTAGGCACGGGCGGATTTGAACCGCCGACCCCTTCCGTGTCAGGGAAGTGCTCTCCCCCTGAGCTACGTGCCTCTAGACCGACCCCTTTCCGTCTCCAAGTATCGAAAGCGACTGAATTTGCTTCGCTATCAACTTGGTTTCAGGCGGTCAAGGAAGGGCCTGTGAGAGGCACTCCGGCAGAGGACGCGGCTGGGACGGCGGACCCGGTCGGGCCGGCCGTCCCCCGCTGGTGATCAGAACTGCCAGGTGATCTTGACGCCAACCTCGTCGCGGCGGGCGTTCAGGCCGCCGGCGCCCCACGGGTCGAGACTGGTCCTGCCGGAGCCCAGGTCGGAGTAGAAGTTCGCCCGGCCCTGCAGGATGAGGTTGTTGGTGAGGAAGTAGTCGAGCTTGTTCTGCCACAGGAAGTTGCGGTTGACCGGGTCGATGGCGATGGCGATGAACGGCACGATCGTGCCGCCGGCGTAGAACGAGGTCGCCGCCAGGGTGGTCAGCATCTCCCACTGGTAGAAGTTGTCGGCGGTGCCGCCCAGATACTGCGCGTTCTGGGTGCGCTCGTTCTGGCCGGCGTAGACGCCGTTCGCCCACTGCACCCGGCCGGTGTTGCGCACCGAGGGGGAGACGATGGCGGGGTTCTGCTGCGTCGGCGAGAAGTACGGCTGCTCGGAGGCGCTGAGGATCGAGCCGCGCAGGTCGGAGTGCTGGCCGTTCACGTAGCTCCAGAAGAACTGGCCGGTGATGAACCAGGTGGTGCGCGGGTTCAGGAACTTGATCCAGGTCGGGCGGTCGAAGCCGACCATGCCCGCCCAGACGTCGCGGTTGGTGTAGCCGAGTGGCGCGTAGACGCCGGGCAGCGGCTTGAACACGCCGGGACTGGTCTCCTGCTCGACCTGGGCGCGATCGTTGAGCGACGCGGTCTGGAATGGCGCGTCGATCTGGTACGCCGTCTCCAGGCGGAAGACGGTGTTGGTGTAGTTGCCCTCGAACCAGTTCCCGGTCAGGCCGAAGATGTGCGAGTAGGGGAAGACGAACTCCGCCGTCACGTCGGCGGGATAGACCGGCGTCCGCACGCCGGTCAGGGTCGCCGGCGGGCTGGTCGGGTCGTTCGGGTTCTGGCGGAACGCGTTGGCGGCCTGGAAGGTCGGCACCACCGCCCGCTGGATGTCGAGGCCGAACGGCGCGCCGGCGACCGCGCCGATGCCGCGCGAGCGGCCCCAGTACCAGTTGAGGGTGAACTCGAGGCCCTGCATGTTGATGTAGGGCACGTCGGTGACGCTGTGCCAGCGCAGGCCGACCTCGCTGGCGTCGGCGACGTTGCGGCTGAATTTCCCCTGGCGGAAGCTGGTGCCCTGCAGGTTGAAGAGCGGCGTGAAGAACACCGGCTGCGTCGTGCTCCCGAGCTGCACCTGGCCGGCGCGCACCGGATTGGGCACCGGGATCCCCCACGGCGCCGGCAGGAACTCGACCTTGTTGCCGGGCTGGAAGTCGCCCGGGTTCCACACCAGCTCGGCGAACGAGTTGGAGAAGGGACCCACGTCGCCGAAGTCGTAGATCATCTTCACCAGCCAGAGCGGGATGCGGATCTTGTCCCACTCCTCCTGCTGCAGGTGCCAGGTGGTGTCGAGCGGGTTGATGATGTCCATGAGGCGGAACTGGTCGCTCTCGCCCCAGATCACCTGCTGGCGGCCGACGCGGAAGCTGATCGGCGCATCGGCCAGCGAGAGGTCGATGTACGCCTCGCGCAGCGTGCTCTCCCAGGCCAGCGCGTTGCGCTGCTCGGAGTTGAGACTGCTGTAGATGCCCTTGCGCAGGGTGTTGCAGCCGGGCGTGGTGCAGATGCAGTCGGGCGTCGTGCACGCCTGGCCGATCTTGTTGCCGGAGATCGGGCCGCCGATCAGATCGTCCTCACGGCTGACGCCGCGCTGACGGCCGCCGGTGCCGGCGCCCCAGAAGCTGTCGTAGACCCCGCGATAGAGGAGGTACAGCTTCGAGCGCGAGACGCCGGGGATCTCGTAGCGGTCGATCAGCTTCCCCTTCTCGAGCCAGTCGTAGTCCAACCGCAGCAACGCGGTGTTGCGGTTCTGGATGAACTGGTACTGGTCGACGCTGATGGTGCGGACCAGCGTCTGCGAATCGACCGAGCCCGACAACTGGATCGGCCCGTACTTGATGGTCGCCCGTGCCGGATGCGCCCCGCCCATGCCCCCGAGCACCAAGGCGACGCCGAGGACCGCGAAGGCCCTGCTCACCGTGCCACCGCATCGTGCCATAACGCCCCCTCTTCGCAGCGTGCCGCTGTCGCCGACGTCCCCAATCCCCCGGCGGCAGATGCAACGCCGCTCCTTTACTCAAACGATCCGCGCCGACGCAAGGAGTTGCGTTGACTCCCCCCAGGGCCGCTGGTAGCCGCCCGTTATGTCGTCGGTCCGCACCCGCTTCGCCCCCAGTCCCACCGGCTATCTGCACATCGGCGGCGCCCGGACCGCGCTCTTCAATTTCCTCTACGCGCGCCATGAGGGCGGCACCTTCGTGCTGCGGATCGAGGACACCGACCGCGAGCGCTCCACCCAGGAGGCGACGCAGGCGATCCTCGGCAGCCTGCGATGGCTCGGGTTGCAGTGGGACGAGGGACCGTTCTTCCAGAGCGAGCGCGGGGCGCTCTACCGGGAGCACGCCGAGCGCCTCCTCTCCCTCGGCCGCGCCTACCGCTGCTACTGCACGCCCGAGGAGCTGGAGCAGCGGCGCCAGACGGCCCAGGCCGAGGGGCGCAAGCCGATGTACGATCGCCGGTGCCGCGACCGCCACGACGCGCCCGCCGGGCGGCCCTTCACCATCCGCTTCAAGGCGCCGCTCGACGGCGAGACGCTGGTGCACGATGCCCTGCGCGGCGTCGTCACCTTCCAGAACAGCGAGATCGACGACCTCATCATCGTCCGCAGCGATGGCACGCCGACCTACAACTTCTGCGTCGTCGTCGACGACGCGCTGATGGCGATCACCGACAACATCCGCGGCGACGACCACCTCGCGAACACCCCGAAGCAGGTGCTGATGTACCAGGCGCTCGGCTATCCGACGCCGCGCTTCGCGCACGTGCCGCTGATCCTCGGTCTCGACCGCGCCCGCCTCAGCAAACGCCACGGCGCGACCTCGGTGCTCGCCTATCGCGAGGAGGGCTACCTGCCGGCGGCGCTCAACAACTACCTCGCCCGCCTCGGCTGGTCGGCCGGCGACCAGGAGATCTTCACCGGCGAGGAGCTGATCGAGAAGTTCTCGCTCGCGCACGTCGGCGCCTCGGCGGGCGTCTTCAATCCCGAGAAACTCGAGTGGGTGAACGCCCAGCATCTCAAGATGACGCCCCCTTCGCTGGTCGCCGAGCTGCTGAAGCCGTTCCTCGCCGAGCGTGGGTGGACGGCCCCCGGCGACGACGCCTGGCTGGCGCGCGCCGCCGCGACGCTCCAGGAGCGCGCCAAGACGCTCGTCGATCTGCTCGACCAGGGCGCCTACTACTTCAGCCAGGCCGTCACGCTCGACCCCGCCGCCGTCGCCAAGCACCTCGCGAAGACCAACCCCGACGCCCTGCGCGACCTGCGCGACGCGCTGGCCGCGCTCGAGGAGTGGACCGCGCCGGCCATCGAGGCGGCGTTTCAGTCGGTGCTCGCGCGCCACGGCCTGGCGCTCGGCAAGCTCGCCCAGCCGGTCCGCGTCGCCCTCACCGGCAGCACCGTCAGCCCAGGCATCTACGAGCTCGTCGAGGTCGTCGGCCGCGAACGCAGCATCGCTCGCCTCGACCGCGTGCTGCCGATGATCGGCAGCGGCGGCTGAGCCGCCGGCCGCGCGGGCACCGCCTCCCCGCCGCGGCGGCGGCCCCGGATCTACGAACCCTTCTTCTCGATCCGCGCCCAGGCGTCGCGCAGGCCGACCGTGCGGTTGAAGACCAGCGCGCCGGGACGCGAATCCTCGTCGGCGCAGAAGTAGCCGTGGCGCTCGAACTGGTAGCGATCGCCGGACGACGCCCCGGCCAGGCTGGGCTCGAGCCGACAGTCGCGCAGCACCTCCAGCGACTGCGGATTCAGGTACGAGGTCCACGGCTGCCCGTCCTTCTCCAGGTTCGGGTTCTCGACCGTGAACAGCCGGTCGTAGAGCCGCACCTCCGCCGGCAGCGCGTGCGCCGCCGCCACCCAGTGCAGCGTCGCCTTCACCTTGCGGCCGTCGGGCGCGTCGCCGCCCCGCGTCGCCGGATCGTAGGTGCAGCGCAGCTCCACCACCTGCCCGTCGGCATCCTTGATCGCCCGCTCGCAGCGGATGAAGTACGCGTAGCGCAGCCGCACCTCGCGCCCCGGCGCCAGGCGGAAGAACTGCTTCGGCGGGTCCTCGCGGAAGTCGTCCCGCTCGATGTAGAGCTCGCGCCCGAACGGCACCGGCCGCGTCCCCATGCTGGCGTCCTCGGGATTGTTCACCGCCTCGAGCTGCTCGACCTGCCCGTCGGGGTAGTTCTCGATCACCACCTTGAGCGGCCGCAGCACCGCCATCGCCCGCGGCGCCCGGCGATTGAGATCGTCGCGCACCGCGTGCTCGAGCATCGCGACGTCGACCACGCTGTCGCGCTTGGCGACGCCGATGGCGCCGCAGAAGCTGCGGATCGCCTCCGGCGTGTAGCCGCGACGCCGCAGGCCGGCGAGCGTCGGCATGCGCGGATCGTCCCAGCCGGCGACGTGGCCGTCGGCGACCAGGGTCAGCAGCTTGCGCTTGCTCAGCACCGTGTAGTTCAGGTTCAGACGCGCGAATTCGTACTGGCGCGGCCGACTCGGCACCGGCAGGTGGTCGATCACCCAGTCGTAGAGCGGCCGGTGATCCTCGAACTCGAGGGTGCAGATCGAGTGCGTGATGCCCTCGATGGCGTCCGACAGCGCGTGCGCGAAATCGTACATCGGGTAGACGCACCACGTGCTCCCGGTGCGGTGATGCGGCGCCTTCTTGATGCGATAGATCGCCGGATCGCGCAGGTTGATGTTCGGCGACGCCATGTCGATCTTGGCGCGCAACACGTGCGCCCCCTCCGCGAACTCGCCCGCCGTCATGCGCGCGAAGAGGTCGAGGTTCTCCTCCACCGAGCGGGCGCGGTACGGGCTGTCGCGCCCCGGCTCGGTGAGCGTGCCGCGATGGGCGCGGATGTCCTCCGGCGACAGGCTGTCGACGTACGCCAGGCCCGCCTCGATCAACTGCACCGCGTAGGCATGCAGCCGCGGGAAGTAGTCGGAGGCGTAGAAGAGCTTGTCGCGCCAGTCGAAGCCCAGCCAGCGGACATCCTGCTGGATCGACTCCACGTATTCGACGTCCTCCTTCGCGGGGTTGGTGTCGTCGAAGCGCAGATGGCAGACCCCGTGGTTCTCCAGCGCGATGCCGAAGTTGAGGCAGATCGACTTCGCATGCCCGATGTGGAGGTAGCCGTTGGGCTCGGGCGGGAACCGGGTCACGACCCGGCCGCCGTGCGTGCCGGCGGCCAGATCCTGGGCGACGATGTCGCGAATGAAATCGGAGGGGGGCGGCGCGCTGCGTTCCATCGGCATCCTGTCGAGTGCGGCAGGGTACACACCCGACTGCGCGGTCGCAACGCAGCACCCGCGGCGGGTGCCGTCCTGATCTCGATACGACAAAAACCCGTCACCACGGAGGCACGGAGACACGGAGGGCTCGGTGCCATAGCGAAGGCGCGGGGCCTCTTCTCACTCCATTTCCAATGAGCGTTGCGATGAACGCTGAGCGGGCTTCGAGATCAGTACTCTCCGTGTCTCCGTGCCTCCGTGGTGAAACGCTTCGTCACAACAAGGCCACGTAGGCTCGGATTCGGACGTTACCCCGCGACGAGCGTGCGCAGGCGGCGCGCGGCCGACCATTCACAGCCGCGGCGATCGACGGTAGAGTCGGCACCCATGCACGACGCCCCGACCGGCCGTTCTCACCGCGCTCGCCCCGCCAGCATCCTGGCCGCGCTCGCCACCACGCTCTGGCTCGGCGCCGGGGCGACCACCCAGAGCGGCTGCTCGGACTGCGACCTGCGGGTGAGCACCCGCATGCTGCCCGACGCCACCGTCGCCATCCGCTACAACGTGCCGCTGACCTCCAACTGCGGCGGCGACGTCTGGTTCATCCAGACCGGCAACCTCCCCCCCGGTATCGGTCTCGAGAACGACGGCGACCTGGCCGGCATCCCCACCCTCGCCGGCGTCTACACCTTCACCGTCGGCGTCTTCGACATCCCCAGCGGCGCCACCGCCTACAAGGGATTCGCCCTCACCGTGAACCCCGCCGGGCCGACGGCGACCCCCACCGCCACCCCGACCGTCACCCCCGGCTGAGGCGACCAGCGCGGGGGCGTCCGCGGCGGCGATGGCAGCCGCGAACCGCGCTTGACACCCGCAGCCGTGCTCACGACAGTGCGCGCAGCCGAACCGGGCGCGGCGAATCCGATGGCGAGGCGCACATGTTGAACGCGGACGTGGTCGGGCGCGACAAGCAGATCGAACGCTGGAACGGCGAGCTGGCGTTCCGCGCCGTGGTCGAGGCGACCGCCGACAAGGCGGGCCTCGAGTTCCTGCGCCACCTGGTGAAGAACCTGGCGCAATCGCTCGGCGTCGCCCATGCCTTCGTCGCCGAGTTCGCCGGCGCCGAGGACCGGGTGAAGACGATCGCCTTCTGGAGCCGCGGCGACTGGGCGCCCAACGTCGAGTTCCCGCTCAACGGCACGCCCTGTCAGCGCGTCGTCGCCGGCGAGCTCTGTCTGTACAGGGACGACGTGCAGACGCTCTTCCCGCTCGACACCGACCTGGTGTCGCTCGGCGTCCGCAGCTACCTCGGCGTGCCGCTGCGCGGCGCCAACGGCCAGACGCTGGGCCACCTGGCGGCGCTCGATACCGAGCCGATGGACGAGGACCCGCGCGGCCTCACCATCTTCCAGGTGTTCGCGAACCGCGCCCGCGTCGAGATGGAGCGCCTGCACGCCGAGGCGGTGCTGCAGCGCGCATTCTCGGACCTCGAGGTGCAGCTCGAGAACACGGCGCAGGACCTGGCGCTCACCCGCCAGAGTCTCGACCTGGCCTATGGCGAGCTGCGGGCGCTGCTCGAGATCAATCAGTCGTCGACCCGCCACCTGCGGCGCGTCGATCTGTTCGCCGAGCTGGCGCGCAGCGTGAAGCCGCTGCTGCCGTGCGAGCGCTTCGGCATCGAGGTGCCGACCGGCCCGGAGAGCCTGCGCGTGCACGTGCTGGCGCTCGACCAGCCGGCGCGCGGCCCGATGATCGAGGACTTCCCCTCCGCCGGCACCGCCTGCCGCTGGGCGCAGGAGCAACGCCAGTGGTACGTCGCCGACTGCCGCGAGGACCTGCGCCAGCGCTTTCCGATGACCCACGTGGTCATGGAGCGCGAGGGCATGGAGTCGCTCTACGCCCTGCCCCTGCTGCGCGAGACCAAGAGCTTCGGCGCGCTCTTCTTCATGTCCACCCACCGCCGGGCCTATCGCGACATCCCGCAGGCGCTCATCGAGCGCGTCGGCAGCGCCGTGGCGGTCGCGGTCGACAACTGCTTCGCCTACGAGGAGCTGCGGCAACTGCGCGACCAACTGGCGGC
This sequence comes from bacterium, assembly GCA_019637795.1. Taxonomy (NCBI): domain Bacteria; species bacterium. The sequence continues at coordinate 158,972 of JAHBUY010000008.1, read as the reverse complement.
GGAGAACGTGTATCTCAAGGAGGAGATCCAGGAGGACCACAACTTCCGCGAGATCGTCGGCCGCAGCCCGGCGCTCGCCCGGGTGCTGTCGCTGGTCGAGACCGTGGCGCCGACGCCGTCGACCGTGCTCATCCTCGGCGAGACCGGGACCGGCAAGGAGCTGATCGCCCGCGCCATCCACGACCGCAGCCCGCGCCGCGACCGGCCGCTGGTGAAGGTGAACTGCTCGGCGATCTCCGCCGGCCTGGTCGAGAGCGAGCTCTTCGGGCACGAGCGCGGCGCCTTCACCGGCGCCGTCCGCGCCCACACCGGCCGCTTCGAGATCGCCAACGGCGGCACCATCTTCCTCGACGAGGTCGGCGAGCTGCCGCTCGACACCCAGGTCAAGCTGCTGCGCGTCCTCCAGGAACGCGAGATCGAACCGGTCGGCGGCACGCGGGTCCGGAAGGTGGACGTGCGCGTCATCGCCGCCACCAACCGCGATCTCGAAGCCGAGGTGGCGGCCGGCCGCTTCCGGGCCGACCTCTTCTTCCGTCTCAATGTGTTTCCGATCGTCATGCCGCCGCTGCGCGACCGCGAGGGCGACGTCGAGCTGCTGGTCAGCTACTTCGTCGACCGCTTCGCGCGCGAGCTCGGCAAACGGATCGACGGCGTGTCGCGCGCCACCATGGAACGACTGCTCGCCTACCACTGGCCGGGCAACATCCGCGAGCTGTCGAACATCATCGAGCGCGGCGTCGTCCTCGCCAACGGCCCCTTCCTCGAGCTCGGCGTCGACCTGCCGCTGCCGGCGACGCCGCGCCCGCTGGCGCCGCCGACGCCGCCAGCCCTCGCCGGCGTGCTGGCCCTGACGCCGGGCCCGCGCCGCCTCGCCGATGTCGAGCGCCAGCACCTCCTCGACACCCTCGCCGCCGCGAACTGGACCATCGAGGGCGATCGCGGGGCCGCCGCCCTGCTCGGCCTGCGGCCGAGCACGCTGCGCAGCCGCATGAAGAAGCTCGGCGTGCGCCGCCCCGACGCGTAACCGGCCCGCTCGCCGGCCGCGGAGGCCGCGACGCCGCGCTATCGCGCCGCGGACGCGGCGATCGCGGGCTTTGCAGCATGAACCAGTCGCGTCTCACGCGAGGCTGTGACGCTGTTGAGCTGTTCGCTGTTGGGGCCCGACAATTCCGGCCCCTGACAGCGAACAGCCTAACCGCTCACAGCCGACCGGCGCTGATTGGGTTCGACCGTGGGCTTTCTGTGCAACGCCGCGATCGCGGCCACGGGCCGCTGCGCCAGCCAGGCGAGCAGCGCCTCGACGGCGACCGGGTTGGCGAGTCGCCGCTCGGCGAGGGTGACCGACTCGGCGCCGCCGACGCGGAAGGTGACGCCGAGACCCGCCAGCACCCGGAAGGCGTCCTCGTCGGTCTGATCGTCGCCGACGTAGACGACCCGCGCCCGCTCCGACCAGGCCGGGCCGTACCACTGGCGGACGATGTGCAACGCCGCCTGCCCCTTGTCCCAGCCGATGGGCGGCCGGACCTCGAGCGCGCACAGCGCGTCCCGCGCCTGGAAGCCGGCGTCGGCGATGCGGCGCCTCAGCCGCGCCAGCAGCGGCGCGCGCTCGGCCGGCGACACCCCGCGCACGTGCACCGTCACCGTCGCGCCCTTGCGCTCGACCCACGCCCCCGGCCCGATCGCCCCCTCCAACTCGTCGGCCAGCGCCGCCAGCTTGCCGGTGAAATGCCCCAGGTCGGGGTGACGGAACGCCGCCCCGTCGGCGCCGACCACCTCGAGCCCGTGGTTGCCGGCCAGCGTCAGGCCCGGCAAGGCGAAGATGCGCCGCAGGTCGGCGAGCGAGCGTCCGCTCACCACCGCGACCCGCATGTCCTCGCGCGCCAGGCAGGCGGCGAGCGCGTCGATCATCGTCGGCGTCGGCCGGGCGTCGGCGGGATGGTCGCAGATCGCCGTCAGGGTGCCGTCGTAGTCGAGCAGCAGCGCCACCGCCTGCTCGCCGAGCCGCGGCGACAGCCAGGTCTCGAAATCGCCCGCCGTCGGCGGCCGGAGATCGCTCGCCGGCGCGGCGGCGACGGTGACGACCTCGTCCAGCCAGGCGACGACGTCGTGCCGGCGCTCGCGCCAGCGCAGCGCCGCCATGCGCGAGCGCCGCTCCGGCTCCTCCATGGCGAGGGCGCGGTGGATCGCCTCGGCGGTGGCGTCGACGTTGTACGGGTTGACGCGCAGCGCCTCGCGCATGGTTTCGCTGGCGCCGGCGAAACGCGACAACACGAGCACCCCGGGATCGCCGATCTGACAGGCGACGTATTCCTTCGCCACCAGGTTCATGCCGTCGCGCAGCGGCGTCACCAGGGCGACGTCGGCGTCGCGATAGAGCTGTACCAGGTCGTCGGGCTCCGTGTCGCGATAGAGATAGTGGACCGGCGTCCACTGCGCCGTGCCGAAGCGCCCGTTCACCCGCCCCACCAACTCGTCGATCTGACGTTTCTGCTGCCGGTAGGCCCGCACCTCGCGGCGACTCGGCACCGCGAGTTGCAGGAGGATGACCCGTTCGCGGTGCTCGGGATGCAGCTCCAGCAGGCGCTCGAAGGCGCGCAGCCGTTCGGGAATCCCCTTGGTGTAGTCGAGGCGATCGACGCCGAGCACCACCCGCGGCCCGCCGCTCGTCCCCGCCGGCGCCTGCCGGGCCCGCTCCTCGAAGGCGGCGAAGTCGATGCCGAGCGGAAAGGCGCCGACCCGCACCGTCCGCCCGCCGTGCTCGATCAGGTGCGCGGCGCGGTCGACCCGCGCGCCGAGCAGCCGCTCGACGCAGTCGAGGAAGTTGCGCTCGTATCCCTCGACGTGAAAGCCGATGAGGTCGCACGCCAGCAGACCGTACAGCAGCTCCCGGTCCCACGGCAGCAGCCGATACAGGTCGAATGACGGAAACGGAATGTGCAGAAAGAAGGCGAGGCGGGCGTCCGGGCGGCGCTCGCGCAGCGACAGCGGCGCCAGCATCAACTGGTAGTCGTGCACCCAGATCAGGTCGCCCTCGGCCGCCGCGTCATGGGCGACGCGGGCGAAGCGCTCGTTGATGCGCCCATACATCCGCCAGGTGCGGGCGTCGAAGCGGGTGCGCTGCGGGAAGCTGTGGAAGAGCGGCCACAGCGTGCCGTTGGCGAAGCCGTGATAGAAGCCGCTCACTTCGCTCGCCTTCATCGGCACCGCCGCCAGGGGGTACGGCAGGCCGTCCACGGGCAGCCGCTCGCCGGCCTCGAACGGCATTCCGGGCCACCCGACCCAGGTGCCGCCGCGCCGCTCGAGGATCGGGTCGAGCGCCGACACCAGCCCGCCGGCCGACCGCCGCAGCGTCAGCCCGACGGGCGTGCGTTCGGCCGTCACCGGCAGCCGATTGCTGACGACGACCAGCCCCGGAGCACTCGACGGCGATGCCGCCGCGGCGTCGCTCGCAACCATCCCGACCCGGGCAAGCGGAGAGCGTGCCAGGCGATCGCAGCCCGCCAATGCGGCGCGCGCCCACCCCGCACCCGCCCCGGCGTGTAACCGGTACACGCGACGCGTGTAGAGCTTTCCGACCATCGCTGGCGGGCGCGGCAAGCGCCCGCCCGCCACACGCGGTCCGCCCTGGTGCGCGGCTTGCTCCGCGCTCGCCGTCAGGCTCGCCGCCCGGGCGCGGCGCCGCGCCACGGAGCAGCGCATGGATCAGGAGCAGGCCTTCCACTTCGCGACCAGTCTCGATCTCACCCTGGCGACCAACCAGCGCGCGCGCGACGTCGCCGAGCTGCTGCACCAGGTCCGGCAGGCGTCGGGCGCCGCGATCTACTTCCACACCCACCACTTCCTGATCCAACACCAGCACCTGTCGCCGGAGCCGACCAACGACTTCGCCTACTGGGTGACCACCGCACTGCAGGAGGACCGGCTGGGCGAACAGTTGGCGGCGATCGACATCATCCAGTTCCGCAGCCTGGGAGCGCTGCGCGACCGCATCGCCGGCGTCCTGCAGACCTTTCTCGACCGCAGCACGACGCTGCGCACCGCGCCGCCGGGCGAGGAGTTCCACGTCCGCGAGGCGGTCAGCTTCATCCTGCCGACCGGCTACGTCGCGCACGACCTGCACGAGCTCGCCTCCTGCGTCGAACAGATCGGCTTCGCATCGCTCAGCTTCCACATGTTCGACGCGCGACTCCGCCTCGAGCGCGGCGCCAACGACTTCAGCGAATGGCTCAAGCACGCCCATGGCGAGACGCAATTGGCCGACGCCATCGCCCGCCTCGACCCCTATACCCACACGCTCGAGGGCCTGCGGCGGCAGATCGTCCGCCTGGTGCAGCGCCGCATCGCGGAGCGCGCGGCGGCATGATCCGCCTGGAGGACTACGAGGCCATCGTCGGCCCCGGCACCGTCGACGAGCTACGGCTGCTCGGCCGGCGCCTGGCCGGCAGGCGCATCGTCACCGTCAACTCGACCGCGGTCGGCGGCGGCGTCGCCGAGATCCTCAACCGCATGGTGCCGATGTGCCAGCAGCTCGGCGTCGACCTGCGCTGGGACGTCATGAAGGGCGGCGAGGACTTCTTCGCCGTCACCAAGCGCATCCACAACGCCCTGCACGGCAAGGCAGAGTCGTTCACCGCCGCCGACCGCGCGGTGTACGACGCCACCACCGAGGCCAACCTGGCGACGCTCGACCTCGACGCCGACATCGTCTTCATTCACGATCCGCAGCCGGCCGGCCTGGTGGCGGCGCGCCGGCGCCGTCCGGAATCCGGTTGGCTCTGGCGCTGCCACATCGACGTCTCGACGCCGCAACCCGACGTCTGGCAGTTCCTCTCCGAGTCGGTGCGCGCCTACGACGCCAGCGTCTTCTCGGCCCCCGCCTTCACCCGCGACCTCGCCATGCCGCAGGTCCTGATCGCCCCGTCGATCGATCCGCTCAGCGACAAGAACCGCGAGCTCCCGGAGTCGGAGATCGACACCATCATGCAGCGCCTCCGGATCCCGCGCGACAAGCCGATCGTCACCCAGGTGTCGCGCTTCGACCGCCTGAAGGACCCGCTCGGCGTCGTCGAGGCGTTCAAGCTGGCGCGGCAGTACAATGACTGCCGCCTGGTCCTCGCCGGCGGCAGCGCCAGCGACGACCCCGAGGGCGCCGAGGTTCTGGCGCAGGTGCAGGCCGCCGCCGCCGACGACGCCGACATCCACATCCTGCTCCTGCCGCCCACCGCCAACGTGGAGATCAACGCCCTGCAGCGCGCCTCGACCATCGTCCTGCAGAAGTCGCTCAAGGAGGGCTTCGGACTGACGGTGAGCGAGGCGCTGTGGAAGGGCAAACCGGTGATCGCGGCCGCCGTGGGCGGCATTCCGCTGCAGATCGCCCATCGCTACAGCGGCATCCTCACCCACACCGTCGAGGGCACCGCGTTCTGGATCAAGCAGCTCCTCAACGCCCCCGACTACGCGCGACGACTGGGCGAGAACGGCCGCGAGCACGTCCGCACCAACTTCCTGCTCACCCGCCACCTGCGCGACTACCTGCTGCTGTTCCTCTTCCTCGAGCACCGGACGGAGCGCGTCGTCCGCCTCTCCTGAGCGCGCCGCGCGGAGAATGCCATGAGACAGCGGCTCGCCCCGATCGGACCCTCGCCCCGTGAGCGCGCCGTGACGGAGAGCCGCCCTTCGGCCACCCACCCAGCGGACGAGGTCAGGCGCCCACAACGGCCGCCGGCGACCGGCCCCCGGCCCGCCCGCGCCGGCGGCCGGTCTGGCACGCCCCTCCCCACATTGCCATCGCGCGCGCCGCGCCTTGCCTTTGCGCGGGCCAGCCGCCACAGGGCGCCATGATGGCCGACCTGGACGACGCCCTCCTCGCCGCCCGGATGCGCTCGCTCGCGACCTTCGCCCCCGACTACTTCCACGACCTCAGCGGGCCGCTGAACACCATCGCCCTCCGCCTCGAGATGCTGCGCGCCCTCGCCGCGGGCGGCACCGGCGACGAGCGGTTCGCCGCCTCGATGACGGCGATCGAGGAACAGGTACGCCGGCTCGACCGCATGCTGCGGAACTGGCTCGCCCAGACCGCGCCGGCGACCGGTGGCGACGCGGCGTGCGATCTCGGCGCCCTGCTGCGCGACCTCGCCGCCGTCGTCGCGCCCCGCGCCCGCAAGCGGCAACTGGCCTTCTCTCTCGCCGTGCCGGACGATCCCGTCCGCGTCGTGGTCGCGACCGCGCCGCTCGCCACGGCGCTGCTCGACCTCCTGCGCCACGCGATGAGCGACGTGGACGACGGCGGCGCGCTCGCCCTGGTCCTCGAGCGCCAGGACGGCAACGCCTGCTGCCGCCTGAGCGGCGCCGCCTTCGATGCCGCCGCGCTCGCGCTCGCCGCGCGCGTCGCGGGCGCCCAGCGTGGACGCTGCGTCGCCGACGCGGGCGGCCAGGCCGCCATCCTCACCCTGCCCCTGGCGCCGTAGACCGTCGCCGTCGCCGGTGCGCCGCCAGCCCCGCGTCAGCCGCCGCGACCTCCCGCGCCGCCGACGGTGACGCGGCGCACCTGCGCGAGCAGCCGCCCGATGTCGACCGGCTTGGTGAGGTGCTCGGTGAAACCGGCAGCGAGCGCGGCGGCGCGGTCCTCCCGGCTGGCATAGCCGGAGAGGGCGATCGCCGGCAGATCGGCGAGCTCCTGGCGCACGCCGCGGATCAGCTCGAGACCGCTGCCGCCGGGCATCCCGATGTCGCTGATGAGGGCGTCCGGCCGCTCCACCGTCAGCAGGGCGCGCGCCGCGGCGATCGACTCCGCCACCGACACCCGGGCGCCGTGGATCTCGAGCGCCAGTCGTAGCCCGTCGCGCGTATCCGCGTCGTCGTCGACCAACAGCACGTGCACGCCGCGCAGGTCGGTGCCCTCGTCCGACTGCGCCGGCACCGTCGCCACCTGCTCGCCGGCCGGCGCCTCGTCCAACGGCAGACAGACCGAGAAATGCGCGCCGGCGCCGATGCCATCGCTGCGCGCCTCGACCGTGCCGCCGTGGCGTTCGACCAGGTGTTTCACGATCGACAGCCCGAGGCCCAGGCCGCCGTGGCCCCGCGTATCGCGCTCGTCCGACTGGCGGAAGCGGTCGAACACGTGCGGCAGGAACTCCGGCGCGATGCCGATGCCGGTGTCGATGACATCCAGGCACGCGAGGTGGTCGCGCTGCCCCAGGCGCACGTCGACGCGGCCGCCGCTGGGGGTGAACTTGAGCGCATTGTTGAGCAGATTGGTGATGACCTGGAGCAGCCGCTGGGCGTCGCCAATGACGCTGCCGCGCAGCGGCTCGAGATCGGCGTGCAGTCCGACCCCGCGCGCCACGGCGGTCGGCCGGGCGCTCTCGACCGCCGTCCGCGCGATCGCCCCCAGGTCGATCGGGCCACGTTCCAGGCCGAGCTTGCCGGAGACGATGCGCGAGACGTCGAGCAGATCGTTGATGAGCTGCGCCTGCACGCGGACGTTGCGCTCGAGCGTGTCGAGGGCGCGCTCGAGCTGCGGGCCGTCGACGCCGCGGCGGAGCGCCGCCAGCCAGCTCACGATGACGTTCAGGGGCGAGCGCAGCTCGTGCGAGAGCATGGCGAGGAACTGGTCCTTGGCCACGTTCGCCGATTCCGCCGCCTCGCGGGCCGCCGTGGCGCCGGCGATCGCCGCCTCGGCGCGCAGCCGCGCCTCGTGCTCCGTCTCCATGGCCTTGCGCTCGCTGACGTCGCGGAAGACCAGCACCACGCCCATGATCGCGCTGTCCGCGTCGCGGATCGGCGCGCCGCTGTCGTCGATCGGCAGCTCGCGGCCGTCGCGCGCGATCAGCACCGTGTGGTTGGCGAGCCCGACGATCGCGCCCTCGCGCAGCACCTTGTCGACCGGGCTGTCCACGGTCTGCCGGGTCTCCTCGTTGACGATGGCGAACACCCGCTCGAGCGGCTCGCCGATCGCCGCCAGCTCGTCCCAGCCGGTCAGCGCCTGCGCCACGGGATTGATGAAGACGATGCGGCCGTCGGTGTCGGTCGCAATGACCGCGTCGCCGATGCTGCGCAGGGTGGTGCGCAGCCGCTCCTCGCTCTGGCGGAGGCGCCGCTCGGCCCTCGCCTGCCGGCGCGCGGCGCCGTTGACCGCGAGGATGGCGCCGAGCAGCACCCCGAGCGCGGCGAGCGCGCCGCCGAACAGCACGTTCGCGAGCCGGCCCCGCTCGACGGCCCGCGCGCGCAGCCCCTGCTCGAGGGTGCCGCGCACCTCGTCGTTGAGCTCGCCCAGCAGGGCGCGCACCCGCTCCATCGTCAGGCGGCCGACGTCGTTGGCCACCAGCGCGTTGGCCGCCTCCACGCCCTCGCTGCGGCGCGCATCGATGGCGCGCTGCAGCTCGTCGAGCTTGACCGTGGTCAGGACGCCGATGTTCTGCAGGCGCCGGGCGCGCTCGGGGTCTCCGCCCAGCAGGCGCTGCAGGCGATCGAGATCGGTGCGCGCCGCGGCCCGGCCGGCGTCGTAGGGCGCCAGGTAGGCTTCGCTGCCGGTGATCAGGTAGCCGCGTTGACCGGTCTCGGCATCGAGCAGGTGTCCGAGGAGCTGCTGGGTCGCCGCCAGCACCTGCTGCGTGCGCACCACCTCGTTCCCCGCCTCCCAGGCCGTCGCGAGCTGCCAGCGGGCCACGATGCTGACCAGCAGGAGGAAGACGCCGGCGACGGCGATGATCAACGTGGCCTGGCGGGAAAGAGCCCAACGCGCCATGGACCCTGCGAGCCCTACCGCCAAACGCGGCCGAACACCACAGACGGGGAGGAGGTGCCCGTCGCCTCGCCGCCGTTCAGTCGACGGCGATCGACGACAGGCGCAGGCGACGCAGGCGGGCGCTCTTCTTGCGCTGGTGCGCCTCCATGCGCCGCAGGATGTCGTGCAGGGCGCGCGCGGCGTCGAGCAGGAACGGACCCTTGTTGAGCATGACGCACTCGGCGCGCTCGCCCATCGCCGCGTCGGTGATCTCGGCCCGCGACGGCACGCCGGTCTTCGCCAGGGTCTCCAGCACCTGCGTCGCCCACACCACCGGCACATGCGCGGCTTCGCAGAACCACAGCACCTCCTCCTGCACCTCCGCCAGCCGCTCGTAGCCGCACTCCACCGCCAGATCGCCGCGGGCGATCATCACGCCGACCCGCTCGGACTGCATGGCAGCCAGCAGCAGGCTCGGCAGGTGCTCGAACGCCTCCGTCGTCTCGATCTTGAGCATGATGCCGATCCCGGCGGCGCCGAGCCGCCGCAGGTGGCGGCGCAGGAGACGGATGTCAGCGGGCGCGCGCACGAACGACATCCCCACCAGATCGGCGTGGCGGACGACGAACGCGAGATCGGCGAGGTCCTTGGCGGTCAGCGCCCCCAGGCGCAGGCGGCTGTCGGGCAGGTTGATCCCCTTGTCGGCGCGCAGCCTGCCGCGCGCGCCGGCGACCGTGATCCGCACCCGCAGCCGATCCCGGCTCCGCCCCTCGACGACCCCGCCGATGCGGCCGTCGTCGAACCAGATGCGATCACCGACCCGCACGTCGGCGAACACCTCGGGCAGGGTGCAGGAGATGGTCGCGGGACGGATCACCCGGCCGCTGGGGGCGACCACGGCCGGGCGCCCCGGGATCGGGCCCCGGGTCAGGGACAACAGGTCGCCGCCGCGCAGCGTCAGGAAGAGCTGGTCGTCCGAGGCCGCCGCCGGCACCGCCTCGAGGCGCCGCGCCCGCCGCGCGCCGAGCGGGCGCAGCGCCAGCGGCCGCGCCAGCGCCAGGAACGCCGACTGCTCCGCGTTCGCCCAGCGACCGCCGGCGGCGGCCTCGGCCAGGGTCACCCGGCGCGACTTGCCGCGCAGGTCCTGGAACGCGAGTTGGTCGCCGGCCCGGGCGGCGCGCAGCCAGTTGCCGCGCAGGTGCAGGCAGACCGCCGCCGCCGCGGGGGGCGGCGCCGGACGGACAGCCGAGGTGAGCCAGACACGGGCCGGCGCCGTCACCGCCCCCTGTCGATCGCGCGTCGGGCGGACGTGGACGCTCTGGGTGCGCGGATCGATGGCGCCGGTGCGCAGCTTCGGACCGGCGATGTCCATGAGGATGCGGCAGGTGCGGCCCGACTCGCGCTCGGCGCGGCGCAGGTGCTCGATCATGCGCGCCCAGGCGGCGGCATCGTCGTGCGCGCAGTTGATGCGCATGCAGTCCATGCCGGCGGCCAGGAGCTGACGAACCAGCTCGTAGTCGGTCGCCGCCTCGCTCGGCATGGTCACCATGATGCGGACGCCGCGCTCGCGCGGGCGCGGCCCCAACACCGCCGCGGTGTGGTCGGCCAACGCGGCCTGACCCTCGCCGAACGTCAGCGGCGCCGGCGCCGCGGTCAGTTCGGGGCCCGGACGGCCGGCGAGGCGATGGAGAATGACGAGCACCGCGTCGAGACCCGCGAGGACGTGCGACTCGCTGCGTCCGAGCGAGGACAGGCCGAGCATCGCCAACTGCTCCTGCAGCGCGCGGACATCGTGCCGGCGCAGGGCGAGATAGTGGATGAGGTTGCGCGCGCTGCGGCGAAACGTGGGGTGGACCGCCGCCACGCTCTTGGCGAAGCGGCCCTCCAGCGCCAGCGCGTCGGCGCGGATGGTCCCCACCTCCTCGATCAGGCGCGCGAGCTGCGCCGGGTCCCACGGGGTCCCGGTCGGGGACGGCGGAGGGACCTCGGGGGAAGAGGGTTCTCGGGTCTTCGGCAGCGCCATGGCGGACTCCATGGGGTGCCGCTAGCAGTCAATTGTTACCGATTCATGAAATCCGCCGGCGCGTCGCCGCCGATCACGCGGGGCGGCGCCCTACCGCTCCGCCCGGCCACCGGACGGCGATCGGCCCTCCGCCGCGGCGAGGATGGCGGGCACGACGGCGCGGGCGAGCAGCAGCGCGCCGGCGGGGGTCGGGTGACTGTCGTCGGGAATCGACAGGGACGGGTCGTCGGGGTTCCAGATGGTGTCGACCAGCTCGGCGCCGGCGGCGACGTAGGGGTGAAGCAGCGATTGCGCCGCCGACGCCGGGCGCCAGTCGGGCGCGCGAACGCGGATGCGGTTGAACACCACGGCGCAGCCGGCGCCGCGCGCCGTCTCGGCCATCAGGGCGGCCGATGCCGTGATCTCCGCCAGCAGCATGGCGCGCTCCGCCGGCAATTCGCCCGCCGCGATGCGGCGCCCATGGTCACGCATCCGCACGTAGCGCACGGTCTGCCATGCCCTGCGGACCAGCCGGTAGAGCGCGAAGCGAGCCAGCGGGCGCAGCGGGTCCCGCTCGTGCCGGCGCAGCTCGCTGTTGACGTCGGGCAGGATGTCGTCGAGCTCGTGGACGGTGAAGACCGCCACCCGCGGATGGTACCGGGGGGCGAGCCAGGCGAACCACTCGACGGCGGTGAAGATGTTGGTGCCGCCCATGCCGGCGTTGAGCGCGATCCAGCGATAGCGGGGCGCCGCCGCCTGCAACAGCGTCTCGGCCTGCGCCGGATAGCTCTGCGCGGCCTCGAGGCCGACGCCGAAGGTGAACGAATCGCCGAAGAACATGACGCGCCGCTCGTCTGGCGCCAGCGCGTCGGGGAGTCGCGGGCGATCGCTGCGCAGTCCGTCCTCGTTAGTGCGCACCTCGTAGCCCGGCCAGCGCGGCAACGGCGGGGCGGTCCAGTGCTGGTTCGGCTGCTGGCCGAATCGTCCCGGCCGGTACTCGACGTACTGCCACGGCGCGAGGCGAACCGGCACGTCGTAAACCACCGCCGCCACCTCCACGACCGTCCCCGCGAGGCCGAGAGCCGCGGCGCCGACCACGACCGCGTCGACCAGCGGCCGCCAGCGCGAGCCAGTCAGACGCCGGCGGAGCCACATCCCGGCCAGCCCCAGCGCGCCGGCCGCGGCCAACAGAATGCCCGCGTTGACCGCCGCGCCGAGAAGTCGGTCGAGCATGCCGCCGCCCTGCAGCGAATCCCGCCGCCGCCGTACATCGCGCCGGCCGCGGTGTAGCCGATGAGCTCCTGCCGCCCCCGCCCCCTGCGAGGGCCTCGTTGCGAGGGAATGGGGACAGCCGGCGTCATTGACCGATTCCTGGCTCTGGACTTGCCCCCGACCGGCGCGTCCTGGGACAACGCCCTCGCCGAGCCCTTCTTCGCGACCTACAAGCGCGAACCCATCGAGCCCCGGTCCTGGCCGACGTACCAAGACCGGTTCCCGGTCCAGGAAATGGGGTCCACCTCAATGGGTCGAGCCCTACGCGGCGCGGCCAATCACGGAGTTGACCACGTTCCTTGCCGCTGAACACCAATCGGTGTACATCCGGACCATGAAGCGGCGAGAGCTCGAACGACGGCTTCGAGCGCTCGGCTGGAGGTTCTCGCGTCATGGAGGGAAGCACGATGTGTGGACGGATGACTCGCGAGAAGAGCCGATACCGCGCCATGCCGAGATCAACGAGAAGCTCGCCAAAGCGATTCTGAGTCGTGCCATGAGGAAGGTGTGAGCATGCGATTCCAAGGAAAGCTGTCCAGAGATGGGCGGTGGTGGCTGGCCGAAGTCCCGGTGTTTGATGCCATGACGCAAGGGCGCACCCGCAAGGAAGCGCTCGAGATGATTGCGGACTGGTTTGCGGCCATCGTCGATCGCAAGGGCTTCTCGGTAGCCGTTCATCCGACCGCATCGGCGGCGTTCGAGGTGGGTTCGGATGATCCGCGGACGATGATCAGCCTTCTGCTGCAAAGGCAGCGGCAGAAGAGCGGGCTCTCGCTGGCTCAGGTCGCTCGACGCATGGGAGCGAAGTCACGGAATGCATATGCGAGGTACGAACAGGGCGTGTCCGTTCCGACGATCGAGAAGCTCGACGAACTGCTGCGCGCCATCGCGCCCGACCGCGATATTGTCCTCCAGCAAAGTCATGCAGCATGAGAGGTGAACGCGCTGTCACCGGTGGTCGCCGAGCACCTGTCTCGCGCCGGCCACGACGCCGTGCACGTGCGCTCATACGACATGTCGAGCGCCAGCGACCAGGAGGTGTTTGCACGTGCCGCCAAGGAAGACCGAGTACCGGTGTCAGCCGACACCGATTTCGGCGCCCTCTTGGCGATCCGCGAGGAGAAGCTGCCCTCCGTCATCCTGCTTCGCCGCGCCAGCCAGCGCCGGCCCGACGTTACAAGCACAGATGTTGTGCGCCAACCTTCCCAACCTACAGGCAGTACTGGAGGAAGGTGCCGTCGTCATACTGGAAGATGCCCGCGTGCGCGTTCGGCTCCTGCCGATCACCCGCAGATGATGGCCCTGCGCCGCGTCATCCTTCCCAGAGTCGGCGTCGATCGGCAGCGATGCCAGTCGGCCTGCGCCTCCCAAGGGCGGTCGAGAACTGCGAACCCGGAAGCCCAGGTTCGCAGTTTCCGCCGAAAAACCCTTGAAGAAGAAAGTGGTCCCAACGGGAATCGAACCCGTGTTCCCGACGTGAGAGGCCGGTGTCCTAGGCCGCTAGACGATGGGACCGTGAGCTTCGCGGGTGGCGCTCCCTCAACATACGATGAGCCGGGTGGTGGTCCCGGCTCATGCATGTCGCTGGCCGCGAACGGCCGGTCGCGACGAACCCTATGTCTACTGAGCTGAGGAGGTAGGACTCGAACCTACAATCGCCTGATCCAGAGTCAGGTGGCTTACCAATTAGCCGACTCCTCACCAACTGCGGCGTAGATTACCCGCGAGCCTTTTGAAGTCAACCCGCCGATCCGCCACCGGATCGCATCACCAGACGCGGGCCGGGCCGCGGCGCGGTGACGGCGTGCAGGAGGTGCTGCGCCAGGGTCGCAGCAGGCGTGGCGGCGCGATCGACGGCCACCTCGCCGACCCGCACGGTGCGTCGCAGGGCCCGCGCCAGCGTGTCGACGAGACAGGACAACGCCTCGCTGGTCACGGCGGCGATCGCATCATCGGGCGGCGCCGCGTCGATGACGATGAGCAGCGCGCCGCCGCCCTGGCGCTCGAGCGCGCCGCCGGCGGCGCGGCCGACCAGGAAGCTGGCGCGCACCGTGGCGTCGATGCCGTCGCGCCACGCCGACACCGGCGGTGACATCGGCGCGCCGCGCCCCGGCTTACGGCGGCGGGAGGTGGTTGCTACGGTCGGCACGATGATCGTCGCATCGACCGTCCCCAGCGCGCGCCACGCCTGCTCGGCGAGCCGCGCGCTGGCGGCATCGGCCGCCGCGGTGGTCAGGCGCGCCGCCGGCAGCGTCGACGCGTGGACGCGCGCCCGGGTCGCCAGCGCTTTCGCCAACGCCGTCGCCGGCGTCCCACGGCCGCACACCCAGATCGCCGGCGCATTGCGCTCCCCCGTCGACACGCCGGCGACGCTACGCCATCGGCGCCGCGTCGCCAAGTCCGCGCTGCTGCTCATCGCGCTCGCGCTCGCGCTCGCCGCGCGTGGCGCCGCCGCGCAAGCGACCCCGGGCGACGTCGTCACCCCCGATACCATCGCCGCCGCCGGCGAGCTGCTGACGCCCGGCGTCGCATGGTGCGTGCGCCGCGGCATGACGCTGCGCGTCGGCGAGCCGCGCCCGATCCCGCCGCCCGCCGCCTATCGCGAGGCGACCGAGCGCTACGCGCCGCAGGTGCGCCTGGGCAGCGACGGGCTGACGCTGCAGAACTACGTCGCCGGCCTTCCCTTCCCGGCCATCGATCCCGCCGATCCGCAGGCGGCCGTGAAGGTGATGTGGAACGCCGCCTACAAGTGGCTCGCCACCGACGACCTCGACGCCCGCGACTTCTCCGCCGACGCCGGCCCGATCGGCCGCGCCGGCGCGCCGATGACGGTCGAACGCCACTTCCAGCTCGGCTATCTGCGCCGCCTCTTCTACAACGGCCGGCTCTACGTCGACCCGCGGCCGTCGCTGCCCAACCCTGAGGGCATCCGCTATCGCGAATCGCTGCACCCGGTGGCGGAGCCGCTCGACCTGCGCGGCGTCGGCATGACCGGCGTCCGCTACATCAGCCCGGGGCGCCCGGACGACAGTTGGCTCTACCTGCCCAACCTGCGGCGCGTGCGGCGCCTGTCCAACGCGCAGCGCTCGGACGCGCTGTTCAACCAGGACATCGATAGCGACAGCTACTTCGGCTACAGCGGCCACATCGGCTGGATGGACTGGCGGTTCCTCGGCGAGCGCACGGTCCTGGCGCCGATGCACGGCACGCACTTCCCGGTGCAGTGGGGCGCCGGCAGCGCCGACTTCGCCTTCGACGACGTCTGGGAGCCCCGCCGCGTGTACGTCATCGAGGGCACCTCCAAGCTGCCGCAGTACGCGTACGCGAAACGCGTCCTGTTCGTCGACGCCGAGACCTACGTCGTGCCGCTGTCGGACCTCTACGACCACAGCGGCCAGTTGTGGAAGGTGTGGCTGAACCTGTTCTCGTATCGCAAGGAGCCGTTCGCCGGCGCCAAGGTCTCGGTCTACCCCGACGACATGGGCTTCTCGCCCGCCGTGGTGATGGTCGACGTCAATGCCGATCACGTCACCCGCGTCGCCCTGCCGAGCCGCGCCAGCAGCGACGCCGAGGGTTGGTTCTTCAACATGGGCGATCGGCTCGGGCTGACGGAGAGCTGGTTCAAGATCTCGAGCCTGATCCAGGCGGCGCAGTGAGACGGCCGGCTGCCCGCGGCGTTCGCGAGGGCCGACGGGCAGCCATCCACGCTACGACACGCGGAGGGCGATCTTCCCGAAATGCTCGCTCGCCTTCATGATGCGGTGCGCTTCGGCGGCGTGCTCGAGCGGCAGGACGCGATCGATCACCGGCCGGATGCGTCCGGCCGCGAGCGCGGCGCCGAAACGGGCGACGAAGGCCTGGACGATCGCCGCCTTCTCGGCGGCGGGGCGGGTGCGCAGCGTCGAGCCGATGATCTGCTGCCGCTTGACCATCAGGCCGGCGAGGTCGAGCTCGCCGCGCGCGCCCCCCATCAGCCCGATCACCACCAGCCGGCCACCAATCGCCAGGGCCGCCAGATTGCTCTCCAGGTAGCGGCCGCCGATCGCGTCCAGCACCACGTCCACGCCGCGGCCGCCGGTCGCGTCGCGCACCGCCGGGGCGAAATCGCCGCGGCGGTAGTTGATCGCCGCGTCGG
This sequence comes from bacterium, assembly GCA_019637795.1. Classification (NCBI taxonomy): domain Bacteria; species bacterium. The sequence goes on along the minus strand of JAHBUY010000008.1, from coordinate 142,838 downwards.
CGCCGTGCGCCAGGCAGCGCTCGCATTTCTCCTCGCTGCCGGCGGTGACCAGGATGCGCACCCCGGCGACGCGACAGAGGGTGATCGCCGCCGTGCCGACGCCGCTGCCGCCGCCGTGCACGAGCACGCTGCCGCCGTCGGGCACCGCGCCGAGCATGAAGAGATTGAGGAACGCGGTGAGGAACACCTCGGCGAACGCCCCGCCCTCCTCATCCGATAACGCCTCCGGCACGCGCAGCACCGAGCCGGCATCGACCACCGCCTGCTCGGCGTAGCCGCCGCCGGCGAGCAGCGCCATCGCCCGCTCGCCGACCGTCCAGCCGCGGACCGCGCTCCCCACCTCGGCGATCTCGCCGCCGCACTCGAGCCCGAGGACGGCGGACGCCCCGGGCGGCGGCGGATACAGTCCCTGCCGCTGCAGCAGGTCGGCGCGGTTCACCGCCGTCGCCCGGACGCGGATGCGGACGTCGTTGGCGCCGAGCGGCGGCGCGGGCACGTCGCCGAGATGGAGGACGCTCTCGTCGCCTGGCTGATCGAAGACGATGGCACGCATGGCGCACCTCCTATCACGGGCGCGGCGAAACCCCAGCGGCCCGCGGCGGCGGCGGACACCGAGTCACTCGCGGATCCAGGAGCGGATGCGCGGCAGCAGCAGCAGCGCCGGCATCGCCAGCCCGACCGTGACGGCGAACCAGGCGGCGTACCCGACCGCCTGCACCGCCGCGCCGCTCACCCCGCCGGCGGCGTCGCGGCTCAGCCCGAACAACGCCGAGAGGCCGGCGTACTGCACCGCCGCGTGCTCCTTGTCGCAGATGTTCATCAGGAAGGCGAGAAACGCCGCGGTGCCGAGACCGCTGGTGAACGACTCCACCATCGAGGCGCCGTAGATGAGCAGCCGCGTTGGTTCGGCGAGCGCGTGCCAGCCGTCGGCGAGCGCCGCGACCGGCGTCGCCGCGTGCGACGGGGTCCACCACGCCGCGGTGGCATAACCGAAATTGGAGAGCGCCTGCGCCAGCCCGAGCGCGAGCAGCGCGCGCCAGATGCCGAAGCGATCGGTGAAGCGCCCGCCGACGATGGCGCCGGCGATGGTGGCGAACATCCCGACGGTGCTGGAGACGACGCCCACCTCGCCGACGCTCAGCCCCGAATCGAGCCAGAACGGCTTCACCATCGGCCCCATGGCCGCGTCGCCCAGCTTGTAGAGCAGCACGAAGGCGAAGACGGCGGGCGCGCCGGGTCGCCGCGCCCATTCCAGCAGCGGCCTGAGCCAGTGGCGACGCGCTTCCGGCGACACCGCGACGCGCGGCGCCCACGGCGCCACCAGCGCCAGCGCGGCGAGCGTCACGGCGGCGATCGCGAACACCGCCGCCCAGCCGAGCCAGGTCGAGAGCAGCACCAGGCCGCCGCCGCTCAGGATCAGCGTCAGGCGCGCCACGGTCAGGCGCACGCCGTTGGCGCTGCCCTCCTCGCCCGGCGACACCAGGCCGATGGTGTAGGCGTCGATGGCGATGTCCTGCGTCGCCGAGGCGAAGGCGATGAGCAGCATCAGCAGGCCGACGAGGAGCGCGGCGGACGGCTCGACGCTGCCGAGCACCGCCGTGGCGACGGCGATCACCGCCAGACAGACCGCCATCCAGACGCGGCGGTCGCCGTAGCGATCGATCAGCGGCGACCATGCCACCTTCAGCGCCCAGGGCATCCCGAGCAGCGAGTAGAGGCCGATCGCGGTCAGGTCGACGCCGCTGGCGCGCAGGTACACCGGCATCACCTCGCGCACCACGCCGAAGGGCAGCGTCTCGGCGAAGTACAGCACCGCCACCCACCCCAGCTTCCGCCGCAACGTCATCCGCGGCGACCCATCCTCCGCGACGCGCGACGAGTCAATTGCCTCCGCGCCCCCGAGAGCGGCCGCGGGCGCGGCGAGGCATTGACTTCGCGCGGAGGCGCCCGCAACAATCCCACCCGTCCGTCAGGTGGAGGCTGTGCATGTGGGACGAGTCGAGCGCGTTGGCGCCCACGCTGCTGGTGGCGATGCCCCAGCTCCAGGACCCGAACTTCGGCAAGACCGTCGTCCTCCTGTGCGAGCACCGCGAGGAAGGCGCCATGGGCCTGGTGCTCAACCGCTGCACCGACACCACCGCCTCGTCGATCGTCCAGCTCGAGCCGCCGGTCGACCACGACAACGGCATGCCGGTGTGGATCGGGGGACCGGTCGACCCCTCCCGCGGCTGGCTGCTGATCAACTCCGACGTCGGTGACGGCGTCGAGGTCAGCCCCGGCGTCTTTCTCTCCGCCTCGCGCGACCTGCTGCGCCGCGTGCTCGAGAGCGACGAGCTCGCCGAGCGCAGCCGATTTCTGGTCGGCTATGCCGGCTGGGGTCCGCGCCAGCTCGACGCCGAGCTCGCCGCCTCGGCCTGGCTCACCGTGCCGGTCGACCGGCAGTTGATGTTCGACACGCCGAGCACCGAGATGTGGGAGGTGGCGATCCGCCGCCTCGGCATCGAACCCCACGCCCTGGCGCCCGGCCCGGGCGTGCACTGAAGCGCCGCGCGCCGTCCGCTCCCCGCCGGCCGGCCTCAGCCGTCGCCGCTCGTCGCCACCGCCGGCGTCGGCACCTTCAGATAGGCGCTCAGCACCGCCATCCAGCGCTGCGCGTCCTCCTGGCGCGGGTCGCCCGACGGCAACTGCGGAATGGCCCGGGCGTACTGGCCGAGCGCGGTGGGGTAGTCGCCCCCGAGGCGCGCCGCGGTCGCCAGGTGGTAGAAGCCGTCGCCGGCCCGGCCGGCGCGGCCGGCGAGCAGACCGTAGCCGTGCTGCGCCGCGGCCAGCGACGGCGCCGCGGCGAGGGCGCGCCGGTACGCCGCCTCGGCGCACGCGCTGTCGCCGAGCGCCTGGCAGACCTGGGCGAGATCGAGCTGCGCGCCGGCATCGTCGTCGTGGCGCGCCAGGTGGGCGGTGAGGCGCGCCCGCGCCGCGACGAGGTCGCGCTGCCGCAGCGCCAGCCGTCCGATCTCACGGTCGACGCCCTCGACCCCTCCCGCCGCCGCCGCGGCGAGCGCGGCCTGCGCATCGTCGAGCTGTCCGGTCTGCAGCGCGACGATGCCGTAGAGGTACTGGGCGTTGGGGTTCGCGGGGTCGGCGTCGCGCAGCCGGCGGTAGGTCATCAACACGTCCGCCGGCGGATCGCTGGCGGCGCGCACCAGCGCCTGCACGCGCTGCAGCGCCAGCGTCGACGGCGGGCGCTGCCGCGCCGTCCACTGATGCGTCTTGAGGACCGCCTCCAGGCGGTCGAGCCGCTCGTCGCTCAAGGGGTGGGTCTGCAGATAGGGCGGCGCGCTCGAGGGCGTCAGGCGCTGCTGGTCGCTCAGCAGCGTGAAGAAGTCGAGCATCGCCCGCGGATCGTAACCCGCCGCCTGCATGTAGCGCGCGCCGAGGTAGTCGGCCTCCTGCTCGAACTCGCGGGTGTACTGCAGCTTCGCCGCCTGCGATGCGGCCGTCGCCAGCGAGCCGACCGCCGGCTGCACGATCGACAGCAGGGTGCCGAGCAGCGCGGTGTAGTTGAGCACCGTCGACTTCTCCTGCTGGCGGACGACGTGGTGCGCGTGCACGTGCGCGATCTCGTGTCCGAGGACCGCTGCCAGCTCGTCATCGTTGTGCAGCGCCGCCAGCAGGCCGCTGTGCACGTAGACGTAGCCCCCCGGCACCGCGAAGGCGTTGATGCGCGGATCGCGGATCACCGCGAACTGGTAGTCGAAGTACGACTGGTCGAGCGTCGCCGCGATGCGGCTGCCGATGCGGTTGACGTAGGCGACGACGTCGGGATCCTCCACCAGCGGCGCCTGCTGGCGCAACGCGAGGTCGAACTGCTGGCCGAGCCCGCGCTCGCCCTCGTACGATATCGCCGCCGCGGGCGCGGTCAGCAGCGCCAGCGTCGCGAGTGCCAGGACGCCCGCCGTCAGGTGCATCGGGTGACGTATTCGAGCAGCTCCGCCAACTGGCGGAGCTGCCGGGCGCGGATCGGCTTCTCCTCCGGCGGCGCGCTGGCGAACAGGTGCAGCGCCAGTTGCAGGTTGGCCTCCAGGATGTGGACGCAGGCCTCGCTGGCCGCCTGCTCGCGGGCGCGGCGCCGGGCACTGGCGCGGGACCCGAAGGAGAGGACCTCGGCCATGGCTCAGGCGCGCGCCCGGCGCCTGCTCGGCGCGGCGCCAGCGGACGGCGTCCCGGCGGCCCGCGAGCCGGCCCATTCCATCTGCCGGGCCATGCCGCGCAGCAGGCGGACATCGTGCGGCGTCAGGGTGGCGCGGCCGAGGATGCCGCGCAGCGCGTGCATGACGTGATCCGGATTCTGCGGGTTCAGGTAGCCGATGCGGAGCAGCGCCGCCCGCAGGTGCGCGAGCAGCGCGGCGACCTCGGCCGCGGGCGCGACCGGCGCCCCGCCCACCGCCGGCGCGCCTGCCTGCGCCGCCCGCCGCAGCTCCCAACAGACGAGGAGGACCGCCTGCGCCAGGTTCAGCGACGGGTACGCGGCACTGGTGTCGATGGCGCACACGCGATGGCAGTGGCGGAGGTCGGCGTTCGACAGGCCGTGATCCTCGGGGCCGAAGACGATCGCCAGCGGCCCCGTCGCCGCGCGCGCGACCATCGCCGGCGCCAGGGCGCCGAGATCGTCGACCTCGGCCCGGTAGCCGCCGCGGCGGCAGGTCGTGCCCACCACCAGATGGCAGTCGGCGACCGCCGCCGGCAGCGTGTCGGCGAGGCGGGCGCCACGCACCAGATCGCGCGCGTGCACCGCCATGCGCTCGGCCGCCGCCAGGCGCGGAATCGCCGGCCGCACCAGCACGAGCTCGGCGAGCCCGAGGTTCTTCATCGCCCGCGCCGCCGCACCGACGTTCGCCGCGCCGCGCGGGCGCACGAGGACGATGCGCGCGGCGCGCAGCGGATCGGAGGCCGTCAGCGCGCTGGCCGGCTCACGGGAGGCCATGCCTCCCTCCATACCGCCGCGCCGCGGCGGGTGCCACTCGGGTGGAGCGCCGACGGCTGGCGCCCGACGGCTACTTCTTCGCCAGCCCCGCGACGGTCGCCGCGGTGGCCTCCATGCGGCGCTCGAGCTCGCGGCTGTGCAGTTGCGCCTGCAGGCGCGCGAAGAGCTCGAGCTTGTTGACCGGCTTGGTGAGGTACTCGCTGACGCCGAGCATCATGCCGCGCGCGCGGGTCTCGATGTCGTCCTTGGCGGTGAGCAGCACCACCGGGATGCCGCGCCACGCCTCGCTGGCGCGCAGGCGCTCGCACACCTGGAGCCCGTCCATGCCGGGCATCATGACGTCGAGGACGATGACGTCGACCGCCTCCGTGCTCAGCGCCTGCAGGCAGGCCGGCCCGTTGTCGGCGCTGACCGTGGCGTAGCCCTCGCGGTTCAACCAGCGACGGAGGATTTCCAGGGTGTTGGGATCGTCGTCGACGATGAGGATGCGCCCGTGCGCCGCCTTGCCGTTCTTCTGCTCGTCCATGTGCACGCTCCTCCCCCGGGCGTCAGATCAGATAGCCTTCGGCTTCGCCGCCGCCGCCGGTCTTGCGCCGCAGCTTGGCCACCAGCGTGGTGCGCTTGAGCCCGAGCAGGCGCGCGGCCGCCTGCTTGTTCCCCTTGGTGCGGCGCAGCGCCTCGTCGATCAGGCGATACTCGAACTCCTCGACGGCGCGGTTCAGGTCGATGCCCTCCTCGGTCAGCGTCGGACGCGGAATCTTCTTCTCGGAGATGAAGGAGCGGATGTTCGGCGGCAGGCTGTCGACGCGGATGACGCCGTCCTCGCTGAGCACCACCATGCGTTCGATCAGGTTCTCGAGCTCGCGCACGTTGCCCGGCCAATCGTACTCCCACAGGTGCACCATCGCATCGTCCGCGACGTGGCACTGCCGGCCCTCGTGCTTGGAGTTGTACTTGTCGAGGAAGTGCTGGACGAGGATGGGGATGTCCGATCGCCGCTCGCGCAGCGGCGGCAGCAGGACGGGAATGACCTGCAGGCGGTAGAACAGATCCTCGCGGAAGCGCCCCTTCTCCACCTCGTTCGCCAGATCGCGGTTGCTGGCGGCGATCACCCGCACGTCGACCTTCACCGAGCGGTCGGCGCCGACCGGACGGATCTCCCGCTCCTGGAGGACGCGCAGCAGCTTGACCTGCAGCGGCGCCGTCATCTCCCCGATCTCGTCGAGGAAGATCGTCCCTCCGTTGGCGAGCTGGAACATGCCCATGCGCGCCCCCACGGCGCCGGTGAAGGCGCCGCGCTCGTGGCCGAACATCTCCGATTCGAGCAGGTCGGGCGGAATGGCGCCGCAGTTCACGGCGATGAAGGGCTGATTGATCCGGCGGCTGTGGGCATGGATGTAACGGGCGATCAGTTCTTTGCCGGTGCCGCTCTCTCCCATGATGAGCACCGTCGAATCGGTGGCGGCGACGCGCTGGCAGATGCTGAGGATCTTTTCCATCACCGGGTGATTGCCCTTGATCGTGAAGTTTTCCATGCGCTGCGCCCCTTCCGTCCGTGAGCTCGATCTCTCAGTGACGAAAAAATAACATGAGCAGAGAGCGCCTCAACCGCTTTTTTCACCGAGGCGAATTTGCGTCACATTCGTTTGCCACCGCATGTCGCATGCGGTGCCCACTCCTCGCCCCGCCCGGTGCCGTGGACCGTCACGGCGATACCGGCTACACGCAGCGGCTATGGCTCTCCGCGCCGATGGCCGCCAGGCCGCCGATCTCCGTCCGCTCACCATCGTCCCCGACTTCATCAGCCAGGCCGACGGCTCGGTGCTGATCGAGGTCGGGCGCACGCGCGTCATCTGCACCGCGTCGGTCGAGGAGAGCGTGCCCCCGTTTCTCCGCAACAGCGGCCGCGGCTGGGTGACGGCCGAGTACGGCATGCTGCCGGGCTCGAGCAGCAGCCGCATCGCGCGCGAGTCGGCGCGCGGCAAGGTGGGCGGGCGCACGCACGAGATCCAACGCCTCATCGGCCGCAGTCTGCGCGCCGTCACCGACATGCGGGCCCTCGGCGAGCGCACCCTGTGGATCGACTGCGACGTCATCGAGGCGGACGGCGGCACCCGCACCGCCTCGATCACCGGCGGCTACGTCGCCCTCGCCCTGGCGCTGCACCGGCTGCGCGAGCGCGGCGTGCTCACCGCCAACCCGCTCACCGACACGGTCGCCGCGGTCAGCGTCGGCATCGTCGCCGGCGAGGTGCTGGTCGACCTCTGCTACGCCGAGGACAGCACCGCCGACGTCGACATGAACCTGGTGATGACCGGCGCCGGCGCCTACATCGAGGTCCAGGGCACCGCCGAGGCGCATCCGTTCACGGCGGCGCAGCTCACCCGACTGACGACGCTGGGCAGCGAGGCGATCGCCATCCTCGGCGCACGCCAACGCGAGGTCCTGCGCGCCACCGGCGTCGTGTGATCCTGGTCGCCGCCACCGGCAACGCCGGCAAGCTGCGCGAGCTGCGGGCGCTGCTCGACGACCCGGCCCTCACCTGGCGCTCGCTCGCCGACTACCCGGAGCTGCCGCCGGTGGTCGAGGACGGCGACACCTTCCTCGCCAACGCCCGCCGCAAGGCGCACGCGCTGGCACGCCACGCCGGCCTGCCGGCGATCGCCGACGACTCCGGCCTGGCCGTCGACGCCCTCGGAGGGTTGCCCGGTGTGCGCTCGGCGCGCTTCGCCGCCGACGCCGGGGCGGGATCGGGCGACGCGGCGAACGTCGCCCTGCTGCTGCAGCGGCTGCGCGACGTGCCGGCGGAGCGGCGCACGGCACGCTTCCACTGCGCCATCGTCGTCGCCAACCCCGACGGCCGCGAGCTGCTGGCGGAGGGCCGCTGCGAGGGACGCATCGCCGAGGCGCCGCGCGGCGGCGGCGGCTTCGGCTACGACCCGGTGTTCGTCGTCGGCGACCGCACGTTCGCCGAGATGTCGGCGGCGGAGAAGGACCGCCTCAGCCACCGCGCCCGCGCCGTCGCGGCGCTGCGCCCGCGCCTGCGCGCCTTCCTGGCGGCGGGCGCCGCCCGCGCGCCGTTGCGTTGATTTCGCGATGACCCTCTGTTAGCCCCGGCGCACGCGATGAGGTGACGGGGCGTAGCGCAGCCTGGTTAGCGCACCTGCCTTGGGAGCAGGGGGTCGGCCGTTCGAATCGGCTCGCCCCGACCATTCGCGCGCAGCGGCATCCGCGCCAGTAGCTCAGTGGATAGAGCAGCAGCCTTCTAAGCTGCGGGTCGTAGGTTCGATTCCTACCTGGCGCGCGTCGCGTTCGAGACCCCGTCGACGACTGGCCCCGCCCGCTCGACGGTGAGATGCCAGGCGCCACCGGTCGCGGATCCGACGACGAGGAGATGGTTGGGGGCGGCGTGGATCGAGCGGACGTCCGTGAAGCCCCCGCCGAGGATCCGCGCCCCGCCGCCGCTCCCGAGCGGAAAGAACACCAGCAGCTCGGCGCCGGCCGGCGCCTCGTCGCCGCCGGCGGTGAGGCGGCCGGTGTCCGGTTCGTAGGTCGACTCCGTCAGCCGTCCCGGCGCGGCGCGGACGTAGGCGCGGGTGAGCTGGTCGACCAGGTCCTGGCGCACGCCGGTGACGGCGTTGCTGGCACAGTCGACCTCGAACTCGCCCCAGACGTACGGGACATTGCCGGCGCGCACGTCGCCGGCCTTGTGCGGGTCGCCGCACGACTCGCGCCAGGTCCACAGGGTGGCGCCGATGCGCCATTCGTCCTGCAGCCGCTGGTGCTCCAGGAAGTACGGGTCCTCGGGGTTCGAGGCGCGGCGGGGGTCGCTGCCCCACTCGCCGCTGAGCACCGGCGCGCCGCCGTAGCGCTTCGCCTCCTCGCGCGCCTGCGCGAAGGCCGGAGCCAGCGGCTGCCCGTCGAGCCCGCCCTGGTAGAGATGCGGTGCGTAGACGACGTCGCGGTCGCGCGCGAAGTCGGGCGTCGCGCCGAGGCCGAGCAGCGCCCAGACCGCGCTGGGCTCGAAGAAGACCAGGCGCGGCGGGCTGCCGCCGTCGCGCTCGCCGACGCGGATGGCGGCGATGGCGTCGGCATAGAGGTCGCCCAGCGCCGCGATCTGCGCCTCGGAGAACGCGTTGGGCTCGTTCATCACATCGTAGCCGGCGACCCCCGGCTCGGCGCCGAGCACGCGGGCGACGTGTCCGAGCATGGCGGCGTAGCGGCTGCGGACGCCGATCCCGGTGCCATCGGCGGCGTCGGCGAAGAAGGCGGCGAAGGCGGCGCTGACCGCCGGGCTGAGCTCGCGGATGCCGGCGGCGGCGCAGCGCGCGGCGCCGCCATCGAGGGTCGCCCAGCCCGGCGCGCCGTCCCAACCGAAGGCGGGCGTGGCGGGCGGAGCGCAGACCTCGTCGGGGCGCGCCGCCAGCGTCGGGCCCCAGGCGTCCTGGTGCAGGTCGAGGATCGTGTAGAGCCCGCGGCTCGCCAGCAGGCGCACCGCGGCGCGCGCCTGCTCGAGGTAGGCGGCGTCGTACTGGCCCGGGGCGGGCTCGACGCGCGACCAGGAGAGGAGCAGGCGGACGGTGTTCCAGCCGATCGCCGCCATCCGGTCGGCGTCGTCCGCGGTGAACGGGAACACCGTGGGAAACTCGCCGTACTGCCAGTACTCGGCGAGGGCGTTGACGTTCACCCCGCGCAGCAGCACCTCGCGCCCCTCGGCGTCGACGATGCGCCCGCCGCGCTCGGCGTCGGGCTCGGCGTGCAGATCGGGCAGCCGCAGCAGCGCCTCGGTGGCCGTCGCCGTCGGCGAGGCGGTCGGGCTGACGGTGGCGGTCGCCGGCGGCGAGGCCGTGGCCGTGCGCGTGGCGGTGGCGGTGGCAGTCGCCGCCGGCGGCCGCGTCGCGCTCGGCGACGGCGCGGCGCTCGCGGTCGCGCTCGGCGCGCGCGTCGCCGTGGCGGTGGCCGATGCCGTCGCGCTCGGCGTCGCCGGTCCCTGCCCGCCATCGCCGCCGCAGCCGGCGAACGCCACCGCGGCCAGCGTCGCCAGCGCCAACGACCGTATCGCCCCCATGTCGTCCTCCTATGATGCCGATCGCCGAATGGCCACCCGCCCGCGCCCGCCGCCCGAACGAGCGCGCGCCCGTCCGTGGCTGGATTTCGCCGCCTGACTTTGCTTACTCTCGCCGTTCCGCTGGTGAGTGTAGCTCAACGGTAGAGCACCGGACTGTGGCTCCGGGGGTTGTGGGTTCGAGACCCATCACTCACCCCTCTCGATGCACCGCGGCGCGCGCGGAGGGACGCGTCCTCGCTCCCTCCGCGCCGCGCCGCCGCGGTCGCCCTATTCCGTTTGTCCCCCCTGCGCGTTATGAAGAGACGCTTTTGATCAGCGACGGCGGAGGCGACCTGGGAAGACGATGCGCGCGTGGACGGTTCGGGACTGTCTGGAGCTCTACAACGTGCCCACCTGGGGCGCGGGGTTCTTCTCGATCAACGCCAAGGGACGCCTGGAGGTGCAGCCGCGGCTCGACGGCGCGCGCATCGACCTGCTCGAGCTGGTGCAGGATCTCCAGCAGCGCGGCCTGCGCCCGCCGCTGCTGATCCGCTTCTCCGACATCCTCGCCGCCCGCGTCCAGGGCCTGTGCGGCGCCTTCAATCGCGCCATCGGCGAATACGGCTACCGCGGCACCTACCGCGGCGTGTACCCGATCAAGGTCAATCAGCAGCGGCACGTCGTCGAGGAGATCGTCGAGTACGGCGCGGCCAGCGGCATCGGCCTCGAGGCCGGCAGCAAACCGGAGCTGCTCATCGCCATGGCGCTGTGCGAGACCCCGGGCGCCCTCATCGTCTGCAACGGCTACAAGGACAAGAAGTACATCGAGACGGCGCTGCTCGGGCAGCGCCTCGGCCGCACGCCGATCATCGTCGTCGACCGCTTCCATGAGGTCGACCTCATCATCCGCGTCTCGCAGGAGCTCGGCATCCGCCCGCACATCGGCGTCCGCGCCCGCCTGAGCACCAAGGGCGCCGGCAAGTGGATCGAGTCCACCGGCGACCGCTCGAAGTTCGGCCTCACCGCGGTCGAGATCGTCGAGGCGGTCGAACGCCTGCGCGCCGAGGGCATGCTCGACTGCCTCGAGCTGCTGCACTTCCACATCGGCTCGCAGATCACCGCCATCCGCGCCCACAAGGACGCCCTGCGCGAGGCGAGCCGCATCTTCGTCGGCCTGCACGACCTCGGCGCCAGGCCGCGCTACGTCGACGTCGGCGGCGGCCTCGGCGTCGACTACGACGGCTCCTCGACCAACTTCCACTCGTCGATGAACTACTCGGTGCAGGAGTACGCCAACGACGTCGTCGCCTTCATCCAGGAGGCCTGCGACGCGCGCGGCGTCCCCCACCCCGACATCGTCACCGAGGCCGGGCGGGCGATGGTGGCGCACCACTCGGTGCTGATCTTCGACGTCCTCGGCGTGCACGAGATGCTCTCCGGCAAGGCCCCCGAACCGGCGCAGGCGAGCGACCACAAGGTCATCAGGGATCTCGCCGAGGTCTACGCCGGCATCTCGCAGAAGAACGTCCAGGAGGCCTACCACGACAGCCTGCAGCTCAAGGAGGAGGCGACGACGCTCTTCGCCCTCGGCCTGCTCGACCTGCGGGTGCGGGCGCGCGTCGAGCGCCTGTTCTGGGACTGCTGCGAGAAGATCCTCCGCATCACCCGCGAGATGCCGTACGTCCCGGACGACCTCGAGCCGCTCGAGAAGGGCCTCGCCGACACCTATTACGGCAACTTCTCCGTCTTCCAGTCGGCGCCCGACCACTGGGCGGTGAAGCAGCTCTTCCCGGTGATGCCGATCCACCGCCTGGACGAGAAGCCGACCCGGCGCGGCGTCTTCGCCGATCTCACCTGCGACAGCGACGGCAAGATCGACCGCTTCATCGACCAACGCGACGTCAAGGAGACGCTGCCGCTGCACCCGTTCAACGGCAGCCCCTACTTCATCGGCGTCTTCCTGGTCGGCGCCTACCAGGAGATCCTCGGCGACTACCACAACCTGTTCGGCGACACCGACGCGGTACACGTCCGCCTCGGCGCCGACGACCGCTACGTCGTCGAGCACGTCGTCGAGGGCGACTCGGTGAGCGACGTGCTGCGCTACGTCCAGTACGACCGCCACCCGATGATCGAGCGCGTCCGCCGCACCATCGAACAGGCGATGCGCGAGGGCCGCCTCACCCTCGAGGAATCCGCCCGCCTGCGCCGCCGCTACGAAGAAGGCCTGAGCGAGTACACCTACCTCACTCGCAACGACTAGGAATCGTCGCCGCAGAGACGCCGAGGCGCGGAGGCCGCCGACAAGCGGTCTTCTCGGCGTCTCCGCGCCTCGGCGGTGGAATTCCTTTCTGGGGGAACCATGTTCACGCACGAGATCCGCAACGGCATCGCCTTCGTCACCTTCGACTCCGGCGGCATGAACACGCTTTCGGCGGCGGCGGTGGAGGCGCTCGATGCGAAGGTCAGGGAGCTGGGGGCGATCCACGCGAGGACGCCGCTGGCGGGCGTGATCCTCACGGGCAACAAGTTCGGGCTCGGCGCCGGGGCGAACATCGGCGAGCTGATGCACGCCGACCGCGGCCAGTTGAGCGGCTTCATCGATCGCGGCCACCAGGTCCTCTATGCCATCGAGGACGGACCCCTGCCGTGGTTGGCGGTGATCGACGGCTTCGCCCTCGGCGGCATCTACGAGCTCGCCCTCGCCTGCCGCGGCATCATCGCGACGCCGAAGTCCACCCTCGGCTTCCCCGAGATCCGCCTCAACATCTTCCCCGGCCTCGGCGGCACGCAGCGCATGCCGCGGCGCAGCGGCCTGATCAACGCCAGCGACCCGATCAACGGCGACGCCGGCTTCACCGCCGTCCTCACCGGAAAGAACTTCCGCGCCGCGGAGGCCGCCGCGATCCGCATGATCGACGCCGTCATCCCCGGCGACGCCGACGTGGACCAGTTCGCCGAGCGCTTCCTGCGCGAGACGCTGCCGTCCCTCGACCGCACGCCGCCGGCCGATCTCGCCAACGCCGAGAGCCTGATCCCCATGGTGCTGCCGATGGTGCAGAAGGCGACCATGGGCCGCCCCAACCCGCGCGCCCCGTACGTCGCCCTCGAGGTGATGGCCAAGGGCGCGGCGCTGCCGCTCAAGGAGGCGAACGCGCTCGAACGCGACGCCTTCATCGACATCTGCACCTCGCCCGAGGGGCGTGCCGGCATGCGCTTCTTCTTCACCCAGCAGTCGGTGCAGAAGCTGCCCAAGTCCTTCCCCGGCGCGGCGCGGACGCTGAAGACGATCGGCGTCGACGGCGCCGACGGCTACATGGGCAATGCCATCGCCTGGCTGGCGCTGGAGGCCGGCTACCAGGTCGTCGCCCACGTGCCGCTGGCGCAATTCGCCGCGTCGGTGCCGGAGAAGCTCGCCGCCAAGTACGGGCGCGCGGTCAAGAAGGGGGCGATGAGCGCCGCCGACGTCGACAAGAAGGTGGGCAGCGTCACCGTCGCCACCGACATCGCCGCCCTCCGCGACTGCGATCTGGTGATCGAGGCGCGCATGGAGAACCGCCAGATCAAAGGCGAGTTCTACCGCGCCCTCGGCGGCGTCATCCGGGCCGACGCCCTGGTGGCGTCGAACTCGAGCTCGATGGGACCCGGGCTGCTCGGCGCCGATTTCCGGGCCGGCGGCGGCGACCTGCGCCAGCTCCTCAACCTGCACTTCTTCAGCCCCGCCGAGCATCCGATGATGCAGCTCGTCGAGGTCATCGCCGCGCCCGAGACCTCGGCCGACGCCGTCGCGACCGCGCACGCCTTCGTGCGCCGCATCAACAAGACGCCGGTGCTGCTGCGGGACGGCTCGCCCGGCTTCCTGGTCAACGCCGGCCTCGCCGCCTACATGCTCGCCGCCGAGACGCTCTACCGCGAGGGCACGCCGGCGGCGGCCATCGACCGGGCCATGCGCGAGTCGATCTTCCCCGTGGGCCCGTTCGAGCTCGGCGACCAGGCCGGCCTCGACATCGCCGCCGGCATGTTCGACACCATCGCCGCGGCGGAGACGCTGCCCTTCGCGCCCCTCGCCTGGACGCTGCGCGAACAGAAGCGCTTCGGCATCAAGAACGGCGCCGGCATCTACGAGTACAGTGACGGCAAGCCGGCCGGCGAGTGGCCAGGACTGGCCGCCCTGGTGCCGGATCGCGGCAGTCGCGTCGCCAGCGCCGAGGAGATCGTCGAGCGCTGCGCCCGGGCGCTCTACGCCAAGGCGCGCCAGCTCTGCGACCGCGGGATCGTCGCCTCCGAGGCGGAGTGCGACCTCGCCTTCGTCTTCGGCATCGGCTTCGCGATGTATCTCGGCGGCCCGATCTTCTACGGCCAGCAGCGCGGCTGGGACCGCGCCTGAGGCGGCGCGCGGTCACGCCTCCTGCGCCAGCACCGCGATCCAGCACAGCAGGGCCAGCGCGCCCAGCAGCAGCGGCACCAGGCCGGGGAGCCAGGCCGGACCGATCGGAATCGGCATCGGATCGAGGAAGGCGTAGAGCGCGTCGGCGGTCCACAACAGCGCCAGCACGGTGGTCGCCACCCACGCCTGGCGACCGTCCGGGCTCCGCGCCCCGGCGTGGCGGATCGCCAGGATGCTGGTCGCGCCCACCACCAGGGCGAAGCACAGCTCGAGGTTGACCAGCTCCCAGCGCACGAACCGGTTGGCGATCGGGATCTCACCCCGGGCGAAGGCGACGTAGGCGAGCAGGGTATGGCCGGCGATGACCAGCAGCGACGCCCAGCCGCCGATGCGCGCCGCCCGCCGGCGGGTGAGCGGCAGGCTCACCACCGTCTCGCCAGGCTGCGCAGGACGGTGAGGCCGCCCTCGATCAGCGGATGGTCTCCGGGGAACATCAGCTCGTAGAGGTAGGCGTACTCGGCGGCAGCGAACACGTACTCCCAGCCCAGGGCCCCCTCGGGGTTGAGCAACCGCAGCGGGTCGAGGCCGAAGGCGTAGTGGGCGATCGCCATCCCCGACACCAACGCCCCCTCCTCCGAGTCCATCGTCAGGTTGTTGCCGGCGAAGTAGATGCGGGTGTCCTGCTGCTCCGGATACGGCGTCTGGCTGTGGCTGCGGCTGACGCCCTGCGCGGTGTGGAACCGCTCCTTCTGCTCGCGCATGAAGAACGGCAGCCACATGCCGTGCGTCCAGTTCATCGGCGTCGGCGCCAGCACGCCCCGCTCGGGGATGGGCACGCCGGGACGCGTCCGCGGGTCGTATCCGTACATCGTCAGGTAGTACTCGAAATCCGGATCGGCCACGTCCATGAGGTTGCGCTCGACGTAGGTGGTGAAGGTGGTGAACATGTCGTAGGGCTTCCCGGGCTGCGCCGGCGGCGACCAGTAGCCGGTGAACTGCAGCGTCTCCTGCGGCGGGTCCGGCAACCCGGGGGCCAGCAGCGAGCGGTCCTGGTGCAGGTAGCAGTAGCCGGGGATCAGGCTCCACACGCTGTTGGTGTCGCCCTGCGGCTCGCCGACGAAGGGCTGGTAGAAGCTCCGCAACCGGTTCTCGGCGTGGTCGAGGATCGTCGCGTTGCCGTTCATGTCGAGCGACGAGACGACGAAGTCGAAGCGCTGCGGCTCGCTCAGGTGGCCGTCGGCGTCCTCCCAGCGCACCCAGGCGCAGTCGTCCCCCGGCCAGAGCTGTCGCACGGTGGTGTCGGTGCGAACCGTCAGGTGGTCACCGAGAATGCCCCGGGCGTGATCCAGCATGGTCCGGATCCAGTGCGACGACCCCTTGGCGAAGCGCTGGAAGCCCTCGCCGATCGCGGTGAAGCCGGCGTAGCCGAAGTCGAACAGCGGCGCGACCTCGAGCACGTTCACGTGGCCGAGCAGCGACTTGCCGTAGCCGTTCATGATGCTCATGTAGGGATCGAGGAAGTACTGCTCGAAGCGGGTCAGATCCTCGAACGCGTCGCGGCGCGCGTCCAGGAATTCCTTCAGCGTCGCCATGGGCGTCGTCGGGAAGTCGAGCAGCTTCTCGAAGGTCGCGCAGTCCCGCCGTCCCTGCCGGTACATTGGCGTGTCCTGGTAGGCGGCGAAGTTGCCCCAGTATGGGGTCACGCCGTTCACCGGCGGAAAGGCGCAGGAGATCTTCAGCGGCACGTCCTGCAGCGTCACCTCGTCGCGAAACTCGGGCAGCCGCAGCATGCAGAGCAGGTTCGGGTACATCTTCGGCGCGATCATCTGGACGCCGAGGTCGATGTCGTAGCGGTTGCCGTTGACCGTCACCGGCACCGAGTAGGCATGGCCGCCGATCCATCCGCGCTCCGCCGCCCCCGCGGCCGCCCCGGCACCGGGCGACAGCGGCGGCCGCTGGGTGTGCACCAGCGTCACCTGGTACGGCTGTTTCGCCATCCCGAGCTGTTCCGCTTTGGCGAGGCACCAGAGCAGGCCGACGCCGCTGGCGCCGCCGCCGATGATGCAGATCGACTTGGCCATGCCTTCGCTCCTTCCGGCTCGCAGAAGCCGATCCACGCCGCGGCGCACAGCCGCCGAGCGCCGCGGCGGCGCGTGACCCGAACTGTCCGTGGCGACGCCGTCCACGCCGAGGTTCGCTCGCCATGCCGTCGACGCCGCATCGCTCTCCCGGGTTCCGCGTCCGCCTCCCCATGTCGCAGAGCGTTCGTCCCTTCTCCGCTCGCCACGGCTAGAGCGCCGCGAGCACGCGCGCCGCGGCGTGGTGATCGGCGATGTCGAACCCCTCGTGGAACGAGGCGTGCACCGGCGCCAGGAGCGCCCGCGCCTCGTCGCGGCGTCCCTGCGCCGCCAGCAGGCGCGCCAGCGCGGTCGCGGCGCGGCGTTCGAACAGCGACGTGCCGTCGCGCCGCGCGGTCGCGATCGCCTCGCGGTAGGCCGCCTCGACCACCGCGACGTCGTCGCCGCGCGCCGCCCGCAACGCGCCGCGCAGGCGCTGCAGCTCGGCGTGGTGCCAGCGCTCCTCGGTGGCGCGCGCCCCGAGCGCGTCGTCGATCACCGCCAGCCCCTCGTCGAGCGCGCCGGCGGCGAGCTGGGCCTCGGCCAGCAGGCCGAGATACTGGGTGAAGCCCAGCCGCTGGCCGGAGCCGACGTGCTCCGCCATCCCGCGGCGGAGATCCTCGATGCCAGCGGCGCAGCGCCCCTGCATCGCCTGCGCCCAGCCGCCATAGATGCGCCCCCAGGCAGCGAACAGCGGCATCTGCAGCGCTTCGCACTCGCGCCGGAGCTGGGCATCGAACGCCAGCACCGCGTCCACCTCGCGCAGCCAGGTGTGGACGACGAGATTGGCGACCAGGGCGAAGGGCCGCATCCCCGGCGCGTCGCCCAGCTCCAGCAGTTGGCCGCAGCGCGCCCGCGCCTGGTCGGCGCGGCCGGTGAGCGCCAGGGCGATGCCGCTGTAGAGCAGCGCGCCGTGGCTGAGCACCGACACCATGCCGTCGTCGCCGGACGGGATCGCCATGGCGCGGTCGGCGGCGGCGATCGCGCCGGCGAGGTCGCAGAGGTGCAGGCGCGACGCCGCCCGCGTGCCGCACGCCTGCGCCAGCATCGCCGGACGCCCCTCCGCCTCGGCGATCGCCAGGATTTGCTCCGCCAGCTCGCCGGCGGCGGCGATCTCGCCGCGACTGAGCGACAGCCCCCAGATGCCGAGCAGGGTCGAGAAGCGTTGCTCGGCGTTGCCGATGCGTTCGCCGAGCTGGCGCGCCCGCGCCATCGCCGCGGCGGTCTCCGGGACCACGAACCCCTTGCCGTACTGGAGCGCGGTGGCGAGGCGGAGCTGCAGCTCGAGCTCGCGGCCGGCGCGCTCCGGCGACTCGGGCGACAGCAGCAGCGCCTCGATCGCGTGCGCGAAGTGGATGCTCGCCTCGCGGAAGGCGGAGCGGGCGAAGACCTGCTCGGCGGCGGCGGCCCACGCCGCGGTGGCCCGGACGCCGTCGCCCGCCGCCGTCCAGTGCTGCGCCAGGAGCTCGGCCGGCGCCTCGTCGCCGGCGGCGATCGTCTGCGCCACCGTCGCGTGCAGCTCGCGTCGCCGCCGCTTGAGCAGCGAGTCGTAGGCGGCCTGCCGCATCAGCGCGTGGGTGAACTGGTAGGTCGCCTGCGGCGGCGCGCCGCGCACCCGCACCAGGCCGGCGTCGGCCAACGCCGCCAGGCCGGCGTCGAGCTCGCCGGCGCCGAGCCCCGCCACCCGCGCCAGGAGGTCGTGCGAGAAGCTGCGCCCGATGACCGCCGCGATCTGCGCCACCTCCTTCGCCGGCCCGAGGCGATCGAGACGCGCCAGCAGCGAATCATGCAGCGTCAGCGGCACGCCCTCCGCCGCCGCGTGGTCGTCATGGCGCTCGAACACGGCGCGCGCCAGCTCCTCGGCGAACAACGGCACGCCGTCGGTCCGCTCGACCAGCGCCTCGATCACCGCGCCGACGGGATCGCGATCGGCGGCGACGTGGGCGACGATGTCGCGCACCTCGGAGGCGGAGAGCCGATTCACCTCCAGCCGAGCGTCGTCCGCCGCCAGCGGCCAGGGCAGCGTGAAATCGGATCGCGCGGTCAGCAGCAGCAGCACCGGCTCGCCGGCGATCTGTCGCGCCAGCAGACCGAGGGTCTCGAGGGTCGACGGGTCGGCCCAATGCAGGTCCTCGAACACGAGCAGACGCGGATCGCCCCGGCCGATGCCGCGCAGCCAGCCGACCAGCGACTCGATCAGCCGCCGGCGCTCCTGCTCGGCGGTGCTCAGCACGTGGCCGTAGCGCGCCTCGACCGGCAGCTCGAGCAGCGCGCCGAGCGCCCGGCCCGCCCGCGGATCGATGCCGCCGTCGCGCAGTCGCCGCTCGAGATCGTCGAGACGCGCCTCCGCCGACCACCCCGCGGGCCACCCCAGCTCGTCGTCGAGGAAGAGCCGCAGCATGCCGAACGGGGTGTGGGCGAGCTCCGACGCGGCCGCGATCTCGATCCAGCGCGCCGCCGCCACCTCGGGGTCGTCGCGGAACTGGGCGATGAGACGCGACTTGCCGATTCCGGCCTCGCCGACCAGCAACACCACCTGCCCCGCGCCGGCGCGCGCCGCCGCCCAGCGCCGACGCAGGAGCTGCACTTCGTGCCGCCGCCCGACGAACGGCGTGGCGCGGCTGGCGGCGCCGGCGGCGCGGCGGCTGCGCGCGTCGCGCACGCCGCGCACGCGGTGCAGCTCCACCGGCTCCGGCACGCCCTTCAGCGCGTGGCAGCCGAGGTTGTCGAGCTCGAACGCCTCCGCGACCAGGTGGCGGGTCGCCGCCGTGACCACCACCGTGTTCGGCTCGGCCAGCGCCTGCACCCGCGCCGCGACGTTCATCGCGTCGCCGAGGGCGACGGTGGCCTGCCGTTCGCCGGCGCGCACCGGCGCGACGATCACCACGCCGGTGTGGATGCCGACCCGCGCCACCGGCGCGACGCCGAAGCGCGCCGTGCACGACGCCGCCAGGGCGGCCAGGGCCCGCTGCGCGTCGAGCGCCGCCAGCACGGCGCGGCGGGCGCTGTCCTCGTGCGCCAGGGGATAGCCGAAGTAGGCGAGCACGCCGTCGCCGAGCAACTGCGCCAGGTGGCCGCCGCGGGTGCGCACCGCCTCGCCGCAGGCGGTGTAATAGGCGCCCACCAGCTCCTGGTACTCCTCGGGATCGAGGCGCGACGCCAGCTCGGTCGAGCCGACGAGATCGCTGAACAACACGGTGAGCTGGCGCCGCTCGCCCGCCGCCGCGCCGGCGGTCTCCGCGGCGCCGACCGCCTGCCCGCACTGCGAACAGAAGCGCGCCGCGGCCGGCAGCGTCGCGCCGCAGCCGGCGCAGCGGGGCGACAGCGCCCGTCCACAGGTGGCGCAGAAGCGCGCCGAATCGGGATTCGCATGCCCGCAATGGGCGAGATCCGACTCCACCATGCGTGGCCGTGCTGTTCCCCGATCGCCGCGCTGGCTGTCAAGCGAACGGGACGGCCGCGGTCCCTCGGGGGCGGGGATGCGCGCCGGCGAACTGGCCGCCGGCGGCGGCTTCTCAGTTGTGCGTCACCGTGACGGTACCGCTGATGTCGAGGCTGAAGGTGCCGACCGCGCCGGGATAGGTGGGGCCGACGTCCATGGTGACGCCGCGGGCGTGCACGCGCACCGCGCCGCCACCGGCGTCGCTCACCTCCAGCGTTCCGCCGGTGGACAGCCACTGGTGGCTGAAGCTCTGACTGGGGTTGCCGGGCACGAACTTGTTCTCGCGGTAGTCGACTCGGATGAACGGCGGCGTCGAGACCGTGATCGCGTAGGTCCCGGGCAGCAGGCGCGCCGGGGCGTCGGAGACGTTGATCGCGAACGAACGGACGACCTCGCCGAGCGGGCGCGCGCACGGCTCGCCGGCGATCGCCCACACGTACGGCCCCGGCCCGGAATCCACCGCCCGCCCCTTGCCGGCGCTGAAGGCCTCGCGGCTCACGTTGCTGTCGCCCGACACGTCGCTGATCGTCACCGTGAAGGTTCCGTCGCCACAGCCCGCGCCGATGGTCGGCGTCACCGCCGTGGTCGGCGTCACCGCCACCATCGTCGGCGTCGGGATCGGCGTCGCGCCGACGAGCGGACAGCCGCCGAGCGCGTTGCCGACGGCGGCGACCAGCTCGTTGATGGTGACGGTCCCGTCGCCGTCGGCGTCGAACGCTCGGCACTGATCGACGCGGCCGCTGCCGAGGGCGATGGTCACGCCGCGAACCATCTCGTCGACCGTCACCTCGCCGTCGCCGCCGCAGTCGCCGACGCAGGCGGCGCCGCTCCGGCCCGCACACGCCATCATCATCGCCACCGCCAGTATCGCGCGCCGCATGCGCCCTCCCGATCGTGCATCCCCGGGATGCGACCGTCGCGCCCCGGCCGCCGATCTCTGGCACAGCGGCCGAGCGAAGCCGAGATGCCGGCAGGCCGCGGTGAGAGTGCTCTCACCGGCGGCGCCGTGCTACGAACGACGCCGTGCGCGTGCCCTTGTCCCTGGCGCTGGCCTCGCTCGTCAGTGGCGCTGCCGGCGCGCTGTCGTTCGATCCGCCGCGCCCCATGCCCGCGCCGGGGCACGGCGCCGCGCTGGCGACCGCCGACTTCGACCGCGATGGCCGGGTCGACGTCGCGATCGCCGTGCCCGACACCAACAGCGTCTGGGTGTTCCTGATGCGGGCCGACGGCGAACCGGCGCGCGTCGGGCCCCTGCGCCCCGGCGCCGCCCCGAGCGCGCTGCTGGCCGCCGACGTCACCGGCGACGATCGCGCCGACCTGGTGGTCGCCAACGACGTCGACGACACCATCGCGTTGCTCGCCGGGCGCGGCGACGGCAGCTTCGCGGCGCCGCGGGTGATCGCGACCCTGCTGGCGCCGAGCGGCATCGCCAGCGCCGATTTCGATCGCGACGGTCGCCCCGATCTGGCGGTGACCAGCCGCTACGACGACGTCGTGCTGGTGCTGCGCGGCACCGCCGCCGGCGGCTTCGCCGCCGACCCGCCGATCGCGGTGGCGGGCGGGCCGGCCGGTATCGCCGCGGCGGATCTCGATCGCGACGGGGCCGCCGACCTGGTGGTGGGCGTCAATATCGGCGACGACGCGGTGTGGATCCTGCGCGGCACGCCCGGCGGCGGCTTCGCCCCGCCGCTTCGCTTCGCCACCGGCGCGCAGCCCGGGACGCCGCTGGTGCGCGATCTCACCGGCGACGGCGTGCCCGACATCGCCGTCGCCGCCACCGGCGACGACGCCATCACGCTGCTGCCGGGGCGCGGCGACGGCAGCTTCGCGGCGCCGATCCGGATCCCGGCCGGCGCCTTCCCGACCGCCGTCGTCGCCGCCGACTTCGATCACGACGGCGACGTCGATCTCGCCACGGCCAATTGCCTCGACGACCGCATCGCCGTTCTCCGGGGCAGCGGCGGCGGCTTCGCGCCGGCATTGGAGCTGCCCACGGGGCCGATGCCGATCGCGCTCGCCGCGGCCGACCTCGACCGCAGCCGCGTGCCCGACCTGGTGAGCGTCGATGCCCTCGCCGGCGGCGCCGCGCTGCGACGCAGCACCGTCGATCCGGGCCCCGCCTGCCTGGGCGATTGCGACGACAACCACACCGTCGGCATCGACGAGCTGGTGCGCAGCGTCGCCATCGCCGTGAGCGGCAGCTCGGTCGCCGCCTGCCTGGCCGCCGATCCGGACGCCAGCGCGACCGTGACCATCAACGAGCTGGTGGCCGCGGTCCGCAACGCGCTCGAGGGCTGCCCGGGCCCCAGATGACTGCGACGCGCTGTCGCGGCAGCGGCGCCCCGCGGGTGCGGATTCAGCGCGCGACGCAGTCGTTGGAGCAGGCGTCGTCGTCGACGGTGTTGCCGTCGTCGCAGGCCTCGCCGCCCTCGGGGATGCCGTTGCCGCAGACCTGCGGCAGGCAGGCGATGGCGCTGTGGACATAGGTGCGCGAGAGCACGCAGTCGACGCGCTGCTTGAGGGTGCGCAGCAGGCTGTCGGGAGAGCGGCCGTAGACCTGCTCGAGTGAGGGACACGCCGCCAGCAGACCGGCGCTCCAACGGGCCCGGGCGGCGGCGAGCTCCTGGTTGACGCGCCGGATCGAGGCCTGCTTCTCGTCGCTCGCCACCAGACGGGTGGCGATGCGCTCCATCACCGGGACCTCGCGCTGCAGCGCGAACCACATCATCTTGCGGCCGTAGCTCGCCGCCGCCGCCAGGCACCGGGCGGCCTCCGCGGATGTCGCGCCGGCGCGCGCCGGAGCGTAGAGGGCCGCGATCGCGTTCTGCGCTTCGCCGACGCAGCCGCGGGTGAGGTCGCTGCCGGCGTCGAACAGGCCGATGAAGCTGAGCTCGGTCAATTGGCCGTCGGCGCACGCCGCCGCCAGGGTGGCGCGCAGGGCGCCGTCGGCGGCGGCGACGTCGCGCTCGAGCGCCGCCGGGTCGCAGGTCTCGCCGCGCAGCGGCGCGTCCCGACACGCCTGCTCGAGCGCGAACACGGTGTCGAAGCAGGCGTGGGTCGCCCGGCTGATGGTGCGCAGGCAGGTCTGGGTCCCCGGCAGGAACGGCCCCCAGGACTCGATCGGCGGCGGCTGATTGTGCGCCCGGGCTACCGCGACGGTCCCCAGCAGCAGGCCGAGGGCGGCACAGACGGCCCGACTACTCGCCATTGCCCGACGCATGCGGGACAAACCCACGTTGAAGGGGCTCACCCGCGGCTGATACACCATGGCGCGGGTTGGGAGGAACCATGCAGCGCAAGCAGATCCTCGCGGGGTTGCTGATGTTCGGCGCGGCGGGCGGCATCGCCGCCTGCGGTGACGGGGGCGGCAGCGGCCCAGGGGCGCCGCGGATGGCAACCTTCGAGCGCATCCAGAGGGAGGTCTTCGACGTCAGTTGCTCGGCCGACTCCTGCCACAGCAGCGTCGGGAGGGCCGGCGGCCTGAGCCTGGAAGCGGGCTCCTCCTGGGACCAACTCATGAGCCACGCGCCGTCCAACCGCGCCGCCGCGGCGCACGGCATGCTCCGGGTGGCGCCCGGCGACACCGCGCACTCCTTCCTGATCGCCAAGCTGACCAACAACCTCGCCGCCGGCGAGGGCGTGCCCATGCCCTACAATGCCGCGCCGCTCGACGAGGCGACGATCGAGGTGCTGGAGGCGTGGATCGCCGCCGGCGCCCCGACGACTGGCGTGGTCCGCGGCGACGACGGCCGCACCCTCGGCAACAGCAGCGACAACCCGGCCGAGGTGACGCTGCCGAAGCCGAACCGCGGCGTGCAGATCCGGGTGACGGCGCGGCCGGTGGCCAAGGGCTCCGAGGAGACGCTGTGTCACTACATGAAGCTGCAGTCCGACGTTGACCTGGACGTCAACCGCATCCAGATCAACGTCAGCGGCGGCAGCCACCACATCCATCTCTACCGCGCCTACGACGCGGCGACCGACGTCCCCGACGGCTTCGAGGTCTGCAACATGGCGGTGGACTTCGACAAGTGGGCGCTGGTGGTCGCCTCGCAGATCCGCAAGACGGACTGGGAGCTGCCGGCCGGCGTCGCCTTCCACCTGCGCGCCGGCGAGCAACTGCTGGTGCAGACCCACTTCGTCAACGTCGGCTCGCTGGAGACCTCCGGCGAGGGCAAGGTGGTGATGAACCTGCAGGACGCCGACCCGGGCACGGTCACCGCCTACGCCGGCGCCCTCTTCGGCCAGGATCGCGACGTCGATGTGCCGCCGCTCGCCAACACCGCCCAGTCGGCCACCTGCACCTTCCCGCGCCCGCTCGAGCTGTTCGCCGAGACCGGCCATTATCACTTCCGCGGCAAGCGCTTCTCCACTTTCCGTTGGGACGACGGCGTGCGCGGCGAGGAGATCTACCACCACGAGGGCTACACCGATCCCCTCTTCCTGATCCACCAGCCGCCGCTGTTCTTCGACGCCGGCGAGGGCCTGGAGTGGGAGTGCTACTGGGAGAATCCGAACGACGTCGAATACAAGTTCGGCCCGTTCACCGACACCAACGAGCACTGCAACCTCTTCGCCTTCTACTACCCGACCGCGACCCCCAACGAAGCGATCACCTGCGTGCAGGACCACGGGGTCGCGACGACGACCATCCGCGCCGGGGACTGAACCGCCGACGGTAGAGGGCGCGGCGCCTCGAACCTCCGCGCCCTCCACCGTCGCCCCCTGTCAGGGCGCGAGCGGGCGGACCGCCCGCGCCGGCGCCGGACCGCCGGCCTCGACGTAGCCGCGCGGTCCGACTTGGCAGCCAGCGGCGGTCGGCGCCTGCCCTCCGCCGGCGTGTCGGTGCGCCAGGCGCCCATCGCCGCCGAGCCGCCGGCGCAGCCGGCCGGCGCCGGCGTCAGGACGCGGCGCGGCGGCGCCGACGGAGGTCCTGTCGAGCATGAAGGTCAGCCGGCGATTCCCCGAATCGCGCCGCCTGCTCGTCCGCGTGTCACCGCCGAGCGACGGGACAACGGAGCGCTACGGGTTTTCCCCAATTGCTCGCTAGCTGGGCAGTATCATAAAAGGCCATTCATTGGCGATCTCGACGGCCCAATCCGTGGAGATCATCGCGACCATGCCGCGGCGCCCGCCGGCAATCGGGTGTTCGTGCCAACCGCACAGGGGGGACCAACTCATGAGGATATCCGCGTCGATCCGCACCGCAGTCTGCTGTCTGCTGGGCGTCGGGGGAGCGGCCGTATTGGCCGTGTCCTCGGCGACCGCGGCTATCACTGTCACCTCGGATCCCGTCGCGTTGTCCGCCGCCATCGAACAGGTGCCGGGCGCCGTCGTCGGCGCCGCCTTCGAGGCCCTGCCGCCATCGGGCACGCCGCACGGCATCGGGATGGCCGCCGGAACCGCCGCGCTGGCCGGCTTTCCGACCAGCGGAACGACCTTTGCCATTCTAACCTCCGGCGACGTCACGCTCGCCGATCAGGCGAATGCGAGCGGGAGCAGCGGTCGGAACGACGGCGGCGACGCGGTTCGCGGCGACACCGACCGCGACGTGACCATTCTCCGCATCGACCTCGACGTGCCCGAGGGCGCCAACTGCCTGTCGCTCGACTTCCGCTTCCTGTCGGAAGAGTTCCCAGAATACGTGGGCAGCGAGTTCAGCGACGCGTTCGTCGCCGAGCTCGACCATTCGACCTGGACGACGATGGGATCGATCGTCACGGCACCGGACAACTTCGCCTTCGACCTCCTCGGCAACGTGATCAGCATCAACACCGTCGGCCCCGCGAGCATGACCGCCGGCAATGCCGCGGGCACGACCTACGACGGCGCGACGCCGCTGCTGACCGCGTCGACGCCGATCACCAGCGGTGCCCACTCACTCTACCTCTCGATCTTCGACCAGGGCGACAACGTGTTCGACTCCGCCGTCTTCGTCGATCGCTTGGTCGTCGGCACCGCGTCGCCCGGCGGCTGCGAGCCGGGCGCGAAACTGTGCGGCAACGGCATCGTCGACGCGGGCGAGCAATGCGACGATGGCAACTCCTCCAGCGGCGACTGCTGCGACTCGGACTGCCAGTACGAGCCGGCCGGCAGCGCCTGCAGCGACCACGACGCCTGCACGAGCGGCGATGTCTGCAACGGCGCCGGCGCCTGCGCCGGCCCCACCGTTCTCAACTGCGACGACGCCAACGCCTGCACCGCCGACGCCTGCGACCCGATGACCGGCTGCGTCAACGAGGCGGGCCCCGCCACGGGCTGCCTCACGGCGGCCAAGGGCCTCTTCATGATCAAGAACGCGACCGACGACGCCAAGGACAAGCTGATGTGGAAGTGGGGCAAGGGCGCCCCGGTGAGCCAAGCCGCCCTCGCCGATCCGACCGGCAGCACGGACTACGCGCTGTGTGTCTACAGTGGCCCTGGCGGCACGCTGGTTGGGGCCGCCTCGCTGCCGGCGGGAAGCGGTTGGAGCGCGCTCGGCAACACCGGCTACCTGTTCAAGGGCACCAGCCCCAATGGCCTCACCAAGGCCCTCCTCAAAGGTGGCGCGTCCGGCAAGCCGAAGGCGCAGGCCAAGGGTAAGGGAAGCGCCCTACCCGACCCGGCACTGCCGCTCAGTTATCCGGTAACGGTGCAACTCAAGAAGAACGGCTCGTCGGTCTGCCTCGAGAGCACGTTCACCGCCCCCGACGAAGTGAAGAACGACATCGGGCAGTTCAAGGCGAAGAAGTAGCTCCCGCTCCCCATGGGCACCAGCGCCCCGGCATCGCAAGATGCCGGGGCGCTGTCGTCTGCGGCGACCTCAGGCCGGCGCCGAGGATGCGGCATTGGGGCGGCAGGACCGAGTCGGGCGGCTTCGCTGCACGCGCAAGGCTTCGAGAACCGCGCAGTCGACGTCGGGCCGACCTTCGGCGCCGGGAATGAAGCGGCCCCCCGGCGGGCGCGGCGAGGCGGATGCAGCGATCCGCCTCGCCGGGCCTCGTCAGGGCACGAGCGGGCAGATCGCCGGCGCCGGCGCCAGGCCGCCGGCCTTGAAGTAGCCGGGGCGGTCCGACTTGGCGGTCGACGGCGGATTGCCCTTGCTCTCCGCCGGCGTCTCGGTGCACCAGCCGCCATCGCCGCCGAGTTGCAGGCGCAGAGCGATGCGGCCCTGCGATGACTCGTCGAGCGTGTAGCCCCAGGCGCTGCGTCCGCCCTTGATGACGATGCGGTTCTGCTTCACCAGCACGCTGCGGATCGGCGACGCAGGGTCGCCGCGGAAACGCCAGCCCTTGGGCGAGGTCGCGCTGCCGAGCGCCGTCCAGCCGCCGGCGGGAAGCGAAACGCTCACCGCGTCGACGGCGAGGCCGGCGGAGTTGTAGACGATCAGCGTCGCGCCGCCGCCGCGCGGGTCGCCGCTGCTGGCCGGCGCCGGGGGCACGATGTGGCGCTGCGGCAGCTCGTAGGTGCTGTCCGCCGAGAAGGTGAACCGGCGCTTGTTGGCGTCGATCGGCGCCGTGACGTCGTCCTTCATGATCAGCTTGCTGGTGCGAATGATCACCCGCTGCGGGATGGTCAGCGGCGTGCTCGCGGCATCGGCCGGGTCGGAGCCGACGTCGAGCTCGTCGCGATCGAAGTAGCCGTCCTCGTCGCGATCGATGCCGGCGCGCGTGCCGTCGCCCGGCGGCACGCAGGTGTACGTCAGCTCCTGGCCCGCCGTCGCCGCCAGCGCCCGCAGCGCGGCGTCGGCGAGCGGCGCCTCGCTGGCGCGGTCGCTGACGAACTGGCCGCTCCCCTGGCGCAGCCAGCCGCGCGCCAGGCCGCCCGCCGTGCCCTTGACGATCAGGTCGCACTCCCCCGCGGCGGCGCGGGCGACGAGCAGGTCGATGCGCGGGTTGGCGACTCCCCCGTTGCCGCTCGTCAGCGTCATCTGCTGGCCGACGATCGGCGCCAGGTTGGTGTCGAAGGCGAGCATGTACTGCTCGACGTTCTGCTTCTGGGTGTTGTTCTGGAAGCCGGTCTGGTTGCTGAAGGCGCCGTTGAACACGGTGGCATTGAAGAAACGGAAGAGCGTGTCGACGCTGCCGTCGTGCAGGAAGCCGAAACCGCGGATCTGCGGCCCCTGGTGCGGCTGGTTGAGGGGCAACTCGCCGGCGACGTCGAGGACGCCGAACATGCCGACCTTCTGGTACAGATTCCGGAGGTGCGGGATCTTGATGATCTGCTGCTCGTTCTCGAAGCTGGCGCGGCCGTCGGTGCCGAAGTGGCCGAGACCCGGCTGCAGGCGGTGGCAGCCCTCGCAGGTGAAGCCGAGCGGCTGGTTGAAGAACGTGCCGGGGAGGCCGTCCGACAGCCGCGGGCCGAAGAAGAAGTCGCGGCCCGCCGACTGCGCCGCGTTCAGCGAATTGTCGAGGGCGCGCACCGGATTGGGCGGCAGCTCGACCTGGAGGATGAAGTCGGTGAACGCCTGCATCTCGGCGGTCGTCAGCTCGCTGTCGCGCCCCACCAGGCCGGGGAAGGCGACGTTGAAGTTCATGAACGAGTTGACTTCATCGAAGGCCTTCGCCGGCCCGCCCGGCGGGTTGGAGCGGTCGCCGCGCCAGTGCATGGCGCCGCTGCCGAGCATGCCGCGCAGGGTCTGGGTGGTCATCGGCCCCTTCATGGGATGGAAATCGGTGGCGTTGCCGGTGCCGTTGATCGGCGCCGGCAGGCCGGCGAAGGGGATGGTGATCTGGAGATTGATCGGAATCGGGTTGGTCTTCACCGCGTCGTCGGGGTTGCCGAGATCCCAGGCCAGGTCGTCCATGTCGCCGAAGATGTGGCAGCTCGAGCACGACGCCTCGCCGTTGCTGGAGGTGTGGGCGGCGTCGTAGAGGAAGCGCCTGCCGTTGACCACGCTCGCCGGCTCCGGGTTGTGCAGCGGCAGGTGCGCCACCTCGGCGCGGCTGCCGAGATCGACCACCGACACGCTGTTGTCGAACCGGGTCAGGACGTAGAGGCGGTTGTGCGCCGCGTCCAGCGTCAGGCCGCTCGGACCGCCGCCGCTGACGCCGAGGTAGTCGGCGCTGTCGACTTCCGGATCGAAGGTGTCGCCCTCGAGGGCGACGGTGTCGAAGACGCCGATGCGGCTCGACCCGAAGGCGGCGACGTAGAGCGTCGTGCCGTCGGCCGACACCGCCATGCCGGTCGGCGTCGCCAGGCTGTGCTCCTTGGTGCCGGCGGGCGCCGGCAGACTGTCGTAGTCGATGTGCTTGTTGAGGTGGCGCGGATAGACGCCGTTGCCGCTGATGACGGTGATGCGCGATTCGGCGAGATGGCCCTGGACGGTGCTGCCGCCGAAGATGCCGGGCCCCTCGAAGCGGACCTCGTTGCGCGAATCGGTGTTGGACACGTAGAGCGCGCCGGTCGCCGGGTTGACCGCCATGTTGAACAGGGTGGTGCCGACGTGCGCGAAGGCGGTCGACTGCGTCAGGGTGTCGGCGTCGAGCGCGAACACGTCGAGATCCGGCAGGTCGAAGCGGACGCCCGCCGACCAGTTGCGGCCGAGCGGATCGCGCCACTGGCCCGAGGCGATGTCGAACTTGACGATCAGACCGGTTTCCGGCGCCTGCTTGCCCTGCGCGTCGGTGCTCGGCGGCGGCAGGCCGCCGGGCATCGTCTGCCCCTGCACGACGCAGGGCGCGGCGTTGCCGAAGCCGTTGCACACCGCGCCCTCGGAGAGCACGGTCGTCTGGTTGCCGGACTTGAAGATCGCGGCGTAGACCGTGCTGCCGTCGGGGCTGACGGCGAGGGCGCGCGGCGTGTCGCCGAACAGCGTCTTGATCGCCAGCGGCGTGCCGCCGATCGTGCCGCCGAGCGCGTCGGCGTCGAACACCCAGACGTCGGCGCGGCCGATGCCGGGGGTCGTGAACTGCGGATCGCCGGCGCCCGGGACGCCGCTGATCGAGGCGTTGGTGCGCTGCTGGCCGCGATGCGCGGTGGTGATGAAGGCGCGGCTGCCGCCGCTGCCGGCGAAGACGATGTCGCGCGGCTCGTCGCCGACCAGCAGGGTGCGCACGACGCGCGGCGGACTGCTGCCCACGTCGACGATGCTGACGCTGTCCGAGAGGTGGTTGACCACCCACACCTCGCTGTCGCTGCGCGCCGCCACCGCCACCGGTTCGAGGCCGACCGCCACCGAGGCGCGCCGCGTCAGGCCACCGACGCCGACATCGAAGATCTCCAGTCGGCCGTCCGGCGTATTGACCGCGAACAGCCGCGTGCCGTCCGGCGACAACGCCAACGGCCGCACCTGCCCGCTCTCGAACGTGGTGAACGCCGCGGCCGGCGCGACCGCCAGCCCGCTCGCCAACGCCCAGAGCGCCACTGCCCCGGCGCGCCCAGCCCGGCGCGCCCTCGAACACCTGATGCTCATCCTGTACCCCCCGTACCCACGAAGTCGAAGTGTTCCTCAAAATCTAGCCCCAGCGGTCGGATAATCCCACGCTTATGTGGGCGAATGGCCTGTCAGCGGCGCCAACGGTCGTCCGGGAGCGTCCGACAGCGTGGAACTTGCACGGCGCGTACGAATTCGCGGCACTTTGATGCCTGCGGCGAGCGCCAGTGCCCGCCGGTCGCCAGCGGGCCGGGAGGAGGGGCGACCAGTGGCGGCGCCGAACCTGAACGAGAATTAAGGCGGCATTCACCGCTGGTTCAGGGCGGCTGCGCTACCGTATCGCCCAGCCATGCTGCGCCCTGCCCTCGTCGCGTTGGTGTTGCTCGCCGCCCACACCGCCGCGGCGCTCCTGCCGGTCGAGGACTGCGTGCGCCTGGCCCTCGCGCGCTCGCCGGCGACCCAGGCGGCGGCCGCCGACCTGCGGGCGGCGCAGGCACGAGTCCGGGCGGCGCGCGCCGCGTACTGGCCCAAGCTCACCGGGCAGGCGCAGTACGGCCACTCGGAGGGCTACGACGAAGCCATCACCAACGGCGGCGTCACCCTGCTGGGCCTCGCCATCGAGGCGCCGCTCCTCGACGGCGGCGAACGCGCCGCCGCGCTCGCCGCGGCGCGCGCCCGCGTCACCTCGGCGCGCGCGCTCGCCCGGCAGCGGCAGGCGGACGTCGCCTTCGCGGTGCGCAGCACCTACTTCGCCGCCCTGGCCGAGCAGGCCGACGCCGCCATCTACCGCCGCGCCGGCGACGCCCTGGCCGACTACCGGGCGCTGCTCGAGCGCCAGGTCGAGCTCGGCCTGGCGCCCAGCAGCGACCTGCCGCGCGCCGCGCTGGCACTGGAGACGGCGCGCAGCGCCGTCCGCGCCGCCGACGCCGCCCTCGGCGCCGCCGCCCAGGAGCTCTCGCAGCTCACCGGCGTCACGGTCGAGGCGACGGCGCTGACCGCGCCGGCCGCCAGCCCGCCACTGCCGGTCGACGACGACGCCATCGAGGCAAGTCCGGTCCTCGCCGACGCCCGCGCCAGCGCCGAGGCGGCGCGCCGCGACGCGGACGTGGCGCGGAGCGAGGGCCGCGGCCACCTCGGCCTGAACGCCGACGGCGGCTTCCTGGGCGTCAATCCCGCGCCGACCTTCCGTGACAACGGCGGCGGCGAGTTCCTCTTCGGCTTCACCATGCCGCTGTTCGACGGCGGCGCCATCGCCGCGCGCACCGCGGCGGCGACCGCCGCCAGCGCCAGCGCCGAGGCAAACGTCGGCCAGGTGCGCCAGGATCTCGTCATCGCGCTCACCCACGCCCGCGCCGACGCGCAGCGGGCCGGCGCCGACACCGTCGCCTGGCAGCGCCTGCAGCCGGCCGCCGACGACGCCCTGCTGCTGATGCGCGCCCGCTACTTCGGCGGCGGCGGCGCCACCCTGGTCGACGTCCTCGACGCGCTCGATCAGACGATCGCCGCCCGGGCGGCCGTGGTCCGCTCGCAGCTCGACCAGCGGATGGCGGCGGCGGCCGTGGAGCAACTGCTCGGCAGAGGCATGGAATGAAGGCGGGGAACGCCCGCGTCGACGCCCGCGCGGGCAGCGCAGGCGGCAACGCGCCCGCGCCGCACGGCACCAGTCGGAGGGCCGGCGCACGCCTGCCCCCGTTCTCTTGCCTGCTGCCTCTTGCCCTCGCGCTCCTCGCCGGCTGCGGCGCCCCCCCGCCCGCCGAACCAGCGGAGGCGGCACCGCCCGTCGCGGTGCAGGTCGCCGCCGTCGAACGGCGGAGCATCGCCGCGCGGCTGCAAGCCACCGGTGAGACGGCGGCGCTCAGGTCGGTCCGCCTCGCCTCGCCGGTCGCCGGACGGGTGACCGCGGTGGCGGTGCAACCCGGCGATCGGCTCGCCGCCGGCGCGGTGGCGGCGCGCGTCCTGCCGCAGGAGAACGAAGCGGCGCTGCACGGGTTCGGCATCCTCGCGCAGGCCGGAGCGCTGCGCCCGGAGGAGCGGCCGGCGGCGGCGCGATTGGCGCGCGACCTCGCCGGCCGCGACATCGCGCTCGCCGCGCCCTTCGAGGGCGTCGTCGCCGACCGGCTGCACAATCCCGGCGAGCAGGTGGCGCCGAGCGACGTGCTGGTCGAGCTGTTCGACCCGCGCTCGCTGATCGTCCTCGCCCAGGTGCCGCTGGCGCGCAGCGCCGAGGTGCGCGCCGGCCAGCCAGCGCTGGTGCGCCTCGGCGGCACGACCATCGACGGCCGCGTCGCCGCCGTGGTCACCGCCGTCAGCCCCCAGAGCCTCACCGTGCCGGTGCGCATCGCGCTGACCGCGCCGGCGCCGGTTGCGCTGCTGCACGCCGCCGCCGACTGCCACATCACCGTCGCCGTCCACGACCAGGCGCTGCTGGTGCCGAGCGCGGCGCTGCTCGCCGACGACCGGAGCGAACACGGCACGGTGATGGTCGTCGCCGACGGCGTGGCGCGCCGCCGTGCGGTGCGCATCGGCCTGCGCGCCGACGACGTCGTGGAGCTGTTCGAGGGCGTCGCCGCCGGCGAGCTGGTAGTGGTCAGCGGCCACTACGGGCTGCCGGACGGCGCCGCGGTGACGCCGCAGGCGGCGGCGACCAACTGAGGGCGCCGTGACGCTCGGCGAGCTCGTCGGCCGCAATCGCACCGCCATCCTCGGCCTGACCGCGCTGCTCACCGTCGCCGGCGCGATCGCCGCCTGGGCGATGCCGGTGGCGATCTTCCCCGAGGTCGCCTTCCACCGCATCACCCTCATCGCCCGCGCCGGCGACCTGCCGGTCGCGCAGACCGTCACCGCGCTCACCAAGCCGCTCGAGAACGCCGTCACCACCGTGCCCCGGGTACGCACCATCCGCTCGCTGACGACGCGCGGCGGCAGCCAGCTCGATCTGGTGTTCGAGTGGGGAAGCGACATGGCCGGGGCGCTGCAGGCGGTGCTCGGGGTCGCCGACGAGACCGTGTCCGAGCTGCCGCCCGGCACCCAGTTCGAGGGCCGCCTGCTCGACACCTCGGCGTTCCCGATCGTCAGCGTCGCCCTGAGCGCGTCGCGACGCACGCTGGGCGAGCTCTCCGACCTGGCGATCTACGAGGTCGCGCCACAGATGCGCACCATCCCCGGCGTCTACCGGGTGGACCTCGACAACGCGAAGATCCGCGAGTACGCGATCACCGTCGATCCCGCCGCCCTGGCGGCGCACCGCCTCGACCTCGGCGCGGTGGAGGACGCGGTACGCGACGGCACCACCATCGCCGGCGCCGGCCAGGGAGTGGACGGCCACGAGCTGACGCTCGCCGTGGTCCGCGGCCCGGCCGCCGAACCGGCGGCGCTCGGCGACATCGTCGTCGCCACCCGCGACGCCGCCACCGTGCCGCTGGCCGCGGTGGCGACCGTCGCGCCGGCGCTGCGCGAAGACTTCACCCGCGCCGCGGTCGAGGGCGAGCCCGCCGTGCTGCTCGGGATCTCCCGCCAGCCGGACGGCAACGCCGTCGCCATCGCCGCCGCGGTGCGCGCCCACCTCGCCGCCCTCGCCCGCACCCATCCCGACATCCGCTTCCGCATCGTCTACGACCAGGCCGACCTGGTGCAGGAGGCGATCGCCAGCGTGCGCGACAGCATCGGCGTCGGCCTGCTCCTGGCGGTGGCGACGCTGTTCTTCTTCATCGCCGACCTGCGCGCCACCGCGGTCGCCGCCGCGGTGATCCCCGCCACCGTGCTGATCAGTTGCCTGCCGCTGCACGTCCTCGGCCTCAGCTTCAACCTCATGACCCTGGGCGGCATCGCCGCCGGCATCGGGCTGATCCTCGACGACGCCATCGTCGTCGTCGAAAACGTCAGCCGACACCGCGCCGCCGGCCAGAGCGGCGAGCAGGCGACGCGCCGCTCGCTGGGCGAAATCACCCACGCCCTGCTCGGCTCGACCCTGACCCCGGTGCTGGTGCTCCTGCCGCTCGGCCTGCTGGGCGGCGTGCCCGGCGCCTTCTTCCGGCCGCTGGCGGTCACCATGTCGGTCAGCCTGCTGGTCTCGCTCGGCCTCGCCCTCACCTTCACCCCGGCGCTCGCCGACGCCCTCGCCCCGCGGCGCGCCCGGCCGATGCGACACGGGCCCGGCGACCGGCTGGCCGCCGCCCTCAGCCTGCTGTACGCCCGCGGTCTGCACTGGACCCTGCGCCACCGCGCCGCCGCGGTGGGGTTCGGGGCGCTGCTGCTGGCCGTCTCGATCCTCGCCTACCAGCGCATCGACAGCGGCTTCGTGCCGGCGATGGACGAAGGCGCCTTCGTCCTCGACTACTGGGCGCCGCCGGGCGCGGCGCTGGCGGAGACCGAGCGCATGCTCGATCAGGTCGACGCCGTGCTGCGCGACACGCCCGAGGTCGCGACCTTCGCCCGTCGCACCGGCGCCGAGCTCGGCTTCTTCCTCACCGCATCGAACCGCGGCGACTACTCGGTGCAGCTCCGGCGGCAGCGCCGGCGCAGCTCGGAGGCGGTCATCGAGGACGTCCGCGAGCGCGTCGAGGGGCAGGTGCCGGGGCTGCGCGTCGAGTTCGTCCAGGTGCTGCAGGACATGATCGGCGATCTCAGCGGCAACCCGAGCCCGATCGAGATCAAGCTGCTCGGCGACGACCCGGCGGCGCTGCGCGCCCTGGCGCCGCAGGTCGCGGCGCGGATCAGCCCGATTCCCGGCGTGGTCGACGAGTTCGACGGCGTCACCGCGGTCGGCCCGACCTACGACGTCGACGTCGACGCTCGCCGCGCCGCGCTCGCCGGCATCGACGCCGCCGGCGTGCAGCGCTGGCTCGCAACGGCGGTCAGCGGCAGCATCGTCGGCCAGGTCCTCGAGGGCGACCGCGCCATTCCCCTGCGCGTCCGCTACCCGCTGGCGCTGCAGCAGCGCCTGCGCTCGCTCGACGGCGTCACCCTGACCACGCCCGACGGCCGTCTGGCGCCGCTGACCGACATCGCCCACTTGCGGCCCGGCCGGGTGGAAGTGCAGCACGAGCGCGAGAACCTGCGCCCGGTGCTGCGCGTCACCGCGCGGCTCGAGGGCCGCGATCTGGGCTCCGCCACCACGGCGGTGCGCCGGGCGCTCGCCGACGTCGCCCTGCCGCCGGGCGTGAGCGTCGAGCTCGGCGGCCTCTACGCCAGCCAGCAGGAAGCGTTCGCCCAGCTCGTCCTCGTCTTCGCCGCCGCCGTGGCCGGCGTGGCGGCGCTGCTGCTCGTCGAGTTCGGCTCCGTGGCCGCCGCGGCGGCGATCGTCCTCGGCAGCGCGATGGCGCTCTCCGGCAGCTTGCTGGCATTGTGGCTCAGCGGCACGGCGCTCAACGTCTCCTCCGTCGTCGGCATCATCATGGTGGTCGGCATCGTCGCCAAGAACGGCATCCTCCTGCTCGACTTCGCCGGGCGCGCCGAAGCGCGCCTCGGGCGGCGCGACGTGGCGCTGATCGAGGCCGGGCGCGTGCGCCTGCGCCCGATCCTGATGACGACGCTGGCGGCGCTCGCCGGCCTCGCCCCGCTGGCGCTCGGCATCGGCGCCGGCGCGCAGATGCAGCAGCCGTTGGCCATCGCCATCCTCGGCGGCATCACGGTCTCGATGTTCTGCTCGTTGATCGGCATCCCCCTGCTCTACATCCTGCTGTCGCCGCGAGCGGCGGCGGCGAGGCACCATGCGCCTGCTGGTGGTTGAGGACGAGGCGGCGCTGGCGCGCCACCTGCGGCGCGGCCTCGAGGAGGCGGCGTGGACGGTGGACGTCTGCGAGCGTGTCGAGGACGCGTGGCGGCTGCTCCTGCTCAACGCCTACGACCTCGTCGTCCTCGACCTCGGCCTGCCGGACCAGGACGGCACCGAATTGCTGCGCCGCCTGCGCGCCGCCGGCCGCTCGACGCCGGTGCTGATCCTCACCGCCCGCGGCGGGGTCGAGGACCGCATCGCCGGCCTCAACGCCGGCGCCGACGACTACCTCGGCAAGCCGTTCGCCTTCGGCGAGCTGCTGGCACGCCTCAACGCCCTGCTGCGGCGCGGCCATCAGCGCGATCTGGTCTCGCTGCAGGTCGCCGACCTGATCCTCGACGTGCGCCGCCGCCAGGCCCGGCGCGGCGAACGCCGCATCGAGCTGACGGCGCGCGAGTTCAGCCTGCTCGAGCTCCTGATGCGCCACGCCGACGAGGTGGTCACGCGCTCGATGCTCGCCGATCACGTCTGGGGCGAGCGCTACGACTCGCTCTCCAATCTGATCGAGGTCTTCATCAACCGCCTGCGCCGCAAGCTCGAGGCCGACGGCGCCCCGCGCCTGCTGCACACCGTTCGCGGCGCCGGCTACGTGTTGAGCGCGGAGCCGCGGTGAGGCGTCCCCTGCGCCTGCGCCTGGTCGTCTCGATCCTGGCGCTGCTGCTCCCGGGCACCGTCCTCGCCGGCTGGCTCCTGCTGCGCGTGTTCGGCGATCGCCTGTTGCGCGACCTCGACGTCGCGCTCGCGGAGGAGGCGAGCACGGTGGCGGCGTTGATCGAGCAACCGCTGCCGCCGGACGGCATCGCGGCGCTGGTCGCCCGCATCGCCGACGAGACCGACCTCGGGGTCGGCAAGCAGGTCGCCGTGTTCGCCGGCACCCGCCTCGTCGCGGAAGCGCCAGCGGGCGCCGCGGCGCGGCTCGCCGCGCCCCGCGCGCTGCGGGTCGCCGACGCCGCGGCGGGGGCGCTGACCGTGCGCATCGGCGTCCCGGCGACCGCCGCGTCGCACGCCACTAGCCGCCTGCGCGCCCTGCTCGTGTTCGGCGTGCCGGCTACCCTGCTGCTGCTCGCGGTCGCGCTCTGGGGCATCACCCGTCGCGCCCTGCGACCGCTCGAGGATGCGGCCGCAGCCATCGAACGGGTTGGCGTCGGCGACCTCGCATTGCGCCTGCCGCCACCGGCGCGCGACGACGAGGTCGGCGGCATCGTCGTCGCCCTCAACCGCATGCTCGACCGGCTGGCGGCAGCGGTGGCGCAGATGCAGCGCCTCACCGCCGATGCCGCGCACGAGCTGCGGACGCCGATCGCCGTCCTGCGCGCCGGGCTCGAGGTGGCGCTACGCCGCGACCGCACCGCCGCCGAGTACCGCGCCGCGCTTGCCGAGGCGCTGCACGACAGCGAGCGCCTCGATCGCCTGGCGGAGGAGCTGCTGGCCCTGGCCCGCCTCGAAGGCCTGCCGGCGCCGCCAGCGGCGCCGGTGAACCTCGCGGAGATGCTGCACGAATTGGCCGACGCCTACCGGCCGCTCGGCGAGCCGCGGCGGGTGGGGGTGGAGGTCGTCGCCGACGCCGCGCTGCCCGTGCACGGCACCATCGCCGACCTCTACCGCCTGTTCACCAACCTGCTCGACAACGCCCTGTGCCACGCGCGCCCGGATGGTGTGGTGCGCGTCGAGGCCGCGGACGGGAACGGGCGGGTCGAGATTCGCGTCCTCGACGACGGCCCCGGCATCCCGGCCGATGAGCTGGCGCGCGTCTTCGACCGCTTCTTCCGCGGCCGCGGCGAGAAGCGCGGCGGCACCGGTCTCGGGCTGAGCATCGCGCGCGCCATTGCCCGCGCCCACGGCGGCGAGGTGACGATCGCCAATCGACTCGACGGCGCGGGCTGCATCGCCACGGTCGTCCTGCCCATGGCCGCGGAGGAGCCGACCTGACGCGCGACACGGGCGCGCCGCGTTGACAGAGACGGGCGCCTCGCGGCGTGGCGCAGGACGGGCGGGGCAGGAGCCACCGCGCGGCGGCCCCTGCCCAGAGTGCTCGGACCCGGCGTTACGGAACGGCGATGCCGGCGACGCCGACCCGCGTGCCGCCCTTGCAGGCGCTCGAGAGGATCGCGAAGCCCGCCGTCACATCGGCCGTGCAGGCGGGGACGTTGCCGGCGCCCAGCGGACCCCAGAGCTCACCGCCGGTCACCTCGAGCGAGCGCCCCACGCCCATCGGGATGTTGGACGTCAGGCCGCCGAGCGAGACGGCGCCCTTGCCGCCGCCCTTCTTCATGGTCAGCACCACCGGAATCTCCACGTCGACGCCGAGCGCCGTGTAGTTCAACTTCACGATGTAGATGTACTCGCTGCCGTCGAGCGTCGCGGTGTCCTTGTACGAGGTGCTCGAGTCCACCGGCGCGCCCCCGCCGTCGGTCACGCCCTTGACGCCCACCTTGATGTTGCCGTTGTCCTGCACCGAGACCTTGCCCGACGCCACGGTCGGGTTGCCCGGCGGGTGGGTCGTGCTCGCGTTCACCACATTGGATTGGTACTTGGTGCCGGCCATGGCGGCCGACGCCGTGACCGCCACGGCGGCCACCGTCATCGTCAACATGCGCTTCGTCAACACGTTCGTCCTCCTTCGTCCCTCGCAACAGGTTGTCCCATGGCCTTTCGGCCGGCCCCCGCTGGGTCGCCAGCGACCCGCGTCTTCTCCCACGGATAGGTGATCGCTAAGCACAGCCGGCGACCGGATCACAAGAGTCGAATGCCGCGGCGCGTCGCAGGACCCACCCTGGCCGAATCCGCCGCCCATTTGTCGTTGCCGGCCGCGCCATCGGCGTGGGAGACCCCGGTCGGAGGTTGCCCGCGCATGGACATCGCTTTCGTCCTCTACGACGGCTTCACCGCCCTCGACCTGGTCGGCGCCTACGAAGTCATCGCCGCGTGGCCCGAGGCGCGTCCCCACTTCCTGGCCACCGAGCAGCGGCCGCAGCGCGCCGACAACGGGCTGACCGTGCTGCCGACCGCCACGCCGGCGTCGCTGGCCCACCCCGACGTGATCGTGATTCCCGGTTCGTCGCGCCCGCTGGCGCCGCTCGACAACCAGGCGCTGCTCGCCTGGATTCGCGACGCCGCGCCGCGCGCCCGCTGGTGCGTGTCGGTGTGCACCGGTTCCAGTCTCTACGCCGCCGCCGGCGTCCTCGGCGCGCACCCGGTCACCACCCACTGGGCGTTCCGCGACATTCTCGCCGGCATGGGCGCGACCGTCTCGACGGCGCGCGTCGTCATCGACCCGCCCTTCGCCAGCGCCGCCGGCGTCTCGTCCGGCATCGACATGGCGCTCGCCCTGACCGGCCGCATCCACGGCGAGGCGACCGCGCGCCTCATCCAACTGGCGATCGAGTACGACCCGCAGCCGCCCTTCGACGCCGGGTCCCCCGAGAAGGCCGGCCCGCAGCTCGTCGGCGAGGCGCTGCGCCTCTTCTCGGCGGCGCTCCAACCGCCGTGAGCCGGCGGCGCCCGGCCCGCCTTGCGCCAGCGGCTATTTCCGATCGCGTTTCGAAGCGGCGAGCAGGTCGGCGAAGGTGCCGAGGCTGCGCTGCTCGTTCATCTGCCCGAGCGCCGATTCGGTCTCGCGCCGGGCGGTCGCCTCCTGCCCGTCGCGCTCGCGGCGCGCCGCCTCGACCATCGAGAGGCCGATGCGGCGCTGCGCCGGATCGATCGCCTGCACCGTCACCTGCACCGTGTCGCCGGCGCTGACCACCTGGCGCGGGTGGGCGACGCGGCGGTCGAGCGCCATCTTCGACACGTGCACCAGGCCGTCGAGGCCGGGCGCGATCTCCACGAAGGCGCCGAAGCTCTCCAGCCGCCGCACCACGCCTGGCACCGTGGCGCCGATCGGGAAACGCGCCGCGACGTCCGCCCAGGGATCGGGCGCCAACGCGCGCAGCGACAGGGCGATGCGCGGCCGGCCGCCCGCTTCCGCCGGCTCGACCTTCAGCACCTTCACCTCGACCACCTGCTCGGGCTGCAGCACCTCGGACGGATGGCCGACGTGGCCGTGCGCCAGCTCGCTGATGTGGACGAGCCCCTCGACGCCGCCGAGATCGACGAAGACGCCGAAGTCGCGCACCGTGCTCACCCGTCCCTGCAGGACATTGCCGACCTGCAGCCGCTCCCAGGTCTGCGCCGCCTGCTCCGCCGCCTCCTCGTCGAGCAACACCCGCCGCGACACCACGACGTTGCGGCCCCCGCCCTCGATCCGGGTCACCCGGAAACGCAACCGCTGGCCGACGTATTCCGCCGGCTCGCCGCGCCGGCGGTCGATCTGCGAGCCGGGACAGAAGGCGCGCACGCTGCCGATCTGCACCTGGTAGCCGCCCTTCACCTCGCCGGTGACGACGCCCTCGACCGCGATGCCGTGTGCGTGCGCCTGCTCGAGCTCGCCCGGCAGGTGGCCGCCGCGGCCGACCGTGCGCTTCAGCCGCACCGTGCCCGAGGTCCGGCCGTCGTCCACCACCGTCGCCTCGAGCTGGTCGCCGACCGCCAGCGCCGGCGCGCCGCTCTCCGGATCGACGAACTCGCCGAGGTCGATCACCGCCTCGCCCTTGCCGCCGATCTCGACGAAGGCGCTGCCGCCGCCGAGCGCGATCACCCGGCCGCGTACGGTCTCGCCGACCGCCGGCCGCTGCGTCGCCTGCGCCTCGCTCGCCGCCAGCAGCGACGCGAAGTCCTGCTCATCGTTCTTGGTCATGACGACCGACCCATAGCGCGCTTTCGCCGCCGGCGGGAGTGCGCTCGCCCGGCGCCCCGCTTGCGCTCCCCCGGCGCCTCGTGACGGAGATGCCGGGATCGGAGGACCCCATGCCCGACTTTTCGAACCAGGTCGCCCTGATCACCGGCGGCGGCACCGGCATCGGCCTCGCCTGCGCGCGCCACGTCGCGGCCGGCGGCGGCACGGTGGTGCTGGCGGGCCGGCGCGAGTCGGTGGTGCGCGACGCCGCCGCCGCGCTCGGAGCGCGCGCCGACTGGGTCGTCTGCGACGTCACCAGCGACGACTCCGTGGAGGCCGCCGTCGCCGCCGCGGTGGCCCGCCACGGGGCGCTGCGCCTGGCGGTCAACTCGCACGGCCAGCCGGGCGTCGGCAGCGTTCTCAACTCGACCGCCGCGGAGCTGCAGTTGGTGCTCGAGACCAACCTCGTCGGCACCTTCCGCTGCGTGCGCGCCGAGGCCAGGGCGATGAAGGCGGCGGGCGGCGGCAGCATCGTCAACGTCAGCTCGATCGCCGGCGGCCTGACCCATCGCTGGATGACCAGCTACTGCGTCTCGAAGGCGGGGGTGAACATGCTGACCGCGTGCGCCGCCGACGACCTCGGCGAGCACCGCATCCGGGTCAACGCGGTGATGCCCAGCCTGGTGCCGACCGACATGGCGGCGCCGCTGGTCGGCGCCGAGGAGAGCGTCGCCGAATACCTGCGCCGCATGCCGATCGCCCGCCTCGGCACGGTCGACGACGTCGCCGCCCTGGTGGCCTTCCTGCTCAGCGACCAGGCCGGCTGGATCACCGGCCAGTGCGTGCCGGTGGATGGCGGACACACCATCCGCCAGGGACCGGACCTGGTTCCGTTCATCCGCCAGTTCCTGCCCGAGGAGCGCTGAGGCGCGGCGCGGCGCGTTCGCCGCGTCCGGATTTGACCCCCGCGGCGCTTTTGCACTAGGCGCGTCCACGTCGACCGCTATAACGAATCGCGCGACCGCTGCCGGCCGCGTCCACGTCGCGTCGCCGCCGGCGACGCCCAGCACAGGGAGACCCCATGAACCGCACCCTCACCCGCACCCTGGCCCTGCTCGCCGTGATCGCCGCCGGCTGCGCCCAGAAGCCGCCGCCCGGTCCGCCGCCCAGCGGCGTGCTGCAACAGGGCGTGGTCACCGCCACGGCCACGGTGAAGAAGATCAATCAGAAGACGCGCGAGGTGACGCTCGCCCTGCCGGACGGCCGCACGACGACGATCCACGCCGGCCCCGAGGTGCGCAACCTGCCGCAGGTGAAGGCCGGCGACCTGGTCACCGTCACCTACATCGGCCAGCTCTCCTACCAGGTGGTCCGCAAGGGCCAGGGCGCGACGCCCGGCGTCACCATCGCCGAGGACGCCGTGCGCGCCGAGCCGGGCGAGCGGCCCGGCGCCGCCGGCGCCCGCGCCGTGACCGTCACCACGACCATCAAGGCGATCGACAAGAAGGCCGGCACCGTCACGCTCGCCGGCCTCGAGGGCGGGGAGGACGTCGTCGTCCAGGCGCGCAACCCCGACAACCTCAACCGCGTCGCCGTCGGCGACAGCGTCGAGATCACCATGACGGAGGCGATCGGCATCGACGTCAGCGCGCCGCAGTGAGTCGGCGCCGCGCGCCGGGCGCCGGTCCCCAGGACCGGCGCACCGGCGCGCGGCGCACGCGCTCCCTCCGCTCGCCATGCGCCTGCTGCTCGTCGGCAGCGGTCACAGCCATCTCTTCGTCCTCGAGGCCCTGGCGCGGCAGCGCGTCGTCGGCCTCGACCTGACGCTCGTCGCGCCCTCGCCGCTCGCCACCTATTCGGGGATGGTGCCGGGCGTCCTCAATCGCCAGTACCCGTTGCGCGCGGCGCAGATCGACGTCCGCCGCCTCGCCGCGCGCGCCGGCGGCCGCTTCGTCGCCGGCCGCGCCGCCGCCCTCGACGCCGACGCGCGCGCGGTCGCCCTCGCCGACGGCGTCCGTCACGACTACGACGTGGTGTCCTTCGACATCGGCTCGCAGGTGGCGCCGATCGCCGCCGACGCCGGCGCGCCGCTGGTCGCCATCAAGCCGATGGACGCGGCGCTCGCGGCCCTCGAAGCGGCGCTCGCGGCCCGCCCGTCGGCGCATGCCGTGGTGATCGGCGGCGGCGCCGCCGGCTGCGAGCTCGCCCTCGCCCTGGCGGCGCGACTGCGCCCCGGGGGCGGACGTGTGACCGTCTGCGATCCCGCGCCGCGGCCGCTCCCCGGGCTCGGCGCGCGGGCGGCGGCGGCGATCCAGGCGGCCTTCGCGGCCGCGGGCATCCGCTGGGTCGGCGGTCAGGCGGCGACCCGGGTGTCGCCCACCGCCGCCCATCTGGCCGACGGCAGCGCGCTCGAAGCCGACCTCGTGGTCGCCGCCGCCGGCGCGGTGGGCGACGGCCTCTTCGCCGCCGCCGGCCTGGCGGTCGACGAGCGCCGCTTCCTGCGCGTCGACGCGACGTTGCGCTGTCCGGCGCGCCCCGAGGTCTTCGCCGCCGGCGACTGCGCCACGCCGCCGACGCCGACGCCGAAGTCCGGCGTCTACGCCGTGCGCCAGGGACCGCTCCTCGCCGCCAACCTGCGCGCCGCGCTCGCCGGCGGCACGCCCCGACCCTTCCGCCCGCAACGACACGCCCTGGCGCTGCTCAACACCGCCGATGGCCGCGCCCTGCTCAGCTATGCCGGCCTCGCCGCGCGCGGCCGCTGGGCCTGGCGGCTGAAGGACTGGATCGACCGTCGCTTCGTCGCCCGCTTCGACGACCGCGCGCGGCTGCCCCTGGGGTGAATCAGAGGTCGATCACCGAACAGCGGATCTCCTCCGGCTCCCATTCCGGGAGGAGGATGCGCCAGAAGACAATGCCGATCGGGTGCCCCTCGGTGTCGATCCAGTTCGGCTCGCCCGGGTCGCGTGGCGCGACGACGACGCGGAACGAGCCGTCGGGTCGGAACCGCATCTGGGCGCGGTTCAGCGACGTGCGGTGGCCGCGATACTCCAGCGTCTGCATGTGCATGTTCCAGAGCGCGACGTTGGCGAAGCCGCAGGCCGGCAGCCGTCCCTCCATCACCAGGGCCTGGTCAGGCTGCAGCAGGTAGGGCGCCATCGCGTAGTGGATGTCGACGGCGCCGACGGTGGCGACGCCGGCGGCGCGGAAGCTGGCCGGCTTCGGCAGCACGTTCGGCACCCGCGAGACGAAGGGATAGGCCGGGCCCTCGCCGGGCGCCGGCATGCCGAGGGTGTTGCCGCGCACGTAGCGGGCGAGCGCCTCGAGGCGAGCCGCCAGCGTCGCATCGGTGAGCGGCGGCGGCGGCGGCGGCGGCGCCAGCGGTTCGATGCGCAGGCGGACGCCGGCGGTCGGGTCGGCGGCG
The DNA here is from genome assembly GCA_019637795.1 of bacterium. Lineage (NCBI taxonomy): Bacteria > bacterium. The sequence continues at coordinate 98,602 of JAHBUY010000008.1, read as the reverse complement.
ATGCTGAGCGGGCGCTCGAAATAGTGGCGGGTGATCACCGCGGTGGCGTCGGGCTCGCTGCGGATCCAGTTGCCGGGATGCGGCTCGGGGGCGATGGTCAGCTCGTAGGTGCCGTCGGCGGCGATCGCCAGCTCGCGATCGTTCACGTCGCTGATCACCCGCTCCATGCTGCCGCCGGCGGGATCGACGCCGTGGACGGTGAACGAGGTGTACACGGCGCCGTCGAGCGCGCCGCGCACCCGGTAGGCGCGGCGGCCGTCGATGCGCGTCCAGTAGTAGAGCGCATCGGGGTTGTCGCCCAGCACCTTGCGGCTCGGCGAGACGATGCGGGTGAAGAGCGGCCGCTCGGGATCGCCGTCGACGTGGTGCTCGGCGCCGGCCGCCAGCAGGTGGAGGAGGAAGCGGTAGCCCTCGGCGGCGGTGGTCTCGTCGATGACGCCGCGGGCGAGCGAGAAGTGGGAGGCGCCGATCTCGCGCAGGAGATCGAGCAGGGCATCGAAGGCGGCGCGCGAGCGCGGGGCGAGATCGCTCATGCCGGCCTGCATGACATCGCGTCGCGCCCCTGGCAACGCGTCGCCGACGCGGCCGCGGCGGGCCGGCTCAGCCGAGATTCTCCTTCTGCAGGAAGAGGCTCTTGTCCATGCGCGAGAAGAAGCTCTGGTAGAACTCGAGGTCGGTGATCGGCTCCACCTCGACCACCTGGCCGCGGTTGTCGAGCACCTTGCGCTGGAAGCTCACCCGCACCTTGGTCTGCTTGCCGAACGAGCTGACGTTGCCGGTGAAATCGCGCACCTCGGTCTTGGGGAAGCTGTTCTCCTGCGGCGAGCCGCCGACCACCACCCCGCCCGGGCCGCGGCCGCCGATGATGATGCCGCCGAAGCCGCCGAAGATGCCGCCGGCGTCGGCGCCGCTGCCGGAGCGGCCCGGCGCCACATCGCTCTCCTTCTGCGCCGTGATCAGGCCAAGGTCGACCACCGCGTTCTTCACCACGTAGCCGTCGTCCTGCAGGACGTTGAACATCGCCTTCAGCACCAGCGCCGTGTCGGCGGTGTCGAAGGTGCGGGTCTGGTACTCGCGCACCTCGAGCTGGGTCGGCGGCGGCTTGGTCGGCGGCAGGCAGCCGGCGACCAGCGCCAGCGCCGCCGCGGCGGCGAGGAGAGGGCCCGCGGTCCGCATGACCCTCAGAACTTGCTCGCGTGGTACGAGAACGACTCCACCTGCGACTGGGCGTCGAACTTGATGACCACCGTCAGCGTGCGCTGCGTATTCGATGCAGCGCCCTGGGCGCTGCTGCCGCCGAGGATGAGGATCGTGCCGTAGCGATCGCTGGTCGAATAGGACGCCTCGCTGGCCACCTTGTCGTAGATCCAGCTCTCGTTGCCGTTGGCATCGCGGGTGACGATGTTCGGCGAGCCCAGCGCCGCCGCCACCTGATCCTGGCTCAGCCCGACGCGGATCTCGCGCTGCACGATCCCGAGCGTCATCTCGCGTTCCCGCGTCGAGCTCAGCTCCTGCTCCGGATGGCGCGCCGCGCACCCGGCGGCGAGCGCGCCCAACAGTACCAACCCGGCGATGCCCGTCCTCTTCATGCCCTGATCCTCTCCTCCTTGATGCCAAAGGCCGCGCGCTCGGGGAAGTGGCCTCATCGTCGCCGCCGCGCCTCGCGCCCACCCGCACATCCCCCGCCGAGCGCCCGCCGGTGGGTAGACTTCGTCAACCCGATTCGGTACCTACCTCCCCGCGGGCCGCTAGCTCAGTTGGCTAGAGCAGCTGACTCTTAATCAGCGGGTCGAGTGTTCGAGTCACTCGCGGCCCACTCGAAAACCCTCCGGGCGACCGGGGGGTTTTCTCTTTCGGCGTGAGCGCATCTGACGACACGCTGCCGTCGTCGATTAGATTCGGCCCGTCTGGATGCCGGATGTGCTGGATTCCGCGCGGGTCGAAGGGCATGGCGCCACTTGGTTCCGGCGCTGTTCGATACGACCTCCGCAATTCAAAGCGCAAGTTGGCGGTTTGAATGCCACACGTCACTCCGTACAGGGGATTACAGGCGAAACCTGTCGGGCCGATGGGCATTCATCGATCAGGGAGATGAGCGACTCCGGCAGTGGCATCCGTATCTCGCGAAAGAACGTCGGATCACTCGTACCTGCCCACTTCTCTGCGGCGGATGCGCTTGCGCGTAGAAATTCCTCACAACATTCTGACTCAAAAGCGATTTCCTTCACTGAGTTAACCAGCGCAAAACGAAAGGGCACGTGTAGCGCCGCAAGACAACGAAACAATTTCTTACGGTCCAGAGGATTCGTGGCATCAAGACTCGCGACCGCGAGCCCAAGTTTGAAGGTCAATTTCGCGGCGTAGGCCTGGTAGAAGCGCAGCCCAATTGATTGAAGCGGCTTTCCTTCCTTACAGTCCTGCTCAACTTGTGCGCCCCATCCGTGCAGCTCCAGGAAGGTCATCCGCAACGACTGCCGCAGCAGTTGGCTTGTGTGCTTTGCTGCCTCCGGTCGATCCCACTTGGTCTTGTTGAGCATCTCCCGGTCTACCCGGAGCTGTTCCAACAGGGCGCAGTTCGGTTCGCTCTTTCCCGTGTCTTGCAGTGTCCAGTTGATTCCCGTCCCAAGGTTCTGGGCTGTGACGTAAAGATCAGTGAAAAGCGCCTGGAGCTGGTCGCGCTCTCGACGCTCAACCTCGAACCGATCAGCCCACAGAGCCAAGCCGACACCAATGGCCGTGGCGGAGCAGGTCAAAAGATATTTGCCGCGCTCACTCCATTTGTCATCTAACCGCTGCCATGCCGAACCGACAATCGCGGCTACTATCGCGGCGGCGAGCAACCAGGCCATCGAGTGAGCCTTCTACCGCATACGCTTTAGATCCGCGACGTCCCGCCCGCCATCAAGATACCTCCGTCCACTTTCCGGCCGCCGTCCCCCCGGCGGCACGACGAGCGCCATCCTTGCCGTCTTGAGCCGATGTCTGGGCGGCCGGTTTTGACCTGTCCACCGAGGGGGCGGCCAACTTCATCGGGCCTGGCCAAGCCTCCGTGATCGACACCGCGACCCTCAGCGTCTCAAGTTTCCCAGTGGCCACGCCGTACAACAGGCCTCACGCTGCCTCACGACCACAGCTCGAACTACATAGCCGACGACCTCCAGAACGACATCACGTTCCTCGGGATCGAGAGTTCGCCGGCCTTCGTGATTCTGGGTATCGGGAAGCTGCCGGTCGTCCCGGCTTCAATCGACTCCGCGCGCCGTATTCCAGCGCCTTCGACCTCGTGCGGTGGCGGTCTGGAAGCGCGATGCGGCCACTCCCCGTGGCGTGCTCGACCGAAGCAACCGGATGGGCGGTTGGGGAGCAGTCGCATCCGACGTCTCTCGGCAGATCGGCGGGGTGTGGACCGCCCGCAGTGCCGGCACGGTCGCCGGCCTTCTTGATCGGAGCGCGGCCTAGATTCGAGGGGTTTGTGGTCAGAGTGGGGTCAGAACCGTGTTCCACAGCGCGGTCGAGCGCATCGACAAAGCGATGGTCGTCGCCGCTCGGCAGGAAGTGCACCGGTGGGCGGCGGGCTCGCGATGGGAGTGCGGCGGCGTTCCGCGGTCGCGGGCTGCGGGTGTAGGGTGCGGCGCGATGGCCCCCGGACGCGGCGCGCCGGCCGAGCTGCCGGTCGGCTTCGAGACGTTTCATCGCGATGCGTTCCTCAACTACCAGCTCAATCGCGCCCACGCCCTCGGCTTTGCCGATCGCCGCGAGCTCGGCGCCGCGGCGCGCGCGCTGCGCTCGTTCGCCGACTGTCCGCCGGTCTTCGCCGCGCTCTCGGAGCGGGCCGAGGCCGACGACCGCCTGCGGCATGCCACGAGCTATCTGCGCCTCGCCGAGTTCTTCACCCACAAGCGCGCCGGCGGAGGCATCGCCATCTATCGGCGCTACCGCGACCTCTTCGACCGCGCCTTCGGCGACGAGGGGGCGCGGCGGCACGAGATCCCCTACGGGCGCGGCGCGCTGCCCGCCTATCGGCTGCCCGCCGTCGGCGGCGCGGCAACCGGCACGGTGCTGCTGCACGGCGGGTTCGACTCGCTGATCGAGGAATTCTACGCCGTCTGGCAACGCCTGGCGGCGAGCGGATTCGACGTGATCGCCTTCGAGGGACCCGGGCAGGGTGGCGCCCGCGCCCTCGGCGGGCTGCTGTTCGACCACGACTGGGAGAAACCCGTGGCGACGGTGCTCGACCACTTCGCGATCGATCGCGCCGCCCTCGTCGGCCTGTCGATGGGAGGGTACTGGGCCCTGCGCGCCGCGAGCCTGGAGCCGCGCATCGACCGCGTCGTCAGTTGGCCGCCGGTGTACGACTGGCTGCACCGCTTGCCCGCGCCGCTGCGCCCTGCCACGCGCTGGATGCTGCGCCGACGCCGCTTCATGAACTGGAGCGTGCGCCTGCGCGCCCGCCTGTTCCCCGTCCTCCGCCACGTCGTCGACCACACGCTGTACCTGGTCGACGGCCGCGAGCCGGTCGACGTCGTCGACTGGTTCCTGGGCATGAACGCCGCTCACCTCGGCAGCGAGCGGGTCACGCAGCACGTGCTGCTGTGCTGCGGCGAGCACGACGCCTTCCAGCCCCCCGCGCTCGCCCAGCGCCAGGCCGCCGCCCTCCGCGCCGCGCGCTCGCTCCGGCTCCGCGTCTTCACCGCCGCCGAACAGGCCGACCGCCATTGCCAGATGGGCAACCTCGACCTCGCCTGCCGGGTGGTGACGCGATGGCTGCACGACCCCACCGCGGCGGCGGAGTGACATCCGACCCCGTGCGCGTCGCGACGCGGCAGAGGGGATCAGGCGGGTGAGGCGGGCAGGCACACCGTGAAGAGGGCTCCGCCGCCGACGGCGTTCGCCGCCGCCAGGGCGCCGCCGTGCAGCTCGACCAGATGGCGCGCCAGGGTCAGTCCGAGGCCGAGTCCGCCGTGCCCTTGCGCGGCGCTGCGGTCCGCCTGGTGGAGGCGATCGAGCACGTGCGGCGGGAGCGAATCCGGGATGCGGGGGCCGTCGTCGCGGACGCGCAGCACGATCTGCGCGCCCTCGATCGCCAGTGCCACCTCGACACGGCCGTTCGCGGGCGTGCGCTCGATCGCATTCGTCAGCAGGCGCCAGACCACCTGCTGCAGGCGGTCCGCGTCGCCCTGCACGTGACACGGCGCGGCGGGCACGTCGAAGATCACGGCGACGGGCCGCGCCGCCGCGGCGGCGCGCGCGCTGTCGAGCGCCCGGCGGACGACGGCAAGCATGTCGACCCGGTGGCGTTCGAGCCGCAGCCGTCCGCCAGCGATGCGCGACAGGTCCAGCAGATCGCCGATCGCCCGCATCTCGGTGCGGGTGCTGCGCTCGACCACCTCCGCGGCCCGCAGCACCAGGCGGCCATCGAGCGGCTGCCGACGCAGGACGTCGGCCCAGGTGAGGATCGCCTGCAGCGGCGTCCGCAGCTCGTGCGCCAGCACGGCGAGAATGTCGTCCACCTTCCGGTCCGCCTCGCCCGCAGCCGTGGCAGCGCCGGCGATGGGCGGCACGCTGGTCCGCGGTGGCTTGCTGCGATGGCCTTCCATGTCCGTCCAACGCATCGGCAGAGCAATCCCGCGGCCAGACGTCAGTGATCAGGCTCCGCGCCACCAGCGGCGGGGGCGTGCATCCGGCCACCGGAAATTCCTGCCTTCGATTGTAAGGGTTCCCGATCTCGCCCCTGGCGTTCCGGGTCTCGTTTGACTCGCCGCGCGGAATCGCCAGACTGCGCGGCGCCCGAAGAAGGAGGAGCCGTGGCGTCGACCGAGACAGGGATCTTCGAGCGTCGCTTCATCCAGCACCTGCGGCGGTTGACGCGCATCTACTGGACGTCGGCCGACCGGACCAAGGGAGCCGGCCTGCTGGCGCTCTGCATCGCCGGCGAGCTCGGCACCGTCTACGGCAACGTGCAACTGGCACAGGCGCAGGCCACGGTGTTCAACGCCGTGCAGAACAAGGAGGCGACCGCCTTCCTCACCGCCATGCAGGTCTTCCTCGCCGTCGCCCTGCTGGTCGTGTTCGTCTCGACCTACCGCATCTACGTCCGCAACATCCTGCAGATCCGCTGGCGCGAGCGCCTCACCGATCACTTCCTCGGCGACTGGATCGGCCCGCGCGCCTTCTGGCAGCGCGAGCTGCACCACAAGGAATACGACAACCCCGACCAGCGCATCGCCGAGGACGTGCAGACGTACGTCGCCAGCGCGCTCGGCCTGTCGCTGTCGCTGCTGTCCGCGGTGGCGACGTTGCTCTCCTTCTCCGGCATCCTCTGGCGCCTGTCGGGGGAGTGGCCGCTGCGGCTGGGCACGCACGAGATCTGGATCCCCGGACTGATGATGTGGGTGGCGATCCTCTACGCCCTGGCCGCCACCTGGCTGACCAACCGCGTCGGCCGCGCCCTGGTGTCGATCAATTTCAACCGCCTGCGCTTCGAGGCCGACTTCCGGTACGGGCTGGTGCGCTACCGGGATCACGTCGAGGCGGTGTCGATCTCGCGCGGCGACGCCGTCGAGCGCCAGGGGGCGCTCGGCCGCTTCCGCAACATCGTCGCCAACTGGTGGGCGCTGATCACCGCGCAGCGGAACCTGACCCTGCTCACCAGCGGCATCGGGCAGGCGAACGGCGTCGTCCCCCTGCTGGTCGCCGCGCCCGCCTTCTTCGCCGGGCGGATGACGCTCGGCCAGCTCACCGAAACCGGCATCGCCTACGGCCAGGTGTCGGGCGCGCTGTCCTGGTTCGTCGACGCCTACCAGGAGATCGCCAACTGGCGGGCCAGCGTCGAGCGTCTGGCGGTCTTCCAGGACGTGCTCGACCGGACCCGCGAGGAGCTCGGCGCCCTGCAGGGCATCGAATTCGCGACCGCCGATCGCCCGCAGATGCACCTCGCGCACCTGGCGCTGCGCCAGCCTGATGGAACCGCCATCGCCAGCGGCCTCGAGGCCACGGTGGCGGCCGGCGAGCGCGTCGCCATGGTCGGCACCGCCGGCGTGCTCAAGACGACGCTGTTCCGCGCCCTCGCCGGCCTGTGGCCGTTCGGCAGCGGCCGCATCGAGCTGCCGGCCGAGGCGCTGCCGCTCTATCTCCCGTCGCAGCCGTACCTGCCGATCGGAACGCTGCGCGAGGCCGTCACCTACCCCTCGCCGGCCGAGGCGTTTCCGGACCAGCAGGTGCGGGGCGCGCTGGCCGCGGTCGGCCTCGAATCGCTTGCCGGTCGCCTCGACGAGAGCGAGCCGTGGGAGCAACAGCTCCCCGCCGAGCAGCAGCTCCGCCTCACCATCGCCCGCGCCATCCTCCACCAGCCCGACTGGGTCGTGCTCGACGACGCCACCGCCGGCCTCGACCAGGAGACGGAGCGGCGCGTCTACACCGTCCTGCGCGAACGATTGCCGAAGAGCGGGATCCTGTCGTTGTCGACGCGCCCCGGCGTCGCCGAATACCACGGTCGCTCGCTCTCGCTCGCCGCCACGGCCCTGGCGCCGCTCGAGGCGCCGCCGGCGTGACGGCGTCAGAGATCCGCGAACAGAATGCGGATGTTGCCGAACAGCAGCAGCGAGTCGAAGTCGCCGTTGACCGTCGGCTGCCCGGGCAGGCTGAACTGATGGCCGCGCGAGATGATGTACTTGGTCTGCAGGCCGATGGCGACGTTCTCCAGGAGGTAGTACTCGGCGCCAACGCCGAAGCCGCCGATGATGGTCACGTCCTCGGCCTTCGGCTTGAGCGCCTTGCCGGTCTCGTTCAGGTCGTTGAGCTGCCCGAGCTCGGCGCCGAGACCGACGAACACGTACGGCTCGAGGCGATCATCGAAGAGCGGATAGCGCAGGCGCGGCTGGACCATGACGGGGAACACCGCGTACTCGCCGATGTCGCCGACCCCGGGTAGGCCGACCTTGATCTCGTAGTTGTCGAGCGACAGCTCGACGCTCCAGTAGCGGCCGAAGTCGGCGCCCAGGCTGGCGCCGAAGCCGAAGGTGAAGTTGCTGCCGAACACCGACTGCTCCGGCCGCGCCGAGACGCCGGGAAACGGCTCGAGATCGAGCAGCAGCGCGCCGCCGGTGCGCAGGTCGACGTAGAGGCGCGCCGTCGCCGCCGCCGCCGCGGCCGCCGCCGCTTCCGGATGCAGCAGGGGGTAGAAGACGCGCAGGCTCAGCCCCATCAGCGGCGAGGAGAGACTGGTGCGGCCCTGACGTCCGTTCGCCTCGTAGGCGACGTAGTCCGACAGGAACTGCTTGATTTCCCACCCGACCGCGATGTTGTCGGCGATGAAGTATTCGATCCCGGCGCCGATCGTGCCGCCGAGGTGGGTCTCGGTCTTGCCGCCGAGCCAGGTGACCGGTTGGCGGCCGTCGTTGGCCTGCGACACCGCCGGCCCGAAGCCGGCGACCAGATACGGGGTGAGGCGATCGTCCAGCATGGGATAGCGCAGCCGGAGCTGCGGCGTGATGCTGGTGATCGCCAGCTCGCTCAGATCGCCGACCTTGCGCTCCCAGTTGTCGAGCGCCAGCTCGACCCCGAGGTAGCGATTGAAGTTCACCCCGATCTCGCCGCCGACGAAGTCGTGCGTATGGGTGAGCGAGAAGAGATCGAAGCGGCCGCCGATGTACCACCGGAACTGGTCGCTGTCCTCGCCCCGGGCCGCCGACGCCCCGAGCGCCCAGGCCACCCCGACCATCAGGATCGCCGACTGCCACCTCATGGCCCCCTCCCGACCATCACCCCAGCCCGCCGCTGCTCAGAGCACATCCGCCGCCGGATCGCCATCCGAGACCGATCGGGCGCCGCGGAAGACCGCTTATGCGCATTTTTTTGTTGCCTAATGCGGTCGGTTCATCGCATCTATGGGCCGTGAGAAGGCAGCGCCGCCGGGCAAGGGCGCGCTGCCGGGGGTTCTGGGATTCACGGGCGGCCGATCGAGAAGGGGGAAATCGGTGATGGATGTGAACCTGCTTGCGGGGGCCTTGGCCGGGCTGGTGCTGAGCGCGCTGTTGGTCACATCGCGCGCCGAGTGCGCGGACTTCCTGCTCGCGCCGGTGTCCGAGCGCGACCGTTGGGCACCGCCGGTTTCGGGCTTCGTCACCGGAACCGGGCTGTTCATCGCGGTCGCCAGCCTCTGGCTGCTGCGCGCCCTGGTGTGAGCCGGGGATGAAGGAGGCCCGCCGCCCCGGCGGGCCTCCTTCATCGCTCACGGCGCATCGGTTTCGACCACGCTCTCGGCGAGCTCCTCGCCGGCGCGCGCCGACTGCTGCAGCACCACCGCCGCGACCGCGCCGAGCACCACCGCGGCGCCGACGAGTTGCAGGGGGCGCAGCGCCTCGCCGAGAAACACCGCCGCGCCGGCGCTCGCCACCACCGGCACCGCCAGGAACAGAATCGACACGGCGAACGCGGAGGCGTGCGGATACGCCCAGGCCGCCAGGAAGTGGCCGAGCGTGCCCGGGAACAGCGCCAGCAGGAGCAGCACCGCCCACTCCCCGCCGCGCGGCGCCAGCAGCGGCTGCCCACTGGCGAGGCAGATGACGAGCATGATCAGCGCCGCGACGGTGGTCATGCCGATCATGTACTCGGTGGCGCCGGCGCGATCGCGCAGGCGCTTGGTGGCGAGGAAGTAGGCGGTGAAGGCGAACAGGTTGGCGACCGCCAACGCGTCGCCGAGCGGGTTCCATCCCGGCAGGCCCGCCGCCCCGACGACCACCATCGCGGCGCCACCCACCGCGGTGAGCGACCAGCCGAGGGCCCGCGGCGCCCGCGCCTCGCCGAACCAGCGCGGGGCGACGAACAGCACCAGGGGCGGCTGCAGCGCGCCGATGAGGGCGACGTTGGCCACCGTCGTGGTCTTGAGGGCGGTGAAGAACAGCACCTGGTGCATGGCGAACAGCGCGCCGCCGATCAGCGAGGCGCGCAGCCAGTCGCGGTCGAGCCGGCCGCGCGCCGGGGCATGCAGCAGCGGCACCGCCCAGAGCAGCGGCACCGAGAACCAGAGCCGGTAGAAGGAGGCGACCAGCCCGGGCACCGGCACCGCCTTGATCATGACGTTGCTGCAGCCCCAGGTGACCACCGCCACCGCCACCGCGAGCAGCGCCAGTCGGCTGCGGTCGGACGACACCCGCCGCACTCGATCACGGGTGGTGCGGCAACTCAACCGGCCGGCGGCTCGGATCGCCCCGCCGCGCAGTCGGTTGAGTCCCCCGCCGATCCTCTCTATACGGACCCGATCCCGACACGCCGCGGCGAAGGAGCCCGATGGAGCTCATCCACTACCTGGTCGACATCTTTCTCCACCTCGACACGCATCTGAACGATCTCGCGGTGTCCCTCGGGCCGCTGCTGTACGTGCTGCTCTTCCTGATCGTCTTCGCCGAGACCGGGCTGGTGGTGACGCCGTTCCTGCCGGGCGATTCGCTGCTCTTCGCGATCGGCGCCCTGGCGGCGATCGACGGCTCGCCGATCCACGTCGGCTTCGCGATCGCCTTGTTGTGCATCGCCGCGGTTCTCGGCGATGCCGTCAACTACGCCATCGGCTACCGCATCGGCCCACGGGTGTTCACCAGCGAGACCTCGCGCCTGCTCAACAAGGAGCACCTGGTGCGCACGCAGCGCTTCTACGAGAAGTACGGCGGCAAGACGATCATCCTCGCCCGCTTCATGCCGATCGTCCGCACCTTCGCTCCCTTCGTCGCCGGCATCGGCAGCATGCGCTACGCGCACTTCGCCGCCTACAACATCCTCGGCGGCATCGTCTGGGTGACGGCCTTCACCCTCGCCGGCTTCTACTTCGGCAACGTGCCGGTGGTGAAGCGCAACTTCCACTTCGTCATCGTCGCGATCATCATCATTTCGATCATCCCGCCGGTTCTCGAATTCCTGCGCGCCCGCCGCGGCTCGGCCGAGGAGCTGTGAGGCGGGCGCGGTCCGGCGCGCCCGCTCAGCGCGCCGGACCGCGGCCACCGTGGCGCGGCGGCTCGTCGTCCAGGCAGCCGCCGCCGCCCTGCAACGTCGAGGGCGGCGGCGCGCTGGCGGCGGCCGGCGTCTCGAGCGGCAACGCCCAGCGTTGTCGCGACAGCGGCGCGAAGCCGTGCCGCCGGTAGAGCGACCCGACGCGCTCGTGACCGGCCTCGATCTCGAGGTCGACGGCGTGGGCGCCGACCGCGCGGGCGAGGTCGAGGGCCGCCGCCAGCAGGGCCGCCCCGATCCCGGCGCCGCGCCGCGCCGGCAGGACGTACAGCTCGTCCAGCCAGGCGGCGCGCCCGCCCCGTTCCAGCGTCCAGAGAAAGGACAGCGCCGCCAGGCCGACCGCGGCATCGCCGTCGAAGGCGAGCAGGAAGCGGCCGCGCTGCGGCCGCTCCAGCATGCCGCGCGCCGCGGCGGCGAGCTCGACGTCGGGCACGGCGTTGCCATGCTCGCGCAACTGCGCGATGAGCAGCGCGCTCACGGCCGTCAGGTCGGCGGCGGCGGCGGCGCGGATCACCACCGTGGAAGGCATCGGCGATGCCTGACACCGGGTCGCGGCCGACGCAAGATCGACGGCTCGACGAACGGCGACGCGGCACGCCGCGCCGGCCGGCTTGGCGCGCGGCGCGCCACTAGTGTCCCCAGTCGGAAGTTCGTCACCTATTTCGCCGGCCCTCGATGCCCCTGGCTGCGTTGCCCCTCCTCGGAATATTCCCGATATTCCGGCGTCGGGACGCCTTGCCAGGGGCGCCGATTGCTTGCCGAAATAGGCAACGAACTTCCAACTCGGGACACTAGCGTACGGGACGAGGGGGCGGGTCGGACGACCCGCCCCCTCGTCCGTCAGCGCGAGAAACTGGGACGCCCGCCGCCGCTGCCGCCCATCCCGCTGCCACCAGCGCCGCCGCTGCCGCCCCCGGCCGCCGGCCCGCCGCCCATGGCGCCGAGATTCCCGCCGCCCGTGCCGCCGCCGACACTCGGCAGCGCCAGCGGCTTCGGCTGCGGCGCGAAGTTGGCCATCGGGGCGGCGTCGACGCGCGCCACGGCGCGCGGCCTCGGCAACAGCGGCGCCGCCGAGTCGGCGCGGCCGACGTTGCCCGCGCTGGGCGCCACCGGTCGCGACGGCTCCACCGCCGCTGGCACACCGGACTTCACGACCGGCGCGCCCGCGATGCCGCGCGGATAGCTCGGGGCGACGGCGGCGCGCGGCGCCGCCAGGCTGCCGTTGCCGAGGCGGCGATAGGCCTCGGCGCTGCCTCCCTGTGGCCGGCTCAGACCGCGCAACGGCGGCGGCGCGACGCTGCCGACGCTCGAGCCGGCAGCAGGCACCGCCGGCAGCGACCGCTTCGGCAGCGCCTGCGAGCGGGACACGGTTCCGCTGCCCGCGCGGTCGAAGGAAGCGCTCTGATCCCTGGGCGGCGCCGCGACGCGCCCGCCCGGGGCGCGGCTGCCCGCCGATGGCGGCGCCGCTTGCGGGAGGGGCGGCGGTGAGACCACCGTGCCGCTCGTCCGCAATCGGTCGAACGGCGCCGTCCGTCCCTTGTCCGGCGCGGCGGCCGTGTCCGAGCCCGGCGCGCGCGCTCCGACCGCGGGCAGCGCCGCCTTCGGAATGGATCCGCGCGCCGCCTCGACCGTGCCCCCGCGCAGGCGGTCGAAGGCCGCGCCCTGCCCGGCCGGCTTCGGCGGCACGGCGTCGGCGGTAGCCCCGCCGACGTTGGCCTGGCGGGTGAGCTGGGTGGCGCCGCCGCCGGCGCCCCGCGGCGTGCCGGCGCTCCCCGCGAGATGCGGAATGCCGTCCTTCGGCATCGCCGCCCCCCCGGCTGGCGCGCCGAGCGAAGTCCGGGTGACGCCGCGCAGCGGCTTCACGTCGTTGTTGGTGAGCGACGCCAGGCGCGCCCGCTGCACGTCGGGACCGCCGAAGGCGTTCTTCGGCACGCCGACCAGGCCGCCGGGCGCGCTGGCGTTGCGGTACACGTTGATCTGGTTGGCGTGCACCGTGTCGTAGTTGTTGATGACGATGTTGTTCACCACCCGCGGTCCGCCCCAGCCGTACCAGCAGGGCACGCCGACGAAGCCGACGCCGCCCCACCAGGGCACCAGCGGCTCGCCCCAGCCCAGGGCCGTCCAGCCGATGAAGGGCACGCCGACGCCGACGCTCACCGACACCGCCGGGGTGAAGAAGCTGACCAGGGCCGGCGCGTAGACGGCGCCGTAGACCACCGGTCCCGGGGCCCATGCCCAGTAGCCGGTGTAGACCCACCGGCCGTAGTGGAAGGGAGCCCAGCCCCACGGGGCGTAGTCGACCCACGAGTAGCCGTAGACCGGATCCCACAACCACCGCCCGTAGCTGTAGGGCGCCCACCCGACCGGCACCGAGTACGGCACCCAGACGCGCCCGTAGGTGGGGACGTAGCGCCAGCCGCCGTAGCGATCGAGGTCGGACACGCCGTAGACGTCGGTCGAGACCGCGTAGCTGCGCGGCGCCGCCAGCCCGGCGTCGGCGCGGGCGTAGTTCCAGCGATCCCACTCGTCGAACGCCGGCGCGGCCGCCAGGTCGAGTTGGCCGGCCGCGCCGCCGCGCAGGGTGATCGACTCGCCGGTCGCCACCTGCACCGGCTGGCCGCCGAGCGGCGTGAACGACGCGGCGCCGGCGCGCCGCACGGTGATGCGGGTCGACTGGGCGTCGACGTCGACCCGGTAGAAGCCGTCGCGATTGACCGTCGTCGCGCCCTGCGGCGTGTCGATCTCGACGATGTGCCCCGCCGGCAACTGGCGCAGGTCGAGCACCGCGCTGCCCTGGGCGACCTCGAGTTGCAGAAAGTCCGGCTCCTGGCTCTTCACCCTGAGCTGCGTCTGGTCGGCGGCGCGCAGAAACGCCTGCGGGCCGATCTGCACCTCGAAGCGCCCGTCGCGGGTCGCCAGCGCGTCGCCGGCGGCGAGCGGAATGTTGACGGTCGCCGCCTCCCAGTCGCCGGCGCCCGGACGCCAGAAGGAGACGTCGCCTTCGACATAACCCAGGCGCGCCGGCGTCAGGCGCAAGGTCTTCTCGTCGACGTCGGCGCTGGCCGCGTCGGCCGCCGCGATCAGCACCGCCAGCGCGCCGGCGATCACGGGAAACAGGTGCCGCGTCGGCAGCACCCTCTGCCACCCCTGCGAACGATTCATGAACTGGCCTCCCAGTCCGACCAGGCTGTGCGGTCGAAGTGGAAATCCGTTCAATTCATCCGGCGGGAATCGCCAGCCCGGCGGCGCGACGGTGACACATGCGACGCAGAGACCGGACCAACGGAGGCGGCGCCGTCGAACGCCGCACGTCCGCGCGCCGTCAGCTCATCCTCGGACGCGCGGGGCGATTCCTCTCGAATCGGGCGGAACAGGTTCACCCGATGGCTCATCGTGATCAGAGACTAGTGCCTGACGCGACAAAGTCAAAGCACCCGGGGGAGCGGGCGCGACTCCTCGTCTTGGTGCCCCCTCCCGGCCGGGCTATGATCGCCGCCGCCGGAGGGACCGCGTGACCGCGATCGACGCGCTCGACGTCATCAGCAACGAGACCTACGAACGGCACGGCTACCCGCACGACGCCTGGGCGCGGCTGCGCCGCGAGTCGCCGGTCCACCGCTTCGCCCCGCCGGGCGTGCGCCCGTTCTGGGCGATCACCAAGCATGCCGACATCGTCGCCATCTCCAAAAACCCGGCGCTGTTCCAGAACGCGCCGCGGCTCGCGGTCTTTCCCGGCCTCGAGCCCCTCGACGACGGCCCGCCGCCGGCCCGCCATCTCATCAACATGGATCCGCCGGAGCACGGGCGCTTCCGCCGCCTGATCAGCAGCCACTTCGCGCCGCGCCAGTTGCAACGCCTGAGCGGGTCGATCGAGGCGATCGCGCGCGACGTGCTCGACCAGTTCGCCGGCGACGGCGGCGAGCGCAGCGGCGACTTCGTCGCCGGCGTCTCCGCCACCTTCCCGTTGGCCGTGCTCTGCGACCTCCTCGGGGCGCCGCGCGCCGACTGGCCGCTGCTCTTTCAGTGGACGAACGAGACCATCGGCGCCAACGATCCCGAGTTTCAGCAGCAGGGCGAGTCCGCGGTCGACACCGCCGACCGCTCGCGCGGCGAGCTCTTCCGCTACTTCTGGCAGATGATCGAGGCGCGGCGGCGCGCGCCGACGGACGACATCGTCAGCGTGCTCGCCAACGCCCGCGTCGACGGCGCCCACGTCCCCGAATTCGAGCTCCTCTCGTACTGCTTCCTGCTCGTCGTCGCCGGCAACGAGACCACCCGCAACGCCACCAGCGGCGGCCTGCTGGCGCTGATTCGCAATCCCGACCAGCTCGCGAAGCTGCAGCGCGACCCGGCGCTGATCGACGCCGCGACCGAGGAGATCGTGCGCTGGACCTCGCCGGTGATCCAGTTCTGTCGCACGCCGCTGCGCGACGTCGAATTGCGCGGCCAGCACATCCCCGCCGGCGACCACCTCTGCCTGTTCTATCCATCCGCCAATCGCGACGAGGAGGTGTTCGACGAGCCCTTCGCCTTCCGCGTCGATCGCGCCCCCAACCCGCACCTGGGCTTCGGCATCGGCGAGCACTTCTGCCTCGGCGCCAACCTCGCCCGCCTCGAGCTGCGCACCATCTTCCGGCAACTGCTCGAACGTCTGGAATCGATCGAGCTCGCCGGCGAGGTCGCCCGCCTGCGCTCCTCCTTCGTCGGCGGCATCAAATCGATGCCCGTGCGCTACCGCCTACGACCGGCGGGGTGATTCCGTCCGTGATCCGAGCCCAGGGATCGGCCCTGGGATACGCCCCGCGTCACGTGTAGCCCAGCGCGTCGATGATGTTCATCGCCGCCGCCTTGCGGGCCGGGTAGAGGCCGAAGAAGAGGCCGACGCCGACCGAGACGGCGAAGGCAACGGCGACGCTGATCCCCGACACCGGCACGTCGACGCCGTAGAGGAAGCCCAGGTACAGCGGCACGCCGGCGCCGATCAGCGTGCCGGCGACGCCGCCGGCGAAGCTCAGGATGCTCGCCTCGATCAGGAACTGGATGAGGATGTCGCGCCGCCCGGCGCCCAGCGCCAGGCGGATGCCGATGTCCTGCGTGCGCTCGGTCACGGTCACCAACATGATGTTCATGATGCCGATGCCGCCGACCAGCAGCGACACGGCCGCGATCGCGATCAGGCCGAGGCTGACGGCGTCGGAGATGCGCTGCACCAGCACGAGGTACTGGTCGAGCGACTCGACCTTGAAGCTGCTGAGCGAGCGATGGCGGCCGGCGATCACCTGGCTCGTCGCCGCCACCACCGACGGCACCGCCTGCGGGCTGGCGGCCTGGAAGTAGACGACGTCCACGAAGCGCACGCCCGACAGGTTGCGGAAGGTGGAGAACGGAATGATCGCCACCAGGCCCGCCGCTTCGCTCTTCTGCAACGCGGCGGCGCTCTCCACGCCCTCGCGGTAGACGCCGACGACGCGGAACTGCAACCCGAAGATGCGCAGCCACTCCTCGCCGACGTCGACGGTGCCGTACTTCCTGAGCGCCAGCTCCTTCGAGATGACGCACACCTTCGCGGCGCCGCTCTCCTCCGCGGCGGTGATGAAGCGGCCGCTCTGCACGACGATGTTGCGCACCGGCGCGTACTCCGGCGTCACCCCGAGCACGGTGATGCTCTCCGGCTGGTTGCGGATCGAGATCAGCTCGTTGCCGTTGAGCACCGGCGCCATGAAGGCGACGTTCGGCACGCGCTGCCGAAAGGCATCGACGTCCTCGAACTCCAGCTCCTCCGGATTGACGCCGCCGCCGGTGCCGTAGGCGAAGACCAGGTTCGAGCCGACGCCCTCGATCAGCCCGATGACGTAGTCCCGCCCGAGCAGGCCGATCGACACCACGGCGACGACGCTGGCGGTGCCGATCGCCATGCCGAGCATGGTGAGCAGCGAGCGCCCGCGCTGCCCCTTCAGCCCGTCGAGCGCGAAGCGCAGCAGGAGGCTAAGCCACTCCGTCGTCGGTCGTTCCATCGCGGATGTGGATGATGCGCTCGGCGGCGCCGCCGACCTCCGGGTCGTGGGTGACCAGGACCACGGTGGCGCCGCCGCGATGCAGCTCGCGGAGCAGCGACAGGATCTCCATCGCGGTCGCGCTGTCGAGCGCGCCGGTGGGTTCGTCGGCGAGAATCAGCCGCGGTTCGTTGACCAGCGCCCGGGCGATCGCCGCGCGCTGCCGCTGGCCGATCGACAGCTCGCCCGGGCGGTGGTCCAGACGGTGGCCGAGACCCATCTGCTCGAGGCGCGCCCGCGCCGCCGCGCGGCACTGCCGCGGCCGGCCGCCGGCGTAGAGCGCCGGCAGGGCCGCGTTCTCCAGGATGGTGAGCTGCGGCAGGAGATGGAACTGCTGGAAGACGAAGCCGATCTTGCGATTGCGCCGGCGCGAGAGCTGATCCGGCGAGAGGCCGGACACCAGCTCGCCGTCGAAGACGTAGCGGCCCTCGTACTCGGCATCGAGCAGGCCGAGGATGTGCAGCAGGGTCGACTTCCCGGACCCCGAGCGGCCCATGATCGCGGTGAGCTCGCCGGCGTGGATGTCGACATCGACACCGCGCAGCGCCGGCACGGGAGCCCCGTCGCGCTGATAGGTCTTGGCGATGCCGCGCAGGCTGATGAGCGGCGTCGCGGCGTCGGCGCGCTCGCCGGGCAGCGGCGCCAGCGCCGGCAGGCGCTGTGGCGATGGCATCGCGGCGCGGCTCATCCGCCGCTCCCGGGGGCGGTCGCCGACGCCGCCTCCTGCAGATCGCGGCGCGATGCGGTGACCTTCATGCCGTCGACCAGGCCCTCGCTGGGGCCGACCACCACCAGGGCGCCCTCCTCGAGCCCGTCGGCGATCGCCACCGCCGAGACGCTGGTCAGTCCCATACGCACCGGGACCTTGTGCAGGCGCCGGCCGTCGACGCGGTACACGAACGCCTCGCGCCCCTGCGCCTGCACCGCCTCGGCGGGCACCTGCAGGGCGTTCGGGTCCTCGGCGACGACGATCTCGACGTCCACCGTCATGCCCGGCACCAGCCCCTCGGTGGGCGGATCGAGGCGCGCCAGGCTCTCCGATACCGAGCGGCTCTCCTTGACCACGACGTTCGGCACCACTTCGCTCACCGTGCCGCTCCAGGCGCGCCCCGGGAAGGCGTTGGCGGTCACGCGCATCGGCTGCCCGGGGCGGACGCGGCCGAGGTCGACCTGGTCGACGTTGGCGCGCACCCGCAGGTGGTCGAGGTCGGCGAGCCACAACAGCGGATCGCCGAGATGGACGAGCTCGCCCTTCTTCGCCTGCGTCCGGTAGATCGTCCCGGCGAACGGTGCCCGCACGACCGTCGCTTCCCGCTGCGCCCGCAGCTCGGCGATGCGGGTGTCGAGCGCCGCGACGCGCAGCGGCACGTCGCGCTCCAGATAGGCGACCTGCGCCGCCGCCTCGCGCGCCGCGCGCTCGCTCTCCGCCAGCACCTGGCGCGTCAGCGCCCCCTGGCGCTGCAGGTCGCGATCGCTGGCCAGGCGATCCTGGCGCTCGGCGGCGGTAGCGCGCGCGACGCGCAGCGATTCGAGCGCCGCCAGGCGCTCCGACTCCGCCGCCGCCACCTGCCCGGTCACCGGTCCGTCGTCGAAGCGCACCATCACCTCGCCGGCGGCGACCACCTTCCCCGGATCGGGAATGTCCACCACCCGGCCGTCGAGCCTGGCGCGCACCTCGATGTCGTCCACGGGTTCGACCTTGCCGTTGCTCGAGACGACGACCTGCAGCGGCGCCCGGCGCGCGGCGACGGCCTGGACCGCCGGCGCGGCGGTGCGGCCGCACCAGGCGCGCGCGGTGAGCAGGGCGATCGCCAGCGGCACCAGCCACAGCGCGCGACGCCACGACGTCGTCATCGCTTCCTCGCCGTCTGCGGCGACGCCGCCTCCGCGCCGGCGAGGGCGACGGCCAGGTGGCCGCGCTCGCGCTGCAGGGCCGCCCAGGCGCGGACGCTCTCGATCTGCGCCTCGACCACCGCACGGGCGTCGCGCGCGGCGTCGGCGCGCGCCGCCAGCGCCTGGCCGAGCGAGCCGCGCTGGCCCTGCAGGCTGGCATCGGCCAGCCGCAGCCGCTCGGCGCTGATCCTGGCCCGCCGCGCCGCCAGCTCCTGCTGCTGCACGGCGGCGCGGACGCGGCGCTCGAGCTCGTCGGCGCGAGTCCGCTTCTGCTGCTGCACGGCCTGGTAGCGCAGGCGGGCGGCCTCCGCGGCCTTGGTCGCGCGGTCGACGTTGGCCGACGCCAGGAAGCCGTCGAACACGGGGATCTTGAGGTCGACGCCCACCGCGACCTCCTGCTCGAAGGCGTTGAACCGCTTGGTCCCGTAATGGAAGTAGCCGCCGCGCACCGCCAGCGTGGGATAGCGTCCGGCGCGGGCGGCGTCGAGCGTCAGCTCCTCCATGCGCTGGCGAAGCGCCAGGATGCGCAGCTCCGGCGAGCTGGCCAGCGCCGCCTCGGGGTTGTCGGTCGCCGGCGTCCGCACCGGCGGCAGGCTGCTGGCATCGACCCGCAGGGTCGTCGCCTCGCCCTCCTCGCCGATCAACTGCGCCAGGACGGCGCGCGCGTGCGCCAGCTCGGCCTCGCGCTCCTCGGCATCGAGCCGCGCCTGCTCGACCTCGAGCCCCACCTGCTCCTGTTCGCTGGGGAGCGCCCGGCCGGCGCCGAGGAGCGAGCGCGCCTGGCGATCCAGCCACTCGGCGTCGCGCAGTCGCTGCTGATCGCGCTCGCCGCAGGCCTCCAGTCGCACCACCTCCAGGTACTGGTCGAGGACGGCGGCGCTGATGCCCTCGCGCTGCTGCGCCTCCCCCACCGCGGCGGCCTCGGCCTCGAGCTCGCTGCGCTGGACGTCGCGCCACTGCTTCAGATCGAACAGCACCTGGTCGATGTACAGCCCCAACCAGGGTTCGGACGAGCCCAGGGTCGACAGCGGATAGCGTTTGATCTGGTTCGGATTGTAGGGGTCCTCGACGTCGATGGTGTCGTTCTGGCGGTTCGACCAGCCGGCCTGGCTGGTCACCGAGGCGTGCGGCCAGTAGAGGCTGCGCGCCGCGGCGGCGGCGTCATCCGCCTGCTCGGCCTCGAGGCGGGCGATGCGCGCGTCCGGCGCCTCGCGCAGCGCCTGCGCCACCGCCGCCGCCAGGGTCAGCGGCGGCTCCCCGGCGGCACCGGGGCGCGCCGCCAGCAGCAGCAGCAGCGCGCCGGCGAGGCCAGCGGCGGCGCGGGAGCGCCGGACCAGCGGCGATCGGTTGGGCGTCATCGCGGTGCCGCCTGGCCATCGCATGCCGGCGGTGGAGAGACCACGCGGCGGGCGCGGCTCAGTGCGAGGCGGCCGGCGCACCGTCGCGCAGCGGCGCCGATGCCGCGGCCGGCGGCTGCCGGCGCTGGGCCATGAAGGAGAAGAACTCGCGCGCCTCGCGCAACCGGCGCTTCATCACCTCGCGGTCGCGCAGCATGTCGCGCACGATGCGCAGGATCGGCCGCGGCCGCAGGTAGTAGGCGCGGTAGAAGCGCTCGAGCGCCTCGTGCATCTCGGCGCTCGAGAGCTGATCGTAGCTCAGCACCGCCTGCTGGATGCCTTCCGCGACCAGTCCGCCGGCCCGCTCCACCGGCAGCCAGCCCTCGGCCTGCGCCTGCGCGTAGAGCTCCGTGCCCGGGTACGGGGCCGCCAGCGACACCTGCAGGCTGTACGGATCGATGTCCTTGGCGAAGGCGATGGTGTTGGCGATGGTCTCGCGCGTCTCGCCCGGCAGGCCGACGATGAACGTGCCGTGCACCAGGATGCCGAGCGCGTGGCAGTCGCGCATGAACTGGCGGGCGCGGTCGATGCGCGTGCCCTTCTTGATGTTGTTGAGGATGTGTTGGTTGCCGCTCTCGAAGCCGACCAGCAGCAGGCGCAGGCCGTTGTCCTTCAGCACCTTCAGCGTCTCGTACGGCACGTTGGCCTTGGCGTTGCACGACCAGGTGAGGCCCAGCCTGCCGAGCCCGCGCGCCACCGCCTCGGCGCGCGGCCGGTCGTCGGTGAAGGTGTCGTCGTCGAAGAAGAACTCCTTCACCTGCGGGAACAGCTTCTGGGCGTGCGCCATCTCGGCGATGACGTGCTCGGGGCTGCGCGTCCGATAGGCGTGGCCGGCGATGGTCTGCGGCCAGAGGCAGAAGGTGCAGCGGCTGCGGCAGCCGCGTCCGGTGTAGAGCGACACGTACGGATGCTGCAGGTAGCCGATGTAGTAATGCTCGATCGTCAAGTGCTTCTGGTAGACGTCGGTCACGTACGGGAAGGCGTCGAGATCGGTGATCGGCGGCTGCGGCGCGGTGCGGGCGATGGACCCGTCGGCGGCCCGGTAGGCGATGCCGCGCACCTCCGGGTAGTCGGCGCCGGCGGCGATGTCGCGCACCGCGTAGTCGAACTCGCCGGTGGTGACGAAATCGACCGCCGGGGCGCCGCGCAGCGTGTCCTCCGGCAGCACCATGGTGTGGGCGCCGACGAAGCCGACCCGGATGCCGGGCAGCGCGGCCTTGAGCGCCGCGGCGGTCTTGGCGTCCTGGTCCACCGAGGGAGTGGAGGTGTGGATGACGACCAACTCGTGCCCGGGACTGCGCCGCAGCACGTCGTCCAGCGTCAGCTCGTCGGCCGGGGCGTCGATCAGGGTGCTGTCCGGCACCAGCGCCGCGGCCTGCGCCAGCCAGGTCGGATACCAGAAGGATCGCACCTCGCGCCGCGCCTGGTAACGCGACCCGGCCCCGCCGTCGAAGCCCTCGTACGACGGGGGATTGAGAAATAGCGTCTTCATCATCAACCGCCTGCTCTCACCGACTCGGCCGAGTGCGGGTGCGGGCCCGAGGTCCGCAGCCCCCCGCATGCGGCGCCTTCCTCAATAGAATCCGGATCCTATCGAAGGCCGGATGGCAGTTCAACGCGGCGGACCCAGCCGCGGACGGCCACCGGGACGGTGGGCCAGCGCACGAAGCGCATGGATTTCACGGCGTTGTCGATGCGGTCCGATCTCATCCGTGAAATCCGAGGGACCCCTGGTCTATGCTGCGGCGCCTTGCGGATGAGGATGGGCAGAATGACGCGGCGGGTGATCGTCGGCGGCGGGATCGCGATCGCGCTGGGCGCCATCGGCACGACGTGGCTGGCGCGCTCGCCCTGGGGACAGCGTTGGGCGGCGCAACGGGTCGCGGCGGCGCTCGGCCCGTCGGTCCGCTTCAGCGGCGCCCACGTCGCGCCCTGGCCGCCGCCGCTGGCGGTGGCGCTCGACGGCGTCGAGGTGCTCGATGCCGCCGGCGCGCCGGTGCTGCGCGCCCGCCACGTGCTCGCCCGGGTGCGCCTGCGGGCGCTGATCGGCGGTTCGCCCGCGCTCGCCCAGGTCCTCGTGGACGGATTCGAGCTCGACCTCCGGCGCGGCGACGATGGCGCCGTCCGCCTCGGCGACGTCGCCCTCGCCAACCAGGGCGATGGGAGCGGAGCGCCGGCGGCCCTCGACCGCGACTGCCCGCGGATCGAGCTGCGCGATGGGCGGGTGACGCTGCGCGAGGGGCACGGCGGCGAACGCCGCGCCCTGCAGGTCGAGGCCATCGCGGCAACGCTCACCCCGACCCGCCCCGGCGCGAGGCTCACGTTTGGTGGGCGCTCGGCCCAGCTCGGCGAGCTGCGCGGCGACGTCACCGTCAGCCGTCTCGCCGACATCGCGACGGCGCCGTTCCGCGCCGAGTTGGAGGCGCGCGGCGCCGACGCCGCCGGGGTCGCCCCCTGGCTGCCGAGCGCCGGCGCGACGCTGACGATGTCCGGCAGCGGCCGGCTGTCCGTCAGCGTCCAGGGCCGGCCGACGGATTGCACGGCCGAGATCGCCCTCGACCTGCGCGACGGCGCGGTCGCGTGGCGCGACCGCATCCGCGCCGCGGCACCGATCGCGCTGACCCTGCGCGGCGGCTGGAGCAACGCCGGGCTGACCACGGCCACCGGCCAGGTCGACATCGCCCGCGTCCAGGCGGCGGGGGTCGACGCCACCGCCCTGCGCGCCAGCTTCGCCGTCGACCCCGCCGGCATCACCCTCCGCGACGCCCAGTGGCAGGCGTTCGGCGGCCACTGGCGCCAACACGGCACCGTCCACCTCGCCGACACCGTGGCGCTCGACGGCGGGGTCGACGCCGAGGCGATCGACGCCGCCGCCGCCGCGGCGGCCGTGCGCCAACTGGTCGGCGACGCCGCCGCGCCGCTGCAGCTCGCGGGCCCCCTCACCCTCCATGCCACCGCCAGCGGGCAGGTCGGCGCCGCGCTCGCCGGGCAGATCGCCGTCAGCATGGCCAGCGGCAGCGCGAGCTGGGCGACCGTCACCGCCACCGCGCCCCTCCGCCTGATCGCCGCGGCGACCTTCGACGGCGGCGCGCTCACGCTGCGCGACGCGCAGGCCCAGGCGGCGGCGGTGAGCGACCGCGACCTCACCGCCGACGCCCTCGACGCCCGCTTCGCGTTCGACGGCCAGGCGCTGCAGATCGCGTCGCTGACGGCGCGCGCCTTCGACGGCGACTGGACGCTGTCGGGGACGCTCCCGCTGCAGGGCGCACCGACGATCAGCCTGTCGGCGGTCGGCATCAACGCCGCGCACCTGGCGCGCGCCGCGCTCACCGGCCGGCGCGAGGAGTCCGGCACCGCCGGCGACGTCGACGTCACCGCGACGCTGCGCGGCGGCAGCGGCCAGATCGCCCTCCGCCTCGCCTCGCCGACCCTTGCGCTCGGGCCACTGCTCGTCGCCCAGCCGGCGTCGGCGGCGGGGACGCTCACCTGGCGCGGCACGGGCGTCCAGGTCAGCAAGGGCAGCGCGCAACTGGCGCGGGTCCGCTTCGCCGGCACCGACCTTGGCGATGTGCGCGCCGCGTTCGCCAGCGGCGATCCGGGCCACCTGCTGGTGTCGCCGCTGACGGCGCGCGCGTTCGGCGGCGGCTGGCGCGTGAGCGCCGACCTGTCGCGCGACGAGATCGCGGGCCGCGTGCGCGCCACGAACGTCAACCTCGACGCCGTGCTGGCGGCGCTCGACGCCGGCCCGCGCAGCCAGCGCGGCCTGGCCAGCGTCGACGCCACCGGGCGCCGCCGCCGCGACGGCACGGTCGACGCCGATCTCGCCGTCGAGCTCGCGCGCGGCCGCTTCCTCTTTCAGGCGCTCACCGTCGGCGCGCCGGCGCGCGGCACCGGCACGCTGCGCGTCGATGGCCCGCGCTGGGCGCTCGCGAACGGCGTCGTCAGCGCCGCCGTCGCCAGCTACGGCGCCATCAGCGCCACCCAGGCCACTGCCCAGCTCGATTTCGCTCCCGACCACGTGCGCTTCGCCGCGCTGCGCGCCACCGCCGCCGGCGCGCCGTGGCAGGGCAGCGGCCGCATCGACCTCGCCGACCCGCGCATCGAGGGCACGCTGTCGGTCACCCGCGCCGACCCCGACGCGTTCCTGCGACTGCTGGGGATCCAGGCGCCCGCCCTCGACCCCGACGGCCTCGATCTGACCGTGCAGCTCAGCACGCCGCTCCACGACGGCTGGCGTCAGGCGCTGCAGGGCAGCGGCCGCATGGCGCTGCGCGGCGGCTTTCTCACCTCGACCGGGCTGCTGCGCGCCATCGTCGCGACCATCGTCCCGACGCGCGCCCTGCGCGAGGGGGGACCGCCGAATCGCCTGACCAGCCTGACGCAGACCTTCACCCTGGCCAACGGACGCCTGTCGACCCAGGACCTCGCCGTCGACAGCGACGACTATGACCTCGCCGCCGCCGGCAGCATCGGCTTCGACGGCACGCTCGCTCTCGATGGCCGGATCACGCTCACCCCGAACGGCATCAAGAAGATGTTCGCGCTGAGCGCCGTGCCGATCCCCGGCTCGGGCTTCCTGTCTCTGCCGGTGATCCCGGCCCGCGTCGATGGCACGCTGGCGAAGCCGGACATCCACCCCGAAGCCGCGGCGCTCGCCGGGTCGACGGCGCGCTGGTTCGCCGATGCCCTCATCGGCGCCCCGCGCCGGCTCGGGCAGACCGTGGTCCAACCGCTCGACTGGATGTTCGACGGCGTCCGCACCCTGGTGGCGCCGCCGACGCCGGCACCGAGCCGCGGCCCGTGAGCCGGCGGCCCGGCGGGGCACCGCCGCGCCGACGTGCCGGCACGCCGGCGCGCCACGCGCCTCGGGCGGGGCCGCCGCCCGCCGCCCGAGGCGGCTCGCTTGCAGTGACGTCGACACATGGTAGAGCGGCGACCGACCATGGCCGCCGCCGAGCTCGCCTTCGAGCGACCCTCCGCCGACCAACTGGTCGTCCGCCTGGCAGGGCCGTGGCGGATGACCAGCGGCGTGCCCGACCCACGGGACATCAAGGAGGCCCTCACCGGCGCCGCGCCGCCGCGGCGCATTTCCTTCGAGGCCGGGCAGCTCGGCGCCTGGGACAGCGCCCTGCTCATCTTCCTCGCCCACCTCGCCGAGGTCGCCAAGGAACGCAGCATCGCCATCGACCGCAGCGGTCTGCCGCAGGGCGTGCAGCGCCTGATGGCGCTCGCCGAGGCGGTGCCGGAGCGGACCGGCGCGCGCAGCGGCGGCGCGCGGCCGGGGTTCCTGACCCGACTCGGCCTGTCGGCGATCGACGGCGCGGCCGGAGCCAGGGAGTTCCTCGACTTCATCGGCCAGCTCACCATCGCCGGCGGCCGGGCGATCGTCGGCCGCGCCCGCTACCGCGGCGGCGACCTGCTGCTGTTCATGCAACAAGCCGGCGCCGACGCGTTGCCCATCGTCACCCTGATCAGCTTTCTGGTCGGCGTCATCATGGCCTTCGTCGGCGCCATCCAACTGGAGAAGTTCGGCGCCGAAATCTACGTCGCCGACCTGGTCGGCATCGCGGTCGTGCACGAGATGGGCGCCCTGATGACCGGCATCATCATGGCCGGACGCACCGGCGCCGCATTCGCCGCCCAGCTCGGCACCATGAAGGTGACGCAGGAGATCGACGCGCTCACCACCATGGGCATCGACCCGATGGAATTCCTGGTCCTGCCGCGCGCCCTCGCCCTGTGCCTGATGATGCCGCTGCTCGTGCTCTACGCCGACCTGGTCGGCATCGTCGGCGGCGCCGTCATCGGCGGCGGCATGCTGGGCATCAACCCGGAGGTCTACTTCCGGCGCGTGTTCGACGCGGTGCACGTCACCGACCTCGTCGGCGGCGTGTTCAAGGGATCCGTCTACGGCGTGCTGGTCGCCGTCGCCGGCTGTCTGCGCGGCATGCAGAGCGGCAGCAGCGCTTCCGCGGTGGGCGACGCCGCCACCTCGGCCGTCGTCACCGGCATCGTCCTCATCGTCGTCGCCTGCGGCCTGCTGGCGGTGGTCTTCTACGTGCTGGGGATCTGATGCGCGACGTCATCGCCACCGGCCCCGACGGCCGCGCCGCCGCCGTCGGCACGCAGCCGCGCATCGCGGTGCGCGATCTGACGATGGCCTTCGGCAGCTTCGTGCTGATGCGCGACCTCGACTTCGTCGTCGCCCCGGGCGACATCTTCATCATCATGGGCGGCAGCGGCTGCGGAAAGAGCACCCTGCTCCGCCATCTCATCGGCCTGATCGAGCCGGCCAAGGGCGAGATCCTGTACGACGGCGTCAGCTTCACCGCCGCGCCGCCGCACGAGCGCGAGCGGATGCTCCGCCGCCTCGGCATCCTCTACCAGAGCGGCGCGCTGTTCAGCTCGATGACGCTGGCCGAGAACATCGCCCTGCCGCTCGGCGAGTTCACCGACCTCTCGCCGGCCGAGATCCGCGAGGTGGCGTCGCTCAAGCTGGCGCTGGTCGGCCTCAAGGGGTTCGAGGATTTCTTCCCCTCGCAGATCAGCGGCGGCATGCAGAAGCGCGCCGGGCTGGCGCGCGCCATGGCGCTCGACCCCGACATCCTGTTCTTCGACGAGCCCTCGGCGGGACTGGATCCCATCAGCTCGCGCCTGCTCGACGACCTCATCCTCGAGCTGCGCGACAGCCTCGGCGCCACCATCGTCGTGGTCACGCACGAGCTGGCGAGCATCTTCACCATCGGCAACAACAGCATCTTCCTCGACGTCGAGACGCGCACCGCGATCGCGCACGGCGACCCGAAGGAGCTGCGCGACCATTCCGATCAACCCGCCGTGCGCCGCTTCCTGACGCGCGGCGCCGAAGAGGCCGAGCAGACGGAGGCGCCGCCCCATGGGTAAGAAAGCCAACCCGGCCATCGTCGGCCTGTTCGTGCTCGGCGCCCTGATCCTCGCCGTCGCCGGCGTCCTGGTGTTCGGCTCCGGCAAGCTCTTCCGCCGCACGATCGACGCCGTGATGTACTTCCCCGGCTCGGTCGACGGGCTCAGCGTCGGCGCGCCGGTGAAGTTCAAGGGCGTCGACATCGGCTCGGTGACCAACATCCAGCTCGTCCTCCGGGCCGGGGAGCGCGGCCCGGAGGCGCGCATCCCGGTCTACGTGGTGCTCGACCCGAGCAAGATCGTCACCGAGGGCCGCAACATCCACTTCCCCGATCCCGAGGCACGCGAAGAGCTGATCAACCGCGGCCTGCGCGCCCAGTTGCAGTCGCAGAGCCTGCTCACCGGCCTGCTCTTCATCCAGCTCGACTTCTTCCCCGACACCGAGGCGAGGTGGGTCGAGAAGCAACCATCCGACCCGCCGGAGATTCCGACCATCCCGACGACGCTCGAACAGGCCTCGACGCAGGCGCGCGAGATCATCAACGAGCTGCGCACGATCGACTTCAAGGGCATGGTGGACGAGGCCAACCGCGCCCTCGCCGGGCTGAGCCAACTGATCAACGACCCGTCGCTGCGCGGCGCCATCGATCAGCTCCCCGGCACGGTGAAGAACCTCAACGGCGCGATCGACAGCGCCAACGCGCTGCTGCGCCGCGTCGACCGCCAGGTCGAGCCGCTCAGCAGCGAGCTGACGCAGACCCTGGTCGGCGCCCAGCGCGCCATGGACACCGTGGAGAAGACCGCCAGCACCGCGACGACGCTGATCCAGCCGGGCTCGCCACTGGACCACGACCTGCGCCAGTCGCTCAACGCCATCAGTCAGGCGGCCGACGCGCTGCGGCTGTTCGCCGACTACCTGGAGCGCAACCCGAGCGCCCTGCTCTACGGCCGCTCGCAACAGCAGGAGAGCACGCCATGAGTCGCCGCGCCGCCGTTCCCCTCCTCGCCGCCCTGCTGGCGCTCGCGCTCGCCGGCTGTGGCCTCATCATGGCGCCGCGCACCATCGCGCCCCGCTTCTTCATCCTCAACGCCGTGGCGCCGCACACCGGCGCCACCGCCCCGATCGTGATCGGCCTCGGCCCGCTCAGTCTGCCGAGCTATCTCGATCGGCCGGAGATGGCGCGCCGGGTCGACGCCAACCAGATCGTCTACGATCCGGAGGCGCGCTGGGCGGAATCGCTGCGAACCAACTTCCAGCGCGCCCTGGGGGCGAACCTGGTGCAGCTCATGGGTCCGGAGCGGATCGTGACGTTCCCCTGGTACAGCACCGAGAAGCTGGACTTCAGCGTCAGCGTGGCGGCGACCCGCTTCGAGCAGCAGGCCGATGGCAGCCTGGAACTCTCCGGTCGGTGGGTGGTGCGCGACCGCCACGACGCGACGGTGGCGGCGCGGATCTTCGACTACACGCGGCCCGGCGGCACGCCCGACGCGAACGCCGCCGCGCTGAGCGAGTTGATCGCCGAGCTCAGTGAGGCGATCGCGGCGGCGATGCAATCGGCGCCGGCGGCGGCACCCTAGCCTTGCTCGATGTGACGAAAACGATTTCACCACGGAGGCACGGAGACACGGAGTACCCTGGACAAGAGAGGGTTCGGGGGCGCGATCCCCAACGCCATCAGCAATGGCCATTGGGGATCGCGCCCACCCGCCATTCCCACGCTGCACCCTCCGTGTCTCCATGCCTCCGTGGTGAAGGTGTTTTGTCGTCTCGAGGCTAGTGTCCCGAGTCGGAAGTTCGTCACCTATTTCGCCGGCCCTCGACGCCCCTGGCTGCGTTGCCCCTCCTTGGAATATTCCCGATATTCCTGCGTCGGGACGCCTTGCCAGGGGCGCCGATTGCTTGCCGAAATAGGCAACGAACTTCCAACGCGGGACACTAGATCCAGCGGCGCGCCACGTCGTCCCGGCCGGCGTGGGCGTCCCCCGGAGCACGGGCGCTCCACGCGACCGGCGCCGACGCAGCGGAGCCCGGGTCAGTCCGCGAGCACCAGAGCCGTAGCGACCGCGCCGGCCACGGGATCGGTCATCGGCAGCGGCAGCACCAGCACCGGAGCTCCCCCCGTGACCCATTCGTCGCAGGAGAACGGCGCGCCGTTGCGCGCCAGGGAGGCCACCGTGGCCCCCTCCGCGTCGAGCACCTCCGCGGTGGCGCCCGCGGTGGTGACAGCGCCGGCGATGACGCTGCCGAAGCTGGTGGTCAGGCAGTCGGTCGGGGCAGCACCGCTCGGCAGGACGCGGAACGCGATCGGCAGGCGCAGGGATGCCGAGCCGGTGCCGGCGGGCACGCCGAGGCCGGTGTCGACGGAGATGTGGCCCGTTCCCTGATCCGCGGTGGCGTACACGTCCTGCGGCAGCGTGCTGCCGCAGTCGAGCACCCCGGCGCTGCCGCGCGAGCGGAGCTGGGTGCACAGCACCCCGCCGTCGGTGAGCGGAATGCCGAGAATGGCGTTCTCGCGCAGCGTCAGCGCGTGCGTGCCGTCGCCCAGGTCGGGCCCGGCGCAGAGCCGCAGGGAAGCCGTCAGCCAGGCGTCGGTGCTGATCTTTCCGAATCCGTCGGCGTCGAGCTCGCTCGCCGGCGTGCGCACCGTGAAGGCGCGTTCGCCGAGGCCGGTGTTGCAATCGAAGGGCTGGTCGCCGGCGACCCGGATGACGATCTCGCGCACCTCGCTGAGGGAACCGCCGGCATCCCGCACCCGCGCCGCGACGATCGTGTCGCCCACCGGGAAGGCCCAGGCCTTGGCGATCGGCAGACAGTACTGCAGCTCGGTGAGCGGATCGACGAAGTTGAACAGCGCGCCCGCGTCCCGCGTGCAGGCGTTGTTGTTGCCGACGCGGCCGAGCGGCGCGCCGGCGCCATCATTGAATCGGCAGCCGAGATCCGCGATCGCGTCGCGCACCATCGGATCGTCGCGGAACTCCAGCGGCTCGACCGCCGGGATGCCGCCGATGAGCGGCGGATCGTAATCGCAGACCGCCGGGCTGCCATCGCCGAGCGGCCGCGAGGCGATGATCTCGACCCCGGGCGCGAAGTTCACCGGGTCATAGGCCTGGTTGGAGAGGCGCACCTGGCCGCGCCGCGCCTCGACCACCAGGGTCATCCCCTGCCCCTGGGCGCGCGCGTAGATCGGCCGTCCCGCCTCGTCGACGCCGTCCGGTGCCTGCACCAGATCGTCGGCGCGAGCGACGCCGAAGAACAGGAGTTGCGGCGGCGCCGGAGTCGCGCTCGGCGTCGGCGTCGCGGTGTCCAGCGGCGTCGCGGTCGGGGTCGGGGGCGGCGTCTCCGTCGGCGAGGCGGGCGGGGTCGCGGTCGGCGAGGCGGGTGGCGTCGACGGCTGGGGCGACGCGGTCGACAGGGGCACCGGGGTATCGCTGGCGGTGGGCGCCGCGGTCGTCGCCGTCGGGATCGCGGTCCGGGTGGCCGACGCGGTGGGCGTCGGCACCGGGCGCGGCGAATCGCCATCACCGCACCCTGCCGCCGCCAGCGCCAGCATGGCCAAGCCGAGGCCCCGTCGCATCATCGGCCGTCCCCTCCTCGCGGACACTACGACGGAGGCAGGCGCTATCGCAAATCGCCCTGCTGGACGCGGCGTCCGACCGCCGCGTACGCCCACCCCACCCCGGTGCCTTGCGTCGGCAGGACGGGCGGGGCATTCAGGGAGGCTATGCCCGGCCTCGACGACTCCGTCCGCAGCGAAGCCGGCCGGCGGCGTACCTTCGCCATCATCTCCCATCCCGACGCCGGCAAGACGACGCTGACCGAGAAGCTGCTGCTCTACGGCGGCGCGGTGCGGCTCGCCGGGTCGGTCAAGCAGCGGCGGGCCGAGCGCCATGCCACCAGCGACTGGATGGCGCTGGAACGGGAGCGCGGCATCTCGATCGCCACCAGCGTGATGCAGTTCCCCTATCGCGGCTTCCAGCTCAACCTGCTGGACACCCCGGGCCACAACGACTTCAGCGAGGACACCTACCGCACCCTGGCGGCGGCGGACTGCGCGGTCATGCTGATCGACAGCGCCAAGGGCGTCGAGCCGCAGACGATCAAGCTCTTCCAGGTCTGCCGCGCCCGCCAACTGCCGATCGTGACCTTCATCAACAAGCTCGACCGCCACGGCCGCGAACCGCTCGACCTGCTGGACGAGATCGAGCGCGTGCTCGACATGCCGTGCACGCCGCTCAACTGGCCGATCGGCGCCGGCCCGGAGTTCCAGGGCGTGTACGACCGCGAGCACCATCGACTGCTGCGCTTCGAGCGCGGCGAGTCGGCCAGCCATCGCGCCGTCATGCAGGCGAGCGACCTCGACGACGCGGCGCTGCGGCAGGCGATCGGCGCCCACGCGCACCAGCAGTTGCTCGACGAGATCGCGCTGCTGCACGGCGCCGGGACGACCTTCGACCTCGCGACCTTCCGCGCCGGCCACCTGTCGCCGGTCTTCTTCGGCAGCGCCCTGACCAACTTCGGCATCGAGCCCTTCCTCGACCGCTTCCTCGACCTCGCGCCGCCGCCGCAGCCGCGCCACACGGCCGCCGGCGACGTCGGTCCCGAGGCGCCGTTCTTCTCCGGCTTCGTGTTCAAGATCCAGGCGAACATGGACCCGCAGCACCGCGACCGCATCGCCTTCGTACGCATCGTCTCGGGCCGCTTCACGCGCGGCATGGACGTCGTCCACGTGCGCACCGGCAAGTCGCTCAACCTCAACAAGTCGCTGCAGCTCCGGGCGCAGGAGCGGACGCTGATCGAGGAGGCCTTTCCCGGCGACATCGTCGGCCTGTGGGATCCCGGCGTGCTGCGCATCGGCGACACCCTGAGCGAGGACCGGACGGTGCAGTTCGACGGCATCCCGCGCTTCTCGCCCGAGCGCTTCGTGCGCGTCGTGCTCACCGAGCCCTTCAAGCGCAAGCAGTTGAAGAAGGGGCTCGATCAACTGGCGGAGGAAGGCGTCGTGCAGGTGTTCTTCGACCGCCACCGCCTCGAGCGCGAGCCGGTGCTCGGCGCCGTCGGCCAGCTCCAGTTCGAGGTCATGCAGTACCGCCTCAAGCACGAGTACAACGTCGACGTCCGCCTGGAGCCGTTGAAGTTCCAGCACGCGCGCTGGATCGGCAATCCCGACTTCGATCCCGACGAATTCGAACGCGCGAGCGGCGCCACCTGCCTGGTCGACATCGAACAGCGCCCGCTGGTCCTCTTCGAGACCGACTTCCGCCTGCAGCGGGCGCTCGCCAACCACCCGGAGCTGGAGTTCATCGCCGCCGTCCAGCCCGGCCGCCGCAAGGCGGCGTAGCGCGGAGCCCGGGGTTCCGCTCAGGCGGCGCCGCCGAGGGTGAAGTAGAAGGTGGCGCCCCGATCGATGGCAGCCTCTCCCCAGATCGCGCCGCCGTGGCCGTGGACGATGCGCTGCACGGTGGCCAGCCCGATGCCGGTACCCTCGAACTCGGTCTCGCTGTGCAAGCGCTGGAAGACGCCGAACAGCCGCTCCGCGTACGCCATGTCGAAGCCGGCGCCGTCGTCGCGCACGAAGTAGACCGGCCCGTCCGGACGCGCCTCGACGCCGAGCTCGATGTGGGCGACGGCGCGACCGCCGGTGAACTTCCACGCGTTGCCGAGCAGGTTCTCGAGCAGCACGCGCAACAGCCGCGCGTCGCCGTCGACGACGACGCCGGGGGCGATCGTCCACACCACCTGGCGGCGTGGATCGGTGGCATGGAGCTCGCCGCGAATGGCGAGGGCGAGCGCGGTCAGGTCGACGCGCTCGCGCACCAGCTCGTGCTGCGCCAGCCGGGCCAGGCGCAGAAGATCCTCGATCAACTGCCCCATGCGGGTGCTGCCCTGGACGATCGCGTCGACGTAGCGGCGCGCCTCCACCGCCAGGCCCGCGCCGTAGTCCTCGAGCAGGGCGCGGCTGAAGCCTTCGATGCGGCGCAGCGGCGCCCGCAGATCGTGCGAGACCGAATAGGTGAAGCTGTCGAGGTCGCGATTCGCCCGCTCCAGATCGGCGGTGCGCTCGCGCACCCGTCGCTCGAGCCGCTCGTGCAGGCGGGCGCGGTCGATCGCCACCGCGAGCTGGTCGGCGACCTCGCGGGCGATGGCGCGATGCTCCGCCGTATGGGCGTCGGGCGTGGAAGCGAACAGCGTCAGCGCGCCGAGCAGCTCCCGATCGGCCACCAGCGCTTCGGTGAGCAGCGTGCGCGCCCCCGCCTCGACCGCGCGCCGCACGAAGCGCGAGCGCGGTCGGACCGCGTGGAGATCGGCGACGTAGATCTCCGACTGCGCCACCAGCATGTCGAGGGTCGGGAAGTCGCTGAGTGGCACGACCTGCAGGTCGCGGAAGCGTTCGACCGAGTCGGCTTCGGCCCCGATCAGCCGCGCCACGCCGGCGGCCGGGTCGGCGAGCAGCACGAAGGCGATGTCGCACGGCACCAACTGCCGCATCCGCGGCAGGGCGGCGCCGACGACGTCGCCCACCGGGCCGGCGCCGAGGATGGCGCGGTAGACGCCCTGGACGATCTCCAGCCGTAGGGCGTGCGCGCGAAGCGCCTGCTCCGTCCGCTTGTGGGCCGTGATGTCGAACGAGGCGCCGCTCAGCCCGGCGATCGCCCCGGCCGCATCGCGCAGCGGCTCCAGGATGACGTCGAAGTGCGCCGGCCGGCCGCCGTCATCGATCGCGAATTCCTGCCGCGCGCCGACGCCGGTGGCCATGACCTGGCGCTTCAGCGCCACCAGGGCCGTGATGTCCCTGCCGACCAGCAGCTCCTCGTCGGTGTGCCCGAGCACGTCCTCGACCCGGAAGCCGAGCTGCGGATGCTGCATCCAGGTGTAGCGGAAGTCGCGGTCCTGGGTGAACGCCGCGATGTTGGCGACGCGCAGGGTGAGCTTGAGGCGCTCGCCGCGAGCCCGCAGCTCGTCCTCGGCGCGCCGCCGCTCGGTGACGTCGCGCCCGCTCACCAGCACCCCGCCGACGCCGGGATCGTCCACCAGGTTGAGCGCCACCCCTTCGATGAAGCGCCAGCCGCCGCCCCGGCTCTGCAAGCGGTACTCGATGGGCGCGCTCTTGCCGCCGCCGGCGACCGCGCTGCGGAAGCGCTCCACCAGCACCTTCGCGTCCTCGGGATGGATCAGCGCGAAGGCGCTCATCCCCACCATCTGGTCGGGCCGGAAGCCACAGACCGCCTCGTGGGCCGGGTTGACGTAGCGGTAGATGCCCTTCGCATCGACGATCGCGATCAGATCCAGCGACTGTTCGATGAGGGCGCGAAAGCGCTGCTCGCCCACCTGCAGGGCGCGCCCGGTGCGGACGTGCTCGGTGACGTCGTGCAGCGAGAAGAGGAGCAGCTCGACCGCGCCGCCCGCATCGAGGATCGGCACCAGCGTCCAGTCCCAGTAGGTCTCGCCGCGCTCCGGCTGGTCGGGAAACGAGAACGACCGCGCCTTCACCTCGAACGGCCGCTTCGTTCGCAGCACCTCCTCGAAGATCGCTCGCGCATCGGAGGGAAAGAGCTCGAAATGGTTGCGCCCGGCGAAGTCGGCGAGCGGACGATGGCAGGCCTCGGCATACGCGGCGTTGACGCGCACGAAATTGAACTGGGAGTCGAGGAGCACCAGGCAGCTCAGGCTGTGGTCGAAGACCGCGTCGAACAGGCGCGTCCGCTCGCGGCGCTCCGCGGCGGCGTCCAGCTCGCGCTCGACCACCGGCGCCAGCCGGGGGAGGTCCCGCTTGCTGATGACGTCATCGGCTCCGGCTCCCAACGCCAGGCGGGTCACCTCGTCGTCGACCTCGCCCGAGACGACGACGACGGGGGCCTCGACGCCGGCGGCGCGCACCAGCGGCAGAGCCGCCAGGCCGCCGAGTCCCGGCATCTGCCAGTCGCAGGTGACGAGATCCCAGGCGTCGGCCAGCGCCGCCCGCAGCGCTGCCGCGGTGTCCACCCGCTGCCAGCGCACCGCGTGCACGCGCTGCAGCGCGTGCACGATCAGCTCGGCGTCGTGCTCGCTGTCCTCGATCAGCAGGACCCGCCAGGGCGACGACTCTGCGGCAGCGCGCCCGGCGCCATGGCGGGCCGTCCCCGCATGCCGCTGTGAGCCGTCGCGCCGCACCTCGAGCCTATAGCCGCGCCGGGGGGCGCCAACCAGATGCGCCGGCGCCGCGCCAGCCCGCCAGTCCCTGGTGCGTCGGCAGCGCCGGCGATTGATTCCGGCAGGGCACGGGCGCGGCGGTGGCTGCCCACATTCTCCCCGGAAGTCCTCGCGGCTGCGTCATCTCGCCCCTGCGTCCGCTGCGCCGGCGGCACGCTGCCAGGTATTTGCCGCGTCTGCAATCCGCGACCACAACCTGGCTAGCGTCGAATCAGATGCGCGCCGGCCTCAGCCGCGGCGCGCCGCGCTGCCGCCGTCGACGGGAATGACGGCGCCGCTGATGTAGCCGGCCTCGTCCGAGGCCAGGAAGGCGACCAGCGCCGCGACCTCGTCGGGCCGCCCGAAACGGCCGAGCGGGATCTCCGCCAGCTTGCGTGCCCGCCAGTCGTCGCCGCGGTTGTGGCGCGAGAACCCCAGCGAGCGCTCGGTCTCGATGAAGCCGGGACAGACGGCGTTGGCGCGAATCCCCTGCCCCGCGTAGTCGAGCGCGATGGCGCGCGTCAGGCCGACCAGGCCGTGCTTGGCGGCGACGTAGGCGCTCTGATTCCAGTTGCCGGCGACGCCGGAGGTCGAGGCGATGTTGACGATACTGCCGCCGCCGCGCGCCAGCATGGCGCCGACCGCCACCCGGGCGCAGAGGAACGCGCCGGTGAGGCTGACGTCCAGAGTCGCCGCCCACCAGCGGGGATCGAGCTCGGCGACCCGCTCGGCGACCGGCGCGTCCGGCCGCGCGGTCACGGCATTGTTGACCAGCACGTCGACGCCGCCGAACGCGGCGCGGGCGGCGTCGACCAGCGCCTCCACCTGGCCGGGGTCGGCGACGTCGCAGGCGACCGCCAGAGCGCGGCCGCCGGCGGCGGCGATGGCCGCCACCGTCTCCTCGAGACGGGCCACGCGCCGGCCCGCCGCGACCACCGCGCCGCCCTCTCGCGCCAGGCGCTCGGCGATGGCGCGGCCGATGCCGGAACCGGCGCC
Organism: bacterium; assembly: GCA_019637795.1. Taxonomy (NCBI): domain Bacteria; species bacterium. Next base: position 62,216 of record JAHBUY010000008.1, on the reverse strand, counting down.
GGTGACGATGGCGACCCTGCCGCCCAGGCGCGTCGCCGTCATCGCTCAGCCCGGCCAGCGCTCGGGAACGTGGTCGAGGCGGTACAGGGCGCGGCAGTTGTCGTGCAGCATCCGCCGCACCTCGGCCGCCGGCAGGCCGCGGAACTGGCGGGCGATGGTGACCCGGCTGTTCGGCCAGTCGGTGCCGGTGTGCGGATAGTCGGTCGACCACAGCAGGTGGTCGAGGTTGAGCCGGTGCCGCAGCTCGAGGCCGACGGTGTCGATCATGAACGTCGCCCAGCAATTGCGATGGAAGGCCCGGCTGGGAAGCGACGGCACCGCCGCGACGGTGTCGGTGAACCACCGGTAGCGCAGGAACATGTCGTCGGTCTGCTCGAGCATCGCCGGGATCCAGCCGATGTTCGCCTCGACCAGCAGCACGCGCAGCGCCGGCACGCGGTCGAACATGCCGGAGAAGATCATCCGCGCCACCAGCGGCACGGTGTTCGCGCCCGACTTGCTGGTGGCGGCGCGCGGCAGCACGGCGGCGGGGTCGAAGCGGCGGCGCTGCACCGGTCCGTCGCCGTGGAAGCTGCCGATGTGCAGGGCGACTGGCACCCCGGCCTCGGCGGCGCGCGCCCAGAACGGATCGTCGTCGGGCGACGGCTCGACGGTGCCGTTGGGAAAGGTGGAGACGAGCACGCCGCGGTATCCCCGCGCGAGCGCCCACTCCAGCTCGGCGACCGCGTCGGCGAGGCCGCTGGCGGGGATCACCGCGTGACCGAAGAGCCGGCCGCTGCCGGCGGCGCAGAGCTCGAGCTGCCACTCGTTGTAGGCGCGGACGCAGGCGCGCTGCAGGTCGCGGTCGTCGCCGAACATGCGCGCCCCCTCCTCGCAGACGCTCGGGTAGAGCATCTGCAGGTGGATGCCGTCGGCGTCCATGTCGGCGAGGCGTGCCGCCGGATCGAAGCAGCCGCGGCGCATCGTCTCGTAGGTGAGCCCGGACGGCCGGAACCCGAGATAGCTGGCGCCGGCGGCGGCCATCAGCCCGATCGGGCGCAACCGCTCGCCGTCGTTGAACGACCAGGTCTGCTCGCCGTCGACGAGCACCACCTTCGGCGCCCGCTCGCGCCAACGGCTCGCCACCCGCGCCTGCCAGACGTCCGGTGGCTCGTAGACGTGCGCGTCGGCGTCGAGGATCGGGTAATCGATGCTGGCGATGTCGTGGAAGGCGGCGGTCATCGCTCAGCAGCGAAACCACATCCGCACGCGAATGACCACGAGGGACACGCGGCCGCCGGCGTGGGGCGTGGAGGGCGGCATGGCTCGAGCCCCGCTCGTCCCGCCGTCACTGGTAGCCGACCTGCGCCTCGACCTCGCGCAGGTAGTCGATGAGAGCCCGCGCCTCGCCGCTGCCGTTGGTGGCGGTGAGGTCGCCGGTGCCGGTGAGGATGATCTCCGTGTAGGTGTGGGTGCGCTTGTCGAGTCGGTAGGCGACATCGAGCGCGCCGCTGCCTTCGTGCTCGGGATGCGAGCGGGTGATGGGGCCCTTGGCGGCGCCGGGCACCAGCCGCGCCATCTCGACCAGGCGCGGCAGGTCGACGGTGCCGATGCGGCGCGCGCCCTTGTGCTTGGTCAGCAGGTCGCGCTCGCTGAGCTCATCGGTCTTGAGGCGTTCCGGGTACCACGGCGTGCCGTGCTGCGCGTAGGTCCAGACGCCGCCGTCGCCGTCGATGTACAGGCCCTCGAGCTCGTAGCTCCAGCCGAGATTGACCCGGTAGGTCTCGAGCACCACCGTGCCGGCGATGTCCGCCGCGGTGATCCGCTTCTTCTTGGTGGCGCAGCCGCCGCCGGCCACCGCCAGCAGCGCCGCGCCGATCACCAGCCACTGCCGCACGCGCATCGCCATCCCCTCCTCGTCCGCCGGCGCAGTCGTAGCGCGGATCGCGCGCCGGCGCCATCGCCGCGACTACTGACAGCTCGGCGGCGCGAGGGTGTAGAATTCGACCGTGGTGCCGTTGCCGACGGCCGAGCCGCGGGCGATGCCGAGGACGCCGAACACCGCGGGCGCGGTGTGGCGGCTGGAGCCCAGGGCGTCGGCGGAGAGCGGGAACGGCTCGAGCGCGATGCCGGTCCGCGCGTCGTCGCCCAGCAGCTCGTAGACGGCGACGATCGAGCCGTCGGCGGCGCGGCTGGCGTACTGCGCCACCCAGTCGTTGCCCATGGGGTGCACCTGGGTCGTCCAGCGATGGTTGGTCTTCTGCGCCACCACGTCGATGACGCGATCGGCGATGTCGCTGCCGCCGCTGGCGCTGCGCCGGAAGGTGGCGAAGTGGATCTGCCATGGGGCGGTGTGCGAGCGCGCCGAGTTCTCGGTCCACAGGGCGGCGAAGTGGTCGCCGTTGTACGCGATGTCGGGAAACTCGTCCCACAGGTACGGCTTGCTCTGCACCACCTTGACGTGGCTGCTCATGCTGCCGCTGGCCGACCAGTACTTGGTCATCACCCCGCCGGTGGCGATCTGGATGTCCTTGACGCTGAGAATGGCGAAGCCGCTGCCGTCGAAGGCGGCGCTGGGATAGAACTGGTGGGTCAGGTCGAAGTCGACGAGGTTGACCACCGAGCTGGTGGCCTGGCCGTTGGTGTCGAGCTTGAACGCGTAGCTGCAGGAGTGGCCGGCGCACTCGCCCTCGACGACCCCCATGAAGCCGCCGGGATACGGGTAGACGTCGCCGTCGGCCTCCTCGTCGTACTGCGGATCGACGAACAGCGGCGGTCCGACGACGTGGCGCTGGCTGATGCCGCCGGCGAGCGACACCGTCTGGTAGTAGAGGCTCGCCTGTTCGGCGGTGAGCAGGGCGTAGTGCCCGGCGTTCCAGGTGACCATGTAGTAGTGGTCGCGGAAGGCGATCTTCGGAATCGACGTCAGCAGCATCGGCGCGACGGTGATGCTGCCGGCGAAGTCGACGTGCGCGTAATAGAGGCGGGCGACGTTCGGGGCGCCCGGATCGTTGCGCAGCCAGAACACGCCCCAGCCGGCGTCGGTCGGCACGGTGCGGCTCAGCCACACGTTGCCGCCGCTCTGGCTGCTGACCAGCAGCGGCGCCGAGATGTTCCAGCCGAGGCCGCTGATGCAGGTCGCGGTCGGCGTCGGCGTCTGGGTGGCGCTCGGCGTCGAGGTCTGGGTGCGGGTGCCGGTGCGGGTCGGCGTGCCGGTGTTGCTGGGGGTGCGCGTCGGCGTTTCGGTCGCCGTGCGGGTGAAGGTGATCGTGAAGGTGCTCGTGGGGGTGAGCGTAGCGGTGCGCGTCGCCGTCGCCTGCGCGGTCGCGGTCGCGGTGCTGGTCGGCGTGCTGGTGCGCGTCGCGGTGAAGGTCGCGGTCGCGGTGCGGGTCGCCGTCGACGGCGGCGTCGGGGTCGCGGTGTTGGTCGGCGTGCTGGTCCGCGTGCCGGTGCGGGTCACCGTCCCGGTGCTGGTGCTGGTGGCGTTCGGCGCCGGCGGCGGGGTCGCTGTCGGCGTCGCGGTGCCGGTGGCCGTGCTCGCTGCCGTGTCGGTGGCGGACGGGACGGCCGGCGTCGCGGTCGGCGGCGCGGCCGTGGGTGTCGCGGTCGGCGACGCCGGGGGCAGCCAGTTGCCGGTGCAGTCGCCGAGCAGGATGGCGAGGAAGTTCTGGCTGTCGATCGGTGTCGCCAGCGGCTCGTAGGCGATGGCGCCCGGTTGGCACATCGGCGCCATCTGCGGCGCGAGCAGGCGCTGGTTGGGCGCCGCCGCCGGGTCGGGGATGAACACCCAGTCCGAGCCGCAGCTCTCCGCCGCCGGCAGTTGGGCGCGCATGCCGGCGACCAGTTGCAGGATGCGGGCGGCATCGAGCGCGCTGACGGTGCCGTCGCCAGTCACGTCACAGGCCAGGCGCTGCATGTCGGAAAGGCTGCGCAGGCCGACCACCGACTGCAGCGCATAGCTGGCGTCGAGCGTGCTCACGCCCGTGCCGCCGCCCCCCAGCTTGCGCGGCGCCACCTGCCAATCGCCGCCGCCGGGATCGCCGAAGGCATAGGCGCCGTGGTCGTCGGTGGTGGTGCTCATCTGCCCGGCGCCGATGAGATCGACCGTGACGTCGGGCACCATCGCGTCGCCGCTGTAGTAACGCACCTCGCCGCCGACGCCGCTCACCACCGCCGCGGCCGGCGCGGCGACCGCCAGCCAGAGGAGCAGCGCGGCCATCGACGCGCTCGGCCGCCCCGCTCGGTTTCTTCCCAGGTGCAACGCCTTCATGAACCGACGACGGTGATGAAGGCGATCCAGCAACCCCGGTGCCACCTCCCCCTCACCGCGCGGCGCCGCTTGTAGCACACCACGCGGCACGACGCGCGCCCGGAATGTGACGCTTGCTGGCGGCACGTCGACCGCGCGCGCGGCAAGGGGCTGAGGTGCGGCCCGAAACTAGCGGCGGGCGCGCGCCGCCCGGCTGGCCGCGTGGTAGACGGCGACGAAGCGCGGCGTCCGCAACCAACTCTCGAGCGTGCCCTGGCTCAGGCCGCACGCCGCGGCGGCGGCGGGCACCGAGCCATGCGCAAGCAGAGCGCACAGCGCGGCCTCTTCCTCCGCCGAGAGCCTCTCGTGTGGCGACGGCACTCCGGCGACCGCCGGCTCGCGGTGCTGCTCGGCTTCCTTGAGTGCCTGCCAGATCTTGCTCACGCCCGCGCCACCCGAGACCCAACCCGTGGATCCGCCGTTATCAGACTTCGCCCGCTCGCAGAACTTGGGGAAAACCCTTAGTCGGCCCGAAATCGGGACGCGGCGGTCCCGCCCCGCGGGCCCTCGCCGTGGTCGCGCTCGGCTGGCGGCCTTGACGAGCCCGCGGCGGTCGGCTTTCTGGCGCTCCATGCTGCTCACCGACAAGCGGGCCATCGTCACCGGAGGGGCCAGCGGCATCGGCGCCGCCACGGTGCGCGCCTATGCGCGCGAGGGGGCGCGGGTGGTGGCGCTCGACGTCGACGCCGACAACGGCGCCCGCGTCTGCGCCGAGGCGGGCGCGACCTTCCTCGCGTGCGACATCGCCGACCGCGCCGCGGTGTTCGCCAGCGTCGACCGCGCCGTCGCCGAGCTCGGCGGCCTCGACATCATGGCCAACGTCGCCGGCGTCGAGCGGCGCACGCCGGCGGAGGAGATCGCCGACGCCGAGTGGGACCTGATCTTCTCGGTGAACGTGAAGGGGACGCTCTACACCAACCAGGCGGCGTTCCCGCACCTGAAGGCGCGCGGCGGCCGCATCATCAACTTCGGCTCCGGCGCCGGTATCCGCGGCCAGGCCGGATCGGCGCACTACTCGGCCTCGAAGGGCGCGGTGATGGCGTGGACCCGCACCGTCGCCCAGGAGTGGGCGAAGTACCGCATCACCGTCAACTCGGTGGTGCCGGCGATCTGGACGCCGATGTACGACGCCTGGCGGTCGCGCATGAGCGATCAGGAACGCATGATCCACGACATGGCGATGCAGCACGTGGTGCCGCTCGGCGGCAGGCTCGGCGACCCCGACGGCGACATGGCGCCGGTCATGGTGTTCCTGGCCAGCGACGCATCGCACTTCATGACCGGACAGTGCTTCGCCGTCGACGGCGGCATGATCATGCTCGGGTGACGCGCCTCCCCGCCGAGGCCGCCGCGCTCACAGCGGAACGGCGCCGCTGTCGATGCGAGCCTTCAACGGGGCGTCCAGCGGCACGTAGGTCTTCGCGGCGTCGTCGCGAAACCACAGCGGATCGTGGATCCGCGCCGGGTCGTACCCCTCCGACTGCAGACGCGTCTTCGTGTGCTTCAGGGTGCCGGTGACGTCCATCGCCTCGCCGACGCGCACGAAGAGCGGACGCGCATAGGGCGGGAGCACGCGCGTCGCGAAGGCGTGGTAGGCGGCGGGGTCGAACGTCGCGCCGGGCTGCAGGACGACCAGCGCCATGCCGGCACGGCCGTCGGTGCCGGGGACGCGGACGCCGTAGACGGCCGTCTCGCTGACGCCCGGCGCGGCGTTGAGCAGCTCGGCCACTTCCGCCGTGGCGACGTTCTCGCCCTTCCAGCGGAAGGTGTCGCCGATGCGGTCGACGAAGTAGTAGTACGAGGCGCGGTCGCGGCGCAGCAGATCGCCGGTGCGCAGATAGCAGTCGCCGGTCGTGAAGCAGTCGCGCAGCAGCTTCGCCTCGTTGTCCGCCTTGTCGACGTAGCCATCGAAGCTCATCGTCGTGTGTTGCGCCACCAGGCTGATCAGCTCGCCGACCTCGCCGGGCCCGCACTCGACGAGGAAGCCGTCGGCGCCGCGGCGCGGCCGCTGCGCGTCGTGGTCGAACCGCACCAGCTTGAGCTGGCCGTGCGTGAACGGCGCCGCGCGCCCGACCGACCCGACGCGGCCGCGGCGGTTCATCAGGCTGAGGTTCGCCTCGGTCTGGCCATAGGTCTCGATCACCCGCGCGATGCCGAAGCGATCGACGAACGCCTGCCAGATGTCCGGGCGCAGCCCCGGGCCGGTGGCGATGCGCAGCCGGTGATCGCGGTCGTGCGCGGTCGGCGGCTGGCGCAGCAGGTAGCGGCACAGCTCGCCCACGTACATGAAGTGGGTGGCGCCGTGGCGCCGCACGTCCTCGAGGAACGCGCTGGCGGAGAACTTGCGGCGCGAGGCGAAGGTCGTGCCGGCGTGGAAGGCGGGCGCGAAGCCGACGAAGTTGGAGTAGCCGTGGTAGAGCGGCGTCGGCGCGTACGAGCAGTCGCCGTCGCGCAGATCGAGGACGATGCGCAGCGACTGGCCGCCCATGGTGAAGCGCGAGTGGCGGATGATGGTCGGCTTGGGATGACCGGTGGTGCCGGAGGTGTAGATGTACAGCATCACGTCCGACACGGTGACGTCGGGAATGTTCGGCTCGGCGGTCGGCGCCGCCGCCAGCTCCTCGCGCAGCCGGCGGAACCCGGACACGCCCGCGGCGCCGTCGCCGAACACGGTGCGGCCCTCGATCGGCGCCAGCTCGGCGACCGCCGGGGCGCACGCCGCGTCGGCGAGCACGACCGGCGCCGTCGACGTGGCCAGGACATGCGCCAGCGCCGCGCCGCGCAGGTTGGTGTTGATCAGCGCGCCGATGCTGCCGAGCTTCGCCATCGCCCCTTCCGCCATCAGGAAGTCGGGCGAGTTCTCCATCATGATCGCCACCGCGTCGCCGCGCCGCACGCCGGCGCCGGCGAGCAGGTGCGCGTAGCGGTTCACCCCCGCGTTGTAGGCGCCGAAGCTGACCTCCTCTTCCTCGAAGCGCAGCAGCGGGCGGTCCGGGATGCGTTCCGCCTGCTCGCGCATCAGGTAGCCGCAGGTGCGGAAGCCGTCGGCCGCCGCCCGCTTCAGGGCGTCGCCGATGCGCTTGTAGTGCGGGATCTCGCGCAGGTCCTCGACCAGCGTCAGCAGTCGCGACAGGAGGTACATCGATCACCCCAGCGGGCCACGGCGTCACACGGAGGGCAGCGCCGTCCCCCGCGCGCCTCTGGCGTCTCGGTGGCGCGCGCTAGCGTCGAAACGCGATCCGCAACGTGCCCGCGGCTTCCTGCACCGCGGTCTTGGCCTTGTCGATCATCGCCCCCATGCCGAAGAAGCCGTGGATCATGCCGTCGTAGCGGGTCACCTTGGCGGCGACGCCGGCGCGTTCGAGTGCGGCGGCGTAGGCCTCCCCCTCGTCGCGCAGCGGATCGAGCTCGGCGGTGATGACCAGCGCCGGCGGCAGGTTGGCGAGGGTGGCAGCGCGCAGCGGCGAGGCGTAGGGCTCGCTGGCCCGCGGCGTGCCCTCGCCGAGATAGTGGCCCCAGAACCAGGTCATGTCCCGCGCCGTCAGCAGGTAGCCCTCGGCGTTCTCGCGCTGCGAGACCGTGTCGCAGGCGGCGTCGGTGGCGGGATAGATCAGGAGCTGGAACACCAGGCGGGGCCCGCCGCGATCGCGCGCCATCTGCGCGACGACCGCCGCGAGGTTGCCGCCGGCGCTGTCGCCGCCGACCGCGATGCGCGACGCGTCGGCGCCGAGCTCGGCGGCGTGCGCCGCGCACCACTGGGTGGCGGCATGGCAATCCTCGGCCGCCGCCGGATAGCGGTGCTCAGGCGCCAGCCGGTAGTCGACGGAGACCACGACGCAGCCGGCGCCGTTGGCGAGCGAGCGGCAGATCTCGTCGTGCGTATCCAGACTGCCGAGCACCCAGCCGCCGCCATGGAAGTAGACGAGCAGGGGAAACGGCGGCGTGCCGTTCGGCGTATAGAAGCGCACGGGGATCGTCCCCGCCGGTCCGGGAATCGTCCGATCGACCGCCGACGCGATCGCGACCTCGGCGCCGCGCATCTGCGACAAGAGCTCCATCGCCTGGCGGGCCTCGGCGACGCCCATCGACGACAGCGGCTGCCCGCCCATCGCCGCGAGTTGATCGAGAAAGGCCCGGGCCTGCGGATCGAGCGGCATATCGTCCTCCGTGCGCCTGAGTGGATCTCCGTGGTCAGTGCCTGGCGTCGAAGCGCACCGGTAGCCGATTCGGCGAGCGGAAGGCCAGCCCGACGACATTGCAGTCGCAATCGGCCTCGAGGCGCAAGTTGGGCAGGCGGTCGAGCAACGCGTTCAGCGCCGTGCGCGCCTCGAGCAGGGCCAGGTGCGAGCCGGCGCAGAAATGGGCGCCGAAGCCGAACGCGAGGTGGTCGTCGTTCTTGCGGTGCAGGTCGAAGCGATCGGGATCGGGGAAGTGGCGCTCGTCGCGGTTGGCGGAGCCGACGGTGACCGACAGCAGCGCCCCCGCCGGCACGGCCTGCCCCTCGAATTCTAGGTCCTCGGTGGCCTCGCGCGACACGAACTGCACCGGCGACTCCCAGCGCAGCGTCTCCTGGATGAGCAGGTCGATGGCGCTGCGGTCGGCGCGCACCTCCTCGTAGACCTCGGGATGGCGCAGCAGCGCGTAGAGGCAACTCCCGGTCAGCCGGTAGGTGGTCTCGGCCCCGGCGGGCAGGAGCAGGCGCAGGAAGCTCAGCACCTCTTCGTCGCTGAGGCGGCTGCCCTCGACCTCGGCGTGCACCAGCTTGCTCAGCAGGTCGCCGCGCGGCTCCGCCTTGCGCTGCGCCATCAGCGGCGTCAGGTAGGTGACGAGATCCTGCGCCGCCTGGAAGCCGCGCGCCGGGTCGTCGCCGACGCTGATCAGGTCGAGCGCCATGCGGTGGAACGCATGGTAGTCGTCCACCGGCACGCCGATGATGTTCGCCATCACCTCCATCGGGAAGGTGAAGGTGAACTGCTGCACCAGCTCGGCCGCGCCGGTGCCGGCGAAGTCGTCGATCAGGCGGTGCACGACGCCGCTCACCAGCTCGCCGGTCTCCGCCTTCATCGCCCGCGGGCCGAAGAACGGGGCGATGATGTTGCGGAAGCGCACGTGCTCCCTGCCCTCCATCTCGAGGATGGTGCGGCCCATGACGATGCCGATGCCGCGGGCGTTGGCGCGCGAGGAGTAGGTCTTGCCGTCCTTCAGCACCGTCAGCACGTGGTCGTAGCGGGTGATCATGTGGATCACGCCCATCATCGTGTTGACCGGCAGCGCCGGGTGGTCGTCGCGCAATCGCTTGTAGACCGGGTACGGGTCGACGATCGGGCTCATCATGCTGCCACCGAACAGTTTGTTCGTGGTCGCCATCGGCGTGTCGCTCATGGACGGTCCTTTCCTGTGCCGCGCCGTGTCAGGGGCGCCGCGGCGCCGGCGAGCAGGCGGTAGACCGCCGTCAGGCCGTGCGCCATGCGATCGGGGTCGGAATCGGGAAGCAGCACCGCGGAGATCATCATCCGCGTCATCCAATCGACCAACTGCTCGGTGGTCACCGCCCCCCGACGCACCGGGTCGGTCTGCGCCAACAGCGGCGCCAGGAACGACCCGGTGATCGCGCGCAGGGCCGGGAACTGGAGCCGCAGGTACTCGAGCACGAATGCCGGCTCGGTCTCGATGACGCGCCGGATCGCCGGGTGCTCGCCGACGTAGCGGGTGACCAGTTGGAGCGCGACCTCGAGCCGCGAGGCATCGGCGGGCGCGGCGCGCAGCGCCGCCGTGACCCGCTCCTGGAAGCGCGCGGTTTCGAAGGCCGCCAGGCTCTGCAACAGCTCCTCGCGGCTGGGGAAGTAGCGGTAGAGCGTGCCGCGCGAGACGCCGGCGCTGGCGCTCACGTCGCTCATCCCGAGCTTCGAGAGCCCGTGGCGCGCGATCGCCGCCATGGCGCCGTCGAGAATGCGCTCCCGGGTGCGCTCGCTGAGCTCCGCTGGCATCAGCCGGATAGAACAAACAGGGCAGAACTTGTCCAGTCCGTTCCACCCCGCCCTCTCGCCCTGGGCCCCCTTTCTCGCCCGGCCGTCGCCGGGAACGGGCACCGCGGGAGGTGGAGCCTGGCGGCGCTACCAGCGCCGCCAGGCCCAGGCGGCGGCGACCAGGCCGGCCTGCACCACCACGGCCATCTGCCCCGGCGGGTCGTCGGTGTGGTTGGCGAGCACGAAGCCGACGACGCCGCTGGCCAGCGCCAGCGCCGGCGCGACGACGAACAGCGGCCGCGTCTGCCGGCAGAGCGCCGTGGCCGCGAGCGCCGGCAGGACCAGGCTGCCGAAGGTGTAGAGCAGGCCGGCGGCGCGCATGGCGCCGCCGACCACCAGTCCCAGCCAGATCGCCAGCGCCGTGTTCCAGACCGCGGTGCGCATCCCCACCGCCGCCGCCATCTCCGGGTCGATGGCGAAGAGGATCAGACGGTCGCGGAGCAGCGCGACCGCGACCCCGCTCACCAGCACCAGCGCGCCGAACAGCCAGACGTCCGCCTGGCGCGCGCCGATGATGCTCGACGACACCAGGTGGTTGATCTCCTCGAGCCCGTGCGGGCTGTGCGAGAGGACGACGATCGACAGGCTGGCGGCGGCGAGGAAGACCCAGCCGGTCGCCGCTTCGCGCACGCCGCCCGCGCCGCCGCGGGCGGTGAACGCCGCGGCCGCGACGGCGAAGGCGATGCCGATCAGCGACAGCACGCCGTGCGCGTGATCGCCGCTCAGCGTCTCCACCCCCAGCGCCGTGCCGGCCCACATGCCGAGGGCGATGCCGAGCGTCGAGGCCTGCGCCACCGCGGCGCCGATGAAGATCTGGTTCCGCGCCACCACCACCACGCCGACGATCGACAGCAGCACGCCGATCAGCCACCCGGCCAGGTAGGCGGTGTGGAAGAGGGGCCACGAGGCGAGGAACTCCGCGATCACGCCGTCGGCTCCGGCCCCGCCGGCACCACCCCGTAGGCGCGCGTGAGGCGCTCGCGGCGCAGCAGCTCGGCCGCGGGCCCGGATTCGACCCGACCGCCGTGGAAGAGCGCCGCGTGCGTGCCATAGCGCGCCGCCAGGTGCAGCGCATGGGTGACGAAGAGGATGGTGGTTCCCTCCTCGCGGTTGAGCGCGGCCAGCACGTCCAGGATGGACTGCTCGATGAGGAAATCGAGATGGTTCGTCGGCTCGTCGAGGATCAACAGGCACGGCCGCCGCACCAGCGCCCGCGCCACCAGCGCGCGCTGGCGCTGGCCGCCCGACAGCGCCCAATAGCTGCGGCGTTCGAGGCCGGCGAGGCCGGCATGGGCCAGCGACCACTGCACGCGCGCCTGGCGTTGCGCCGCATCGACACACACGCCGACCAGCCCGAGCTCGACGAATTCGCGCACGGTCGTCGGCAGGATCGGATTCGGCGTGCACCGCTGCGGCACGAAGCCCACCGCGGCGCGATCACGCACCGCCTCGTCGAGCACCAGACGGCCGCCGGCCGGCGCCAGCTCGCCGAGCAGCGCCCGCAGAAACGTCGTCTTCCCCTCGCCGTTGGGGCCGAGAAGGAACCAGAATTCGCCCGCGCCGACGCTGAGCGTCACGTCGTCGAGCACCGGCTGCTGCCGGTAGCGGAGCGTCAGCCCCTCGGCGCGCAGCAGCGGCGCGACGCCGCGGGTCGACGGCGGATCGCCTACCACATGGCCTCCGACAGCGGCCGCATATGAGCGATCGTCGACGCCGCGAAGTTGCAAAGGGGCTGATACTCCAGTAGCACGATGGGGTACGCAGCAGTCGCTGCTGCCAGAGGATGGGAGAAAGGACAGGGAATCATGCGAGCAGATTTGCGGCTATCGGACTTGGAGCGCAAGAAAATGCCGAGCAAGCTGATGAACGTGAAGGTGCCCGACAACGTCAGTGAAGGCATCGACCGCGTCGCCGAGGAGCTCGGGTGTTCGAAGACCGCGGTCGTCATCGCACTGCTGAACGAAGGGCTGGACGCCGCCAAGGCGACCCTGCCGGCGCGCGCCAACCGCACCGGCCAGCGCCCGCCGCGGCGCGGCCGCCCGCCGCTGCCGTTGCCGAGCGAGTAATCCACGCGGTGGGCGCGGCCCGCCGCCGCGCCCACCGCCCATTCGACCGCGCCGCCGCCCATCGCGGTGCCGCCGCGCCGCCTCTGGCGTGCGCTCCCACACAGCTCCTGGCAGCGCATCATCCGGGAGCGCCCGGACTCGCCGCCCGCAGCGCCGCCACCACCTGCTCGACGTTGTAGCTCACCATCGCCAGATAGTCGTCCGTTCCCGGACGCGCCCCGGCCTGATTCGCCATCCGCACCACCCGCGCCCCGGTCTGCGCGGCGACGAAGTCGGCGTGGCGCGGATCGTAGTAGGCGGCGGCCAGCACCAGCGGCACGCGATCCGCCCGGATCAGCTCGACGATCTCCTGCAGGTGCTTGGTGGTCGGCGCGACGCCCGGCTTCGGCTCGAGGTGGCCGACGATGTCGAGGCCGAAGCGGCGGGCGAAATAGGTCCACATCGGGTGATCGTCCACCGCCTTGGCGCCGCGGGAGGGAGCCAGGGCGCCGAGCCAGCCGCCCAGCTCCGCCGCCTGCCCCTGCTGCTCGAGAAACGGGAGCAACTTGCCGTACTCGAACAGCGTCGCCAGCTTCTCCGCGTCGTAGCGCCTGGCCAGCGCCGGGCCGACCAGATCGACGTCCAACTGCTGGCGGAAGGCGTCGTAGTTGGCGGCGAAGGTGGCCGCCTCGGCGGGCCGGAGCGCGCTCAGCGCATCGCGCAGCAGCGCCGCCACCTTGAGGCCGTTGAGCGGGTCCAGCAGGTAGTGCGGGCTGCCGACGGGGTGCACGTCGCCCATGGAGCGGTCGATCGTGCCCACCGGCACCTCGAGCGGGGTGACCACGGTCGAGGCGTCGACGTGGCCCTTCTGTCCGGGGAGGACGTCGGGATTGCGCGCCCCGGTCAGCAGCACCGGCGCGTAGCCGATCTCGAGCTGCAGACCGACCTGCACGTACAGGTCGGCCTCGCTCAGCGCCTTCACCGAGCTCGGCTTGGCTTCGACGAAGTGCGGATCCTCGGTGGGCTTGGCGAGCACGGTGACGGCAACCTGATCGCCGCCGACGGCGCGCACCAGCGCCCCCAGCTCGGGCACGGTGGCGACCACCTTGAGCGGCTCCGCCGCCGCCGTCGGCAGCGCCGCCAGCAACAGGCCGACGATTCCAGGGAACATCGTGCGCTTCATGGTCGGGCCTCGCATCTCAGTACTTGTGGGCCGCATGCGTGCCGTAGAGGAACTCGATGCCGAGCCACACGCTGTTGGCGTTGTGATTGCCGGGGAGGAAGGTCGCGTAGTCGTAGTTGTACTGCAGCCGGAAGCGGGAGAACTCCGACGGTTGGAAGATGAGCAGCGGCGAGATGCGCGTGCGGTCGCCGCGGAACGGATCCTCCTGGCGACTGACCAGCATCCCGTCCATCACGCTCTGGCCGGCGCCGGAGGCGTACTCGCCGCGCAGCGCCGCCGCCCACTGGTAGCGGAAGCCCCAGGTGAGCTGGGAGTAGAAGCCGGCGTCGCGCAGGATGGCGCTCGGCAGGTCGTTGGGAAACGCCGGGTCGCTGCCCGCCGTGTACGCCGCCGCGGTGTAGTCGCGCGCCAGCACCTCGCTCTGCCAGGTGACGAATGGCCAGCCGCGGAAATTGTCGGCGGGACGCCACTTGAAGGTGAGGTCAGTGCCGTAGATGAAGGTCGAGGCGGCGGGACCGGTGGTATTGGCGCCATAGGTGCCGGAGAGGCCGATCAGGCCGGTGATCTCGGGGCTGATGTCCCAGGAGTTCGCCCAGCGCGTCAGGTAGACGAAGTCCTGCAGCGTGTGGACGCCGGTGACCACCGCCGGCCGGCCGCCGATGCCGCCCTCGCCGTCGAGGAAGCTCACCGTCAGGTCGCCCTGGTCGCCGTTCTGCATGCCGACGGTGAGCTGCGAGAACCACGGCAGCGGCGCCAGCCAGCTCAGCTCGAGACCGGGCGAGCGCAGCCCCTCGCCGCCGAACATGCGGGTGATGACCACCGGCTGGTCCTGGTACGTCCAGGCGTGCGGGTGGACCGGATTGATGCGGCCGAAGTCGGTGAGGAAGTATCCGCCGCGCACCTGGAGGTCCCAGGGCAGCGACGTGGTGACGAAGAACGCCTCCTCGAGGTCGACCTCCGAGTCGGTGAAGACGATGTGCGCCTCGCCGAGCAGGTAGGGATCGACGGCGCCGGCGAGCGACAGCTCGCCCTGCTGGAAGGTGAAGCCGCGGCGGTTGGGATCGTGGGCGCCCGCCTGCAGATCGCGCAGGTCCTGGCCGCTGGCGGTGGAGGAGCCGACGGCGGAGAGCACGTCGAACGAGATGTCGATCAGCCGCAGATCCGCCGGGCCGACTCGTTGCGACAGCAGCGGCGGCACCTGCGACTCGCTGACGGCACTGAGGCCGGCCGGATTCTCGAGATTGGTCGGCGGCTGCACCTCGGCGAGCGCCTTGTCGAGCGCCTGCTGCTCGCTCGGCGTCGCCGCCGGCGCCGCCGCCTGCACCGCTCCCGGGCTCGGCGACGCCGGCGCCGCCACGGCCGCCGGCGTGGGCGCGCGTTGCAATGTCTCGACCTGCCGCTGCAGGTGTTCGATCTGCTTCTGCTGCTGGGCGTTCTGTCGCATCAGCTCCTGCATCTGTTGTTTCAACACCTCGAAGTCGGCCGCGGTTGGGGCTTGCGCCTGCAGCGGCGCGGCCGCGAACATCGCGCACGCCACGGCGGCGCAGATGCCGCCGCGCCGATGGGGCAACTGGACCATCGCACTCGTCTCCTCGCCTGCGGCGGCGCGCGCGGGCGCGTCACCGGGTCCGACGCGGCGCGGGGCCGGTCGAACGGTCAATCGGACGGGGGGCTCGGCTGGCTCAGACGCGCGCCGGCGGCGCGCGTGGCGCCGCGCGGGTCAGCGACGGCGCGGTGGTGCCATGCGGAAGCGACGGAACGACGGTGTCGAGCGCCAGGCGCACCGCGAGCGGGGCGACCGACGCGCTGAGCGCGCCGACCCGCCCCTGCGCGGCGGCGGCGCAGAAGACGCACGCGACCGCGTCGTGACCGAGCCCGTGATCGACGTGACCCGACACGGGGGCGCAGGCGGCGTGCCGGCCGTGATCGGCCGACGCCGCCGCGCCGTGCAGGGGATGGATCGCCGGCACCACCACCTGCAGCAACAAGGTGGCGGCAGCGAGGAGCGCCTGCGCCATCGGCCGACGTCTGGACAACCGCACCATCTCGTTCGCGCCTACCAGAAGCCCGCGCGCACGGGCAAGGCGTATGTTCGGGCTGACGCCCGACCGCGCACGGCGCGCCGGAGCCGCCGCCGGTGCCTTCAGCCGCGCGACGGAACGGTGATCGGCGCCCCGCTGTCCACGTCGCCCGCCGCGCTCACCCGCCAGTAGCCAGCCGCCGCCGCCGTTGCCCCCGCCAGCTCCGCCGTTGGCCGCGCCCGCCGTAACCCATTACGGATGTCGGGCGGTGAATCACCCGTGCGGCGGCGCGTGGCGGGAGCCGCCGCCGTCGCTGGCGTGCGCGGCCGGCACGATGCCGGCCGCCACCGCCGCCGCCGAGCCGCCGCTGGAGCCGCCGAAGCTGTGCGATGGCTGCCACCGGTTGCGGGTGGGGCCGAGCGCCTCCGGCTCGGTGGTCGGCAGCAGGCCGAGCTCGGGGGTGTTGGTGCGGCCGAGGATGACCAGGCCGGCGGCGAGGAACTTGTCGGTGATGTAGCGCACCAGCTCCGCCTGCGCGGTGGCATCGAGGAGGGCGATCTCGTCCGACATGGGGGCGCTGAGAGCACAGACGGCGGCTGGGCGGAACGAGATCGGGCCCGCTTCCAGCCCCTCTGTAGGCGGGCGGCGGGCGATTCGGCCTTGAGCGCGGTCGGCGGGGTGGGGTAAGCGGGAGGTCCTGCCTACCGGGGAAAGCCCTCGTAACGCATGGCTGAATCCGCACCCGTGCTTCCCGCCTCCGAGCCGGCGCTCACGCTGGGGAACGTCTTCCAGGGCGGCTACGAGATTCTCGAGCGGATCGGCAGCGGCACATTCTCCACCGTCTATCTCGCCCGCCAGCTGTCGACCGGACAGGCGGTGGCGATCAAGGTCCTGCGCTCGCTGCGCGACGGGTACGACGACGACGGTGGCGACAACGCCCGCTTCCGCCGCGAGATGCAGCTCTGCGGCGAGCTCTACCATCCGCATATCGTGCCGCTCATCGACTGCGGCGAGGCGGAGGATGGGCGCCTGTACGCGGTCTTCCAGTTCGTTCCCGGGCAGACCCTGCGCCAGCTGCTGAGCAGCGAGGGGCGCCTGAGCCGGGCCGAGACCGAGCAGCTGATGGTGGACGTGCTCGACGCGCTCAGTTGCGCGCACGCGCGCGGCATCGTCCACCGCGACCTCAAGCCCGAGAACATCATGGTCGCCCACACCGGCGCCCGACGCCACGCGCTGGTGCTCGATTTCGGTCTCGGCGGCTTCGTGCGCGACGTGCAGGACCAGGCGCTGCCGCGCGCCAGCGGCGGCTGGGAGCTCGCCGGCACTCCCAGCTACGCGGCCCCCGAGCAGTTGCGCGGCGAGCTGCCGTCGACGCGCTCCGACCTCTACTCGTGGGGGCTCGTCTTCCTCGAGTGCCTCACCGGAGAGATCGCCATTCGCGGTGGCTCGCCGCAGGACGTCCTCATGCGCCAGCTCGGCAGCGAGCCGGTGCCGATCCCCACCGATCTCGCCGACCGCCGCCTGCGCTCATTGCTGGAGACGGTGACGGCGAAGGCGGTCGAGAAGCGCAACGTGTCGGCGGCCGGCCTGCTGGAAGCGCTGGGCGCCATCCGCGAGGCATCCGGCACGCCGACCGGCGCGCTCGAGGTCGAGCGCCGCCAGCTGACCATCGTCAGCTGCGGCCTGACCCTGGTCACCGAGGACGGCCCGCCGCGCGACGTGGAGGCGCTCGACGAGCTGCTGCACGCCCAGCAGGCGCTGCTCGCCGAGGCGGCGACGCGCAACGGCGGCCACGTCGTCGGCACCCTCGCCGATCGCCTGGTGATCGCCTTCGGCTACCCCCAGGCCGACGAGCACGACGCGCGACGCGCGGCGCGGGTGGCCGAGCGCCTGCGCAACGACGTCGCCACGGCGGCGCCGCGTCACCGCGCCACCCACGGCGCCCATCTCGAGATCCGCATCGGCATCCACACCGGCGTGGTGGTCACCCGCGAGCAGCGCGTCGGCGGCGGCTTCGGCCTGCGCGAGCTCTCCGGCCTGACCCCGCAGACGGCCGCAGCGCTCGAGGCGCGGGCGGCGTCCGGCGAGGTGCTGCTGAGCGCCGACACGGTGCGGCTGTTGCGCGGCGAGCTGGCCTGCGAGGCGCTTCCCGCGGCGGATGGCGCGCGCGCCGGCGCCACGATCTATCGGCTCGCCGGCGACCAGCGCCCGGCAGCGGCCGGTCCCGACAGCCCCTTCGTCGGCCGCCAGTCCGAGCGCGCGATGTTGGCGCATCGGTGGGCGGAGGCGCAGGCCGGTCGCGGGGCGGCGGTGCTGGTCGTCGGCGAGCCCGGCATCGGCAAGAGCCGGCTGGTGCACGAACTCTGCCGGACGCTGTCGCCGGGGACGCTGCTGGAGAGCCGCTGCACGCCGGCGCACACCGACAGCTCGCTCTACCCGATCGTCGAGACCCTTGTCGGCGCCGTGGACTCGCTGCCGCAGCTGCTGGCGGACAACGATCTGAACGTCGCCGAGCGCCTGCCGGCGCTGGCGCGCGTCTGCGGCCTGCCGCTGGCGCCCGAGCTCGACGGACCGCGCCAGTCGCCGGAGCGCGAGAAAGAGGTGGCGCTCGACACGATGGTGCAGGTGCTGGCGCGGCTGGCGTCGCGGCAACCGCGGGTGATGGTCATCGAGGATCTGCACTGGGCGGACTCCACCACGGTCGAGCTGATCGGCCAGCTGGTCGCGGAGCTGCAGGGCGCGTCGCTCGCCGGCGCCGCGCCGCAGTGGCTGCTGGTCCTCACGGCGCGCGGCGAGTTCGCGCCGCCGTGGCCGACGGAGGCGGTGACCCCGCTGGCGCTCGAGCGACTGGCACCGGACGAGGTGACCGAGCTGGTGCACGCGACGGTGGGTGGCGCCACCGTGCCTTCGGCACTGCTCGACCAGGTGGTGCAGCGCGCCGACGGCGTGCCGCTCTTCGTCGAGGAGGTCGCCCGCGAGCTGATCGAATCCGGCGCGCTGGCCGGCGACGGCGCCGACCCGGCGGCGCGCGTGGTCATCCCGACCACCCTGCGCGACCTGCTCGCTGCCCGCCTCGACCGCCTGTCGTTCGGCGCCCGCGAGACGGCGCAGATGGCGGCCGTGCTCGGGCGCGAGTTCCGCTACGAGGTGCTGCACGCCGTCGCCGGACGGCCGGAGCGGGTGCTGCGCGACGAGCTGCGCGAGCTGGTGCAGAGCGGACTGGTGCTGCCGCGGCGCAGCGCGCGCAGCGAATCCTACGTGTTCAAGCACGCGCTGGTGCGCGACGTCGCCTACGACGGCATGTTGCGCGCGCCGCGCGTGCAGGCGCACCGGCGAGTGGCCGCCGCCCTCCGCCACCGCTTCCCCGAGGTCGCCGCGCAGCAGCCCGAGGTGGTCGCCCAGCACCACGAGGCGGGGGAGGAGATCGAGGACGCGGTCGATTACTGGACCCTCGCCGGCGACCGCGCCGCCTGGCGTGGCGCCTATCGCGAGGCGATCCAGGCCCTCGAGCGCGGCCTGCGCCAGGTCGAATCGCTGCCGCCGTCGCGCGAGGCGGCGGTGCGCGAGCTGGCGTTGCTGACCTCGCTCGGCACGGCGCGACTGGCCACCCAGGGCTACGCGGCGCCGGCGGTCGAGGAAGCCTTCGTCCGCGCCCAGCGGCTGTGCGAGGCGCTGGGCGCCGACGTGCCGGCGCGCGTCCTGCACGGCATCTGGGGCGTGGCGATCATGCGCAGCGACCGCGAGCGCACCGCCCGCCTGCTGCCCAGCTTCGAACGCCTCGCCCAGTCGACCAATGCCGTCGATCTCATCGCCAGCTACAGCACCCCGGCGGTCTACGCCTTCTTCCGCGGCGAGTTCGCGCGCGCCCGCGAGGGGCTCGAGCGCGCCACGTCCTGGTACAAGACGAAGAGCTACGAGAGCTTCCTCGCCGAGCACGGCTACGACGGCGGCCTCTACGTCTACGGCTACCTGATGTGGTCGGAGTGGATGCTCGGCCGGCCGGCGCGGGCGCTGGCGGTGCGCGATGACATGTGCAAGCTGGCCGCCGCCCATCCCACCGCCTACGGGCAGGCGATCGCCAACGCCTTCGTCGCCAACCTGGCGCACGACATGGGCGACGTCGAGCAGGCGTACGCGGTCACCGCCCGCGACCTGCCGGTGCTGACCGACCAGAAGATCTACTTCTGGCTGGCCTCGGCGATGGTCAACCACGGCTGGGCACAGGCGTTCCAGGGCGAGTGCGACGCCGGCCTCGCCAACGCCCAGGCGGGGCTCGCGTTGCTGCAGAACATCGGCGTTCGCGCCATGCATCCCTACCGCTTGGCCCAGCTGGCGGAGATCCAGCTCCAGCGCGGCGCCCTCGGCGAGGCGCTCGCCGCCATCGACGAAGCGCTCGGCCTGTCGAGCGAGCAGCTCGACTGCCTCTACGTCCCCGAGCTCCAGCGCCTCAAGGGCGAGTGCAAACGACGCAGCCGCCAGCCGATAGCCGCCGAGGCCCACTTCCGCGCCGCTCTCGATCTCGCCAGCGAACAGGGGGCCCGCAGCTTCGCTCTGCGCGCCGCCCTCGGCCTCGCCGAGCTCGCCGCCGCCGACGGCGACGTCAATAGCCGCGCCCGCGCCCGGGCGGTGCTGGAGCCGGTCTACGCCGGCTTCACCGACGGCGTCGACACCGCCGACCTGCGCGCCGCCCGCGCCCTGCTGGCCGCGCTAAACTGACGGGCCGGCGGGCGCCGCTCCCGTCGGCGCCGCCGCCGCGAGCGTTCGATTTTCTTCTTCAACAGGCGCCGATGGTGCGGCACGCCCCGACGTCAGCGCTTCTTCTTGCCACCGCCGCGCTTCTTCGCGGTCCTGGACTTGCTCTCGGTGCCGGCGCCGTTGCCGCTGCTGGGCGGCGAGGCGGGAGGGGAGCGCTGTCGTCGCTGCCGTCCGCGGCCTGGATCTCGGCCACGGCCTGCACCAGCGCTCGCTCGTCGAGGTGGACGATGCCCAGGTACGTCCCCGTCCGCGGCTTCCGGAGGTCCTTGAGCTTCACGGTGATCTGATCGCGGAAGTGCGTCGTCTCGACCGTCGCGGGCAGGGTCTCACCGGTGCCGACGCGAGGGTCGTGATCTCACCTGGCGGTGCCGGGAACCGCGATCTTGATGTAGTTCGAATCAGACCTCGAGTCGGCGGCGCAGGTGAGGCACAGCACCGGCAGCGGCGCTGTGCCTCGTTCGCCAGCAGGAAGCCGCGCTCGCCGCGGCGATAGGCGCTCCCGATCAGCCGAACGTCAGCCGGCTGATCGTAGAGCAGCAAGCCGGCGGGCGCCGCGTTGAGCGGCTCGGCCGGCTCTGGGTACGGGGTATCTTGGAGCTGCTCTCTAGCTGTTGCAACCAGGCAGGTTGTTCATGCGGCAAGCTCCTTGAGGCGACGCAGGGGCGGCGAGTAGTGCAGGCTGGAGTGGGGGCGCGAGCAGTTGTAGTGGCGCACGAAGCGCGGGAGCGCCCGCCGACGCCAGGCCGAAGAGCGATAAGGCCGCTGATAGGCCCACTCGCGCAGCAAGGTCTGGATGAAGCGTTCGGCCTTGCCGTTGGTCCGTGGCGTGTAGGGCCGCGTCCGCAGGTGCCGCACGCCGAGAGCGTCACAGGCGGCGCGAAAGGCCGCGGCGACGTAGGCCGAGCCATTGTCCGTCATGACCCGCTCGACGCGGATGCGCCGCCGGTGAAACCAGCGCACGGCACGGTGCAGAAAGCCGACGGCGTCGGCGGCCGTCGCGGTCGGCAAGACCTCGACGTAGGCGACGCGACTCGCGTCGTCGATGCAGACGTGGACCTGCTCCCAGCCGATGCCGCGGACGCGAGTGCGGCGATCGCCGTGGATGCGGTGGCCGATGCGCCCAATGCCGCCCAAGGCTTTGATGTCCAGGTGCAACAGCTCCCCGGCGCGGGCGCGCTCGTACCGCCGCAGCGGCGGGGGAGCCGTCACCGGGGGCAGGCGGCCCAGGCCATGGCGGCGCACGACGGCGCCGACCGTGGACCGCGGAAGCCGCAGATGGTGGGCGATCTGCGCGATCGGCCACCGCTGGCGCCGCCGACGCAGGATCGCCGCTTCGCGGCGCCCCTGCGTCCGATGCGGGATCCGGGTCGGCGCCGAGCCCCGATCCGCCAAGCTGGCCGCGCCGCCCACGCGCCAGCGGGCGCGCCACTTGTGCACCGTGCGCTCGCTCACCCCGAAGGCCTCTGCGGTCTCCGCCACCGTCCAGCCTTCGGTCTCGACTCGTTGCACGATCAACGCTCTCGCCTTCGGCGTCGTCTTCGCGTTACGGTGCAGTCTCATCCGGGGAATTCCCTCCTGGGCTCTGAAGTTGCCGCACAACCTCTTTGCCCCAGGAGTCCCCGGGTGAACAACGTACTTGGCCGTTACATCTAGCTCGCGGACAACTGCTTCTGATAGCGGCGCGCCGCCTCGTTGATTTCGAGGGGGTCGATCACCCCCGTCACCAGATCCTCCCGCGCCATCCGATACGCCCGCTCGCTCACCCCCGCCGGGATGCCCAGCGCCTCCATCTCCTCCTGATACGTCGTGGTCCGCGGCAGCTCGATCATGGTCGTCTCCCTTCAGCGCCGGTAGCACCTTGGGCAGCCGGTCAGCAAAGGTCAACCACGTCCACGTCCGCCCGTTCTTCACCGGCCCCCACACCACGCCCGCCTGCTTCAGAGCGCGGAGCTGGGGAGGTGGGCGTAGGTGTTGCCGATCATCCCGACAGCATCCTTGCCGCTGCGGGTGCTCTCCCTGGTCAGCTCGATGCCGAGCCGGGCAAACGCCTCGTCATGCGACGGGGCAGGTGCGGCCACAACCGGCGCCGGGTGTGCCTCGGCGTAGGCGTCGTGCGCGTGCTGCGGCAGGCGCGGCCCGCGCTGGTCCGTCGCTGTGGCTCTGTGGCTCTGATGGACCAACTTCTTCCTTGCCAGTGGCGCGGGCAGTTCGTTATGCCGCCCCCTCGGGGCTACCGGTCGCCAACGTCTGATACTGACGGTGATGTGAAATCGCCAGCTCATACGGACTACGCACACTACGCGCCCTCCCACGCCCTCCCGCCCCGCCCGCCGCGCCGCGCCCGCCCCCGGCGGGGGATGTCCGTCCGCGCCACGTCGCCTGGGTCGAGCTCCTGCGCCGCAGCTTCGGCCTCGACGTCCTGGCGTGCGCGGCCTGCGGCGGGCGCCTGCGCCTGGTGGCGACCATCGCCGACCCGCGCGTGATCGCCCGCATCCTGGCGCACCTCGGATTGCCCCTGCAGCCGCCACCGCCGCTGCCCCCACCTCACCCGAGCTGCCTGTCCGCGGACCCGAGCTGACTCCGCCACCCCGCGTCGTCGGCCCCGGGCGCCCAGACGCGCTCAGACGCGGCCCCGCAGGCGAGGCGGATGTTCGCGCTGACGGCCGACCGCGCGCGGCGCGCCGGAGCCGCTGCCGGTGCCTTCAGCCGCGCGACAGAACGGTGATCGGCGCCCCACTGTACACGTCGCCCGCCTCGCTCACCCGCCAGTAGACGCCGCGCAGGTTGAGGTGACGGGTCGCCGGCGCCTGCACCAGGCGCAGCGCATCGCCGCCGAAGCGGCCGCGGAACTTGAGGCAGCCGTTGTGCGGCTTGGCGGTCACCTCGACCACCGCGTCGCCGACCCGCACGCGGCTGCCGCACGGCAGGTTGCCGGCGGAGAGGTCGAGGTCGACGAAGAGGTTGTCACCGAACAGGGTCAGCGGCTGGCCGTTGGCGATCAGCTCGGCGACGTCGCGCCGGATCACTGCCAGCTCGGCCTCCGGGTCGCGCGGCGGGCGGCGCGCCCAACCGTCGCCGGGCACGCCCTGCGCCGGGGCGAGGTGGACGCGCTGCGGGGTTTCACGCCGCCCGTCGGGATGGCGGCGGAGAATCAACGCCAGTCGCCCGCCATCCCTGGGGGTCGCCGGCAACGCTGCCAGGCCCGCCTCGAGCTCCGCCAGCGGCAGGTGCCGCGCCGCGTCGCCCTCCGGTCCGTAGGCCTCCGTGCGCAGTTCGTCCATCGCCCCGCTCCCTCGTCCAGCCGGCACCTTAAGCCGCGGGCCGCGGGGCGGGAAAGCCTGCCGTTGCCACGGACGTCGACGGGCGCACATCGCCGGCGCGCCGCCCGCCACGGACGAGCGCAACCCGCGCCTGCGGCGCAGCATCGCGACCGCCGCCCATCGCGAGCCGCTCAACCACCTGCAGGTGGCGGCCACCATACCGCCACCGCGCGCGCCGCGACGACGAGCGCCCGTGCAACGCCCTGCACCTGACGATCCACGGCGCCGCCGGTTGCCTGCGCAACTGAGCCGTCCCAGCGGCTGCGACAACGTGTCGCGCCCCCAGCGCCGCTACCGCTTGCTATGCGACGGGACGTGCCGGGGGCGGAGATGGTGTACGGCCGCATGCGCTCGTCGCGGATCGCCGCGGCGCTGGTCCTCGCCGGTCGGGCCGCGGCGCGCCTCGCGTTGACACCAGCGACGGTGGCGGGCTGAGATCGGCGGCGTGTCCGACGTGCGCGACATCAACTTCGACTGGCTGCTGCGCCTGCGCTGGGGGATGGTCGGCGGCCAGGCGGCCCTCGTCGTCCTGGCGCACGTCCTCATCGGCATCGAGCTGCCGCTGGCGCCGCTGCTGGCGATCATCGCCGTGGAGGCGGCGAGCAACGCCGCCTGCCGGCGTTGGGCGCGCACCGCGACCGCGATCGCGGACTGGATGCTCGGCGCGTTGATGGCGTTCGACATCGCCCTCTTCACCGTCCTGCTGTCGCTCACCGGCGGGCCGGTCAATCCCTTCAGCTTCCTCTATCTCGTGTACATCGCGCTCGCCGCGGTCGTGCTGCCCGGCGCCTGGTGCTGGGCCCTGGCGGCGTTCGCACTCGCCTGCTTCGGACTCCTGTTCGCGATCACGCCGCTGCCCGGCGGATCCGAGCACGCCGCCCATCTGCGCTCGCACCTCGAGGGCATGTGGGTGGCCTTCGCCCTCACCGCGGCGCTGATCGTCTATTTCGTGCGCCGCGTCACCGGGGCGCTGGGTGCGCGCGAGCGCGAGCTGGCGCGGGCCCGCGAGCAGGCGGCGCGCGGCGAGCGCCTGGCCTCGCTCGCCACCCTCGCCGCTGGCGCCGCGCACCAGTTGGCGACGCCGCTGTCGACCATCGCCGTGGTGGCGCGCGAGCTCGCCGACCAGCTCGAGCGCGCCGACGGGACGGGCGACGCCGTCGCCGACGCCCACCTCATCCGCGCCCAGGTCGAGCGCTGCCGCGAGATCCTGTTGCAGATGGCGGCGGACGCCGGCGAGAGCACCGGCGAGCCGCTGGTCGCCGTCGACGGCAGCAGCCTGGTGGCGCAGGCGCTGGCGAATCTGCCGGAGGCGCAGCGGGTGCTGGTGCACGCCCGCGGCGGCGAGCGGACCCTGGTCGCCCCGGCGCGCTCGGTCGCCCAGGCGATCCGCGCCGTGATCAAGAACGCCCTCGACGCGTCGCCGCCGCCGGCGCCGGTCGACGTCACCCTCGACGGCGACGGCGAGCGCTGGCGTCTCACCGTCCGCGATCGCGGCAGCGGCATGCCCGCCGACGTGCTCGCCCGCGTCGGCGAGCCGTTCTACACGACCAAGGGGCCAGATCGCGGCATGGGGCTGGGCCTGTTCCTCAGCCGCACCGTGGTCGAACGGCTGGGCGGCTCGCTCGCCATCGACTCCGCGCCCGGCAGCGGCACCGCCGTCACCTTGCTCCTGCCCCGCCGCGCCCCTGCGACAATCGGCCACATTGCCGACCGCGGCGAATCTGCCACACCACCCCTGTGACGCCGAACGCCGCTCCCACCGATCACGGCCGACGCGAGGCCGCCGCGCCGTCGCTGCTGATCGTCGACGACGACCGCGTGTTGCGCGAGCGCCTGGCGCGCGCCTTTCGCGAGCGCGGCTACGACGTCCGCACCGCCGATGACATCGAGGCCGCCGTCAGCGATGCCGAGGCCGACCCGCCCGAGCTCGCGCTGGTCGACCTGCGCATGCCCGGGGGCTCCGGCCTCGACCTGGTGCGGCGGCTGCACGGGCTGGATCCGACGACCCGCATCGTCGTGCTCACCGGCTACGGCAGCATCGCCACCGCTCTCGACGCCGTGCGCCTCGGCGCCACCCACTACCTGCCCAAGCCGGCCGACGTGCACGACATCATCGACGCCTTCGCCCGCGGCGACGGCCAGCCGCCCGCCCCCGCGCCCGGCCACCACAGCACGCCGTCGCTGGCGCGCGCCGAGTGGGAGCACATCAATCGCGTCCTCGCCGACTGCGACGGCAACATCTCCGAAGCCGCGCGGCGCCTGGGCATGCACCGGCGCTCCCTGCAGCGCAAGCTGCAGAAGCGCCCGCCGACCGTCTGATCCGGTGGCGATTCACCCGCCCCGCCGTCGACAACCCCCTTTTCTCAGAGCTGCGGCTCACTTACGGTTGAAGACGTCGTGCCCCGCTCCAGCCTCCGACTGCGCCTCGCGCTGCTAGCGTCGCTGCTGCTGGCCGGCCTCGCCGCGCTGGCGCCGGCCCCGGCGCGCGCCTGCACGGGAACCGATTGCATGCTCGTCTGGTCGACCGCCGACGGCGGCGGGGCGCTGACCGTCCAGTGGGACTTCACCGCTCGCGACGTCCTGCAGACCTTCAAGGCGCTGTGCGCCGGCGGCGACTGCCTCTACAGCACCATCGACCCCGGCTTCATGGCGGTCACCGATCCGCCGGACGCGGGCTTCTTCACCCTCGCCGACGGCACCGTGGTGAGCCTCGAGATCGTCGCCGCCGACCCGGCCGCCGCGCTCAAGATCAATGGCGTGCCCCTGAGGCGCGCCGGCGACCGCGCCTTGCTCGGCGCTGCCGGCACGCTGCACGTCCACCCCACCTGGCAGCTCACCGTCGCCGACGGCGTCCTCGGCGACTTTCCGCTGTCGTTCAAGCTCACCACCGATTCGCCGCGCTACGCGGAGTCGGCGGCGTTCACGGTCATCCTCACCAACCGCGCCCCGCCGCCGAGCGCGACGCCGACCGTCGCCGCGTCGGCGACGCCGACCCCGACCCCCACCAGCGCCCCGGTCGTCTGCGCCGGCGACTGCGACGGCAG
Organism: bacterium; assembly: GCA_019637795.1. Lineage (NCBI taxonomy): Bacteria > bacterium. Next base: position 35,534 of record JAHBUY010000008.1, on the reverse strand, counting down.
CGGCGTGGTGACGGTCGCCGAGCTGATCGCCGGCGTCGCCAGCGTGCTCGACGGCAGCCGGCCCTGCGCCGCCCTCGATCGCGATGGCGACGGCATCGCCACGGTCGGCGAGCTGATCGCGGCCGTGAACGCCCTGCTCGACGGCTGCCGCCCGCCGTCGCCGACGCCGACCGACACACCGCTGGCAACGCTGGAGCGCATTCAAGCCACCATCTTCTCGCCGCGCTGCGCCATCCCGACCTGCCACGACACCACCGTCGCCTCCGGCGACCTGATCCTGACCGACGCGGCGACCAGCTACGCGGCGCTGGTCGGAGTCGAGCCGAGCATCGACGCCGCCCGCCTCGCCGGCATGCTGCGCGTCGATCCCGGGCATCCCGACAACAGCTTCCTGCTCAGCAAGCTCGCCGGTCCGCCGCTCGGCCAGGGCAGCCGCATGCCACTCACCGGCGACCCGCTGAGCGCCGCCGACATGGCGCTGATCCGCGCCTGGATCAGCGCCGGCGCGCTGCGTCAGGCAACCGGCGTCAGCGCGAACGCCGGGTAGCGCGGCGCCAGCGCGACGAACGCCGCCACCGGCGACCCGGCGGGAAGCGGAAAGAAGCGGCCCACCTCGTTCTCGAAGCGGACGAGATACGCCTTCAGGACCGGCGGCTTCTCGGCGTCGCCGAGCGGGCGCAGCGCGTAGCGGGTGCGCCGGGCGCCGCGGCGCAGGACGATCGACTCGCTGGCGGCGACGTTGCGCACCCACTGCGTGCGGCCGCGCGGCGCCACCAGGTAGAGGCCTCCCTCGTATTCGAGCAGGTCGACCGGCAGCGTGTACAGGCGGCCGCTGACGCGGCCGCGCACCTCGAGCAGGCGCATGTGCGACGGCCCGACGCCCATCCGCACCAGCCAGCCGACCGCCGCGTTGAACAGCCGTTCGATGCGCGTCGGGGCCGTGAAGCCCGGATCAGTGGTCATCGTCGTCCTCCCTGTCCCGGCGGGGCGGCGGCGGGTACACGCGCACCCGCCGCACGCGGCGCGGCGTCGCGTCCACCACCTCGAGCACCAGGCCGCTGTCGAGCGCGATCCGCTCGCCGGCGACCGGAATGTGGTTGGCGAACGCGAGACAGAGGCCGGCGACGCTGTTCCACGCCTCCTCCTCGGGCAGGTGCAGGTCGAGGGCGCGGTTGACGTCGCGCACCGGCGCGGCGCCATCGACCAGCACCGTGCCGTCCGGCTCGCGCCGGAAGAGCTCCGGCTCCTGCTTGACGTGCTCGCTGAAGATCTCGCCCACCAGCTCCTCGACGAGATCCTCCATGGTGACGATGCCCTCCATGCCGCCGCGCTCGTCGACCACCATCGCGATCAGCACGTGGCGGCGGCGCATCTCCTGCAGCAACTCCACCGCCGGCGTCGCATCGGGCACGAAGTAGGCCGGGCGCACGACGTCGGCGAGCACGATGAGCTCGCGCTCCCATGCCATGGCGAGGATGTCCTTCACGTTCAGGTAGCCGACGACGTTGTCGACCCGGCCCTCGTACACGGGGATACGCGAATGGCCGTACTCGAGCAGGAGGCGGCGGATGGCCTCGGGCGAGGCGTCGCGCGGCAGCACGACCACCTGCTCGCGCGGCACCATGACGTCGCCGGCCGTCAGGTCCGCGAAGTCGATGGCGCGCGACGCGATCTCGCCGACCTGCGGATGGACGGTCCCCGCCTTCGCCGCCTCCTCGACGATGTGCTGCAGCTCCTCGGCCGAGTGCCGCGTCTCGGTGAAGGTGGTGCGATCGCCGAGCGGCACCAGCAGCGCGTTCGAGCTCACGGTCAGCAGGCGCACCAGCGGCCGCGCCAGCCACGACAGCGCCAACAGCGGCCGCGCTACCAGCAGCGCGTAGGCTTCCGGGCGATGCAGCGCCAGCGACTTCGGCACCAGCTCGCCGATGACGATCGACAGGTACGAGACCGCCGCCACCACCAGCGCCAGCGCGAGGCGTTCCGACCAGTGCGGCGGCACGCCCACCTGCAGCAGCAGCGGGACGATGGCGGCGGCGACGGTGGAGCCGCCGAACGCCGCCGCGGTGGCGCTGACCACGGTGATGCCGATCTGCACCGTGGCGAGGAAGCGCTCCGGGTCGGAGCGCAGGGCCAGCACGGCACGCGCGCCGCGCCGCCCGGCTTCGACCAGCTCCAGCACGCGCGAGCGGCGGAGCGCGACGACGGCGATCTCGGCGCCGGCGAAGATGCCATTGGCGACGATCAGCAGGAGGATCAGGATGAGGTCAGTGAGCACGGGCACGTCCCACGGGCAGCCGTCACGCGGCGGGGCCGGCGTGCGCGCACGATGAACCGGCGCCGCGACAAGTCAAGCCGCCGGCCGGCGGCGCCGTCCTCAGATGGGACAACTGCCGAGCGCCGCGTTGACCGCCTGGACGAGCTCGTTGACCGCCACCCTGCCGTCACCGTTGGTGTCGACGGCAGGACACTGCTCCGGCGACGCGTTGCCGATCAGGATGTTGACCCCGAGTAGCAGCTCGTTGATCGAGACCTGACCGCTGCCGTCGCAGTCGCCGGCGCAGGCCGGCGGCAGCGGCGCCTCCACGGTGATGACGCCGTCGACGCCGATCAGCGCCAGGGGCTGGCCATCGGGATCGCTGCCCAGCGCCGGGCCGGCGACCAGCGGATACGCGCCCGCCGCCGCGGCGTCGTCGATGCCCACCGCGCAGTCGAACAGCGCCGCCCCGTCCACGAATGGCGCGGTGGCGCCGGCGAGCGTCCACACCAGGGCGCGCACGCCCGAGCAGTCGAGGTCCGGCGTGCAATCCACGGGCTGGAACGCGAACGATGCGTTGCTCGGCATGGCCGTCGCGCAGTCCGGCGTGCCCGACTGCGTGCTGCGGACCCGGGTCAGCGGATCGAACGCGAAGTCGAGCGAGACGCCGGCGATGGCGGCGGTCGCGTCGAGCAGGGTCAGCGTCCCCCCCACCTGCACGACGTCGCCGGGCTGGCCCGCGGCCGAGCCGAGCACCACCCGGGCGACGGGCGGCGACAGCACGGTGACGGCGCCGTCGACGCCGCTGGTCGGCAGCGACACCCCGCCGGCCGCCGAGGCGCCGAGCTCCGCCAGGGCCAATGGATGGATGCCGGCGGCCGCGTCAGCCGCGATCCGCACCTGGCAGGTGTAGAGGCGCGAGCCGTCGGCGATCGGCGCCAGGTTGTCGAACGCGATCACGAAGACGCGCACGCTGGCGCAGTCGGCCGTCGGATCGCAGCCGAGCGGCAGAAAGCGGAACCCGGTGGCGCCCTTGTCGATCGCCGGATTGACGGCGCAGTCGGGCGCGCCGTTGGGGCGGGCGGCGATGTAGGCCTGGCGGCCGAAGTCGATGCGATTCTGGGTCGCCAGCACCGCCGCGCCCTGGGTCGCCAGCGAGACGTCGACCGCCACCACGTCGCCCGGCGCGCCCGACGCCATCCCGGCGCTGATCACCACCGCCTGCGCCGCGCCCGCCCACGCCTGCACCGCCACCCAGAGGAGCAGCGCCCCCCGACAGTTCCTGCCTCGCATCCTGAACGGCTCCTCGTCGCGCCCCTGCATCGGGCGCTGGCCATGTCGGATCGTCTAGCACAGGGAGGGCGCCTGCCGAACTCGATTCAGCGTCCGAGCAGACCGCACGGGTGCGAGCGGATTGCTGCCGCGAGCGCGCGGCGAGCGGCGCCGGGCCCGGCTCGCGCGGGGCATTTGTCTCAGCGTTACCGGGCCGGCTATGCAGGGGACCAGGGGGTCTCACCGTGCATCTACGACTGCCGTTTGCGATCGCGCTCGGGCTGCTGCTCACCGCCTGTGGCTCCAACGACAACAACACGCCGCGGGCGACGCCGACGGCGACCGTCCGCACGCCGACCGGCACGCCCAGGACACCGACGGCGACTGCCACGGAACCGGTGGGCACCGCGACCAGCACGCCGCCGGCGACCAGCACGGTGGTCTCGACGGCCACGCACACGGTCCTGGCGCAGACCGCCACCGCCACGGCAACCCCCCAGGCCACCGACACCGCAGTGCAAGAGACCGCCACCGCGACGCACACCGCGCCGCCGACGGCGACCAGCACCGGCGCGGCGACGGCCACCGACACCGTGGCCGCGACCCCGACCGACACCGTGTCGTCGACCGCCACCGCGACGCCGGCGGCGAGCGACACCGCGACCCCCAGCCCGACCCCGACCGCGACGCAGTTGCTCTCGGTCCACATCCTCGAGCCGGCCAACGGCAGCACGATCACCACCGTCGCGTTCACCATCCGCGCCGCCATCGATCCGCCGGACGCGGAGGTGGTGAGCGTCGGCGCCGACCTGAACGGCACCGCGATCGCCCTCAGCGCCGGCACCGCCGCCGGCGAGTACGTCACCGAGATCGGACCCGACGACGCGCTGCAGGAGGACAACATCCTCACCGTCACGGCGATTCCCGCCGGCAGCACCGCCGCGGTCAGCAACACGGTCGGCTTCCGCTACCTGCCGCCGCAGGCGGTGGCGCGGCGCATCACCGATGCCGCCGACCTGATCACCGGGCCGCTCGCCGACGGCCGCATCGGCGACTGGCTGCTGGCCAACGGCGTCGCCCGCTTCATCATCCAGGACGCGCCGCAGCGCAACCTGTACAGCGTCGGCGCGTTCGGCGGCAACATCATCGACGCCGAGTTGGTCGGCCACCCCGGGCTCGACAATTTTCTCGAGATCCAGCCGGCGGTGCAGATCGAGACCGTCATCAACGCCCAGACGGTGGAGATCGTGAACGACGGCAGCGACGGCCGGCCGGCGTCGATCCGCACCTGCGGCCCCGACGACGTGCTCGACTTCGTCAACCCGTCGACGATCATCGAGGACATCGGCGGCCTGCCCTTCCCCGCCAGCGCCGACGATGCCGACTACGACGTCGAGGGCTGCACCGAGTACAGCCTGGCGCCGGGCGCGCGGGCGGTGAAGATGGTCACCACGCTCTACAACAACGAGGACGTCGACCGCGGCTTCTACGTCGGCGACTACATCAACGCCGCCGGCCAGGTGGAGCAGTGGACGAGCGCCGCCGCCGGTCTCGGGGAGATCCTCACCAGCGACCTGAGCGTCATGAGCTTCATCGGCTACGGCGAGGCGGCGGGGGTCGACTACGCACACGTCACGCTGCCGATTCCCGGCTCCACGCATCCCGGTTCGAGCTTCTTCACCGCCTCCGGGGTCTCCTACGTGATGCAGAGCAACTCGGTGATCGGCGTCGTGCTCGGCGGACCGCCGACCTTCTTCGTGCCGGCGCACGGCAGCAACAGCTTCACCCGCTATCTCGCGGTCGGCGACGGCAGCGGCAGCAACGCCGTCGACTTCGAGCGCGCCATCAAGGGGCTGCCGGTCGGCGCCCTGCGCGGCTGCGTCACCATCGGCGGCGTGCCGGCGCCGCAGGCGCGGGTCGCCGTCGGCCCGGTCGCCAACGGCGCCATCACCAGCGTCACCTCGATCTTCGTCACCGGCCCGGACGGCTGCTACGCCGGCACGCTGCCGCCGGGGGCCTATGGCGTCGCCGCAGCGCGCCAGGGCGCGCCCTACGAGGGCGGCGGATCGAAACCGATCGTCCACCCCATCGCCATCGCCGAAGGCGGCGCGGTCGAGCAGAACATCGCGCTGCCCGCCACCGGGCGCGTCCGCGTGCAGGTGACCGACGCCGACGAACAGCCGCTGCCGGCGCGCGTCGCCGTCGTCGGCTTCGATCCCAGCCCCGAGGTGGTGTTCCCGGGCAGCGACACCACCGGCCTGTTCTACGACCAGAACGAAGCGCTGCGCTTCGGCTTCGTCTACGTCGGCTACACCGACAGCAGCGGCCGGGCCGAATTCGAGGTCGAGCCCGGCGACTACCAGCTCGCCGTGTCGCGCGGCACCGAGTACTCGCTGTTCACGCAGCCGCTCGTCGTCGCCGCCGGCGGCGCGCCGGTCGAGGTGGCGGCGCGCATCGCCCGCGTGCTGGACACCAGCGGCTTCGTCTCCTCCGACTTCCACGTCCACGGCATCGCCAGCGCCGATTCGCGGGTGCCCGAGAGCGACCGCGTGCGTCAGTTCGCCGGCGAGGGCGTGGACAACATCATCATGACCGACCACCACGCCCACACCGATCTCACGCCGACGATCGCGCGCCTCGGCTTCACGCCCTTCGTCCACGCGACGATCGGCGAGGAGATCACCACCTGGGACTACGGCCACTACAACGCCTATCCCCTGCTGGTGGATCCGACGCTGCCCAACGGCGGCTCGACCGACTGGGCGGTGGCGGCGCCGCCGGGCAAGGACTTCCGCTCGCTCGGCGCCTACTCCCTGAACCTGCCCGACCTGCAGGTGCTGGCCGAGACCGGCCCGAACACGACGCCCGACACGGTGGTGCAGATCAATCACATCGACAGCACCTTCGATCCGCTGCAGATCGACACCAAGCAGGTGCCGCCGCGCTCCTTCATCGGCGCCGCCGACCTGACGCGCTTCCGCCTCGATCCCAACAGCGGCAACCAGTTCGCCCACTTCAAGGCGCTCGAGCTGTGGAACGGCTCGGGCCGCGGCAAGCAGTCCGAGTTCCTCGATACGCGCCTCGGCATCTGGTTCAACCACCTCAACCAGGGCCTGCGCACCACCGGCATCGGCGACACCGACACGCACGAGTTCCTGCCGCTGAACAGCGCCGGGGCGCGCACCTGGACGGCGTCGCCGACCGACGACCCGGCGGCCATCGACCCCGCCGACGTCGCCCGCGCCGTCGCCGCCGGGCGCGCCGTCTTCGGCCAGGGCGTCTACGTGCAGAGCCGGCTGCGCGCCGACGACGGCTCCGACGCGGTCGCCGACCTGACGCTCGGCGGCAGCGTCGACGTCCGCAGCGAGAACGGCACCGTGCTGCTCGACGTCGAGGCGCAGGCGCCGCTCTGGGCGCCGTTCGATCGCATCGAGATCTACGCCAACGCCGATACCGTCGTCGCCCGCGAGCGCGGCGGCATCCCGACCCTCTACGGCGCCGAGCCGACCCTGGTGCTCACCGCCGGCGTCGACGTCCCGCTCGACCGCGAGGTGGTGGACGCCCGCGTGCCCGGCGCCGAGCGCTGGGTGTCGCGCTTCACCCTGCCCTTCCCGCTCCAGGCCGACACCTGGTTCGTGGTCATCGTGAAGGGCACCGACGGCGTCTCGCCGCCGATGTTCCCGGTCTTCGGCCAGGATCTGCGCCGCGCCACCAACACCACCCTCGCCGAGCTCACCGACGGCAACCTCGGGGAGGCCGGCACGCTGGCGCTCGGCGTGACCAACGCGCTCTACGCCGACGTCGACGGCGAGCCCGGCTTCAACCCGCCGCGCACGCCGTGATCCGTCTCGCCGCGGCGCTCGGCGCCGGCCTGCTGCTGGCCGGCGCCGCCGCGGCCCAGCCGCGGGCGCTCGGCACGCCGCTGCTGGCCGCGCTCGACGCCGCGCCGGTGGCGGCGCTGGTGCGCATCGATGGCGTGCAGGCCATCGACGGCAGCGGGTGGACCGCCACCGCGACGGTGCTGCGGCCGCTGCGCGGCGCCGCCGCCGGGGAGGCGCTGCCGGTGCTGTGGGAGGAGCTGGCGCGCGGCCGGCCGCCGCGCCTGGCCAATGGCGACACGGTGCTCCTGGCGCTCGTCGAGCCGCCGTCCGGCTCGCTGTGGAAGCAGCGCCTGCTGCCACGGCCCGGGGCGCGGGCGATCGCCGGCGACGGCGACGCTATGCTGCGGCAGCCGGCGCCGCGCGACGTGGAGCTGCTCGTCCGCTATGCGGCACTGCCCGCCGGCGACCAGGGCGCGCCGCGCGCCGCGGCGCTGCTGGAGATGGCCGGCAGCGGCTCGCCGCTGCTCGCGGCACTGGCCATCGAGCGCCTGCGCGAGGCGCCGCAGCTCGCCGCCGCATTGCCCGACGCGGGCGTCCTGGCGCTGCTCGACTGGGCGGCCGACGGCGAGCGCGCGCCGTCGCAACGCGCCGCCATCGTGGCGCTGGTCGGCGGCATGCGCCGGCCCGCCGCCCGTCCGGCCCTGGAGCAGCTCGCGCGCCCGGGCGGCGCGCTCGAAGCCGAGGCGCTGACGGCGCTCGCCGCGTTCGCGGACGGCCTCCCCGCCGCGCGCGCCGAAGCGCTCCTCGAACGCCGCGAGCCCGCCATCCGCGCCGTCGGCGTGCGCGCCCTCGGCGGCCCCGCCGTCGAACGGCGATTGCCGGCGCTGGCGCGCAGCGATCCCGATCCGCGCGTGCGCGCGGCCGCCGCGGTGGCGCTCGCCGACACGCGCACGACCTGGGGGGTCGACGCCTGCGTCCCCGCCCTGGCCGACGGCGACCCCTCGGTCCGCTCCGCCGCCGCCGAGGCGCTCGGCCGGCTCGGTGCCGCCGCCGTACCGCAGCTCGAGGACGTCGCCCGCACCCGTCCTGCGGAGGCGCGCGGCGCGCTCACCGCGCTCGCCCTCGCCGGCCCCAGCGGCGAACAGGCGCTGCGCCGCCTGATGGTCGAGCTGCCCGATCCCACCCTGCGCCAGTATGCGCGCCTGGCGCTCGGCCAGGGCCCGCGGCCGCACTGACTGCGGCCGCGAAACCCCGCGAAGACGCAACGCGACACGGTACGGAATGCCTCACTGCGGGACGGAGTGACGCATCCGCGCCGCCCCGCCGGCGGTATGCGATCCGACACAGCCGACCGTGCAGCGCGGGCCGCGATCTTGCTGTGGGGCGAGCCATCCCTCGTTCGGAGAGCGCCCGATGCCCAATCGATCGTACAATCCCAAACAAGGCTGGCTGCTGCCGTATGCGATTCGCCCCTTGCCGCCGGAGCGGGCGGCCGCCCTGGCGGCGGCAGCCATGGAAGTCAGGAGTGACGACCCGCCCGCGGGCGATCCTTCCGGCGGCGAACCTCAGCCGGCATAGCGCGCACGGCGTTCGGCGCGGCGGTCGATGTGCTATCCGGCAGGCATGACGACGCCTGCCGACCCCGCCTGCCGCCAGCCCATCGCCGCCGGCGCCGCCGACGGCGACAAGGATCCCTCGACCTGGTCGGCCGAGATGCTGGCGCCGATCCAGGCGGCGCTCGATCGCGGCCGAGCCCGCGGTGGAGCGGCGGTCCTCGAGACCTTCGACCGCCCCGAGCGCCGGATGACCGCCGCCGAGCTGGTCGCCTTCTGGAACGGCACCCGCATGAAGGCGATGGCCACCAGCGGCGCCAACGGCACCCCCCATCTCGCCCCGGTGCATGCCGAGTTCGTCGCCGGGCGCCTGCGCTCGACGATCTACGAGAACGCGGCGCGGCGGCGCGACCTGCGCGCCAACCCGCGCGTCGCGCTCACCACCTGGGGCCCGGACGGCGCCGCCGCGATCGTCCACGGCGTCGCCCGCGAGCTGCCGGACAGCCTGCGCGACACGCGGCCGGGCGCGAGCGGCCAGCCGCGCCGCACCGTCGCGTTGGAGATCGAGGTGACGCGCATCTACGCGATGAAGGCGCGCCCCTGAGCGCGGGGCTCAGGCAGCGCGACGCAGCGGCGTCGGATCGGTTGCCGCGGCAAGCCCCAGGGCGTCGGCGATGGCGGCGCGGCTGCGGGCGGCGAGCTCGCGGCGACCGAGGCCGTGCGGATCGATCGGCGGGCAGAAGATGACGTCCACGGTCATCCGCGGCTCGCGCACCAGCAGACGCAACGAGTCGAGGATCGACATCGCGCCGACGTAGGGCGCGGCGGTGGAATGGCCGCCGGCGACGTCGCGGTAGCGGAGCGCCACCGGCTGCACGCGCGCCCCGGTGAGCACGGCGGCCTGAAACATCGCCGGGAAGAAGGGGAGCAGGTCGCGGCCGTCGCTGGTGGTCGCCTCGGGGAAGGCGGCCACTGACTCGCCGCGACAGAGCGCCTCGGCGAGCGCGCCGACGACGCGGGCCGCCGAGCGGACGCAGCGGCGGCGAATGAAGATGGTGCCGAAACGCGCCGCGATGGTGCCGATCACCGGCCAGGTGCCGACCTCCGCCTTGGCGACGAAGCGCGCCGCCTCGACGGTGTGGATCGCGTAGGTATCGAGCCACGAGACGTGGTTGGCGACCAGCAGCGCCGCCTCCGGGACCGGGGCGCCGTGCAGGCGGACCTCGACCGCCAGCCCCCGCAGCAGCCGCCGCGCCCAGCGCCGCATCAGGTGGGCGCGCGCCGCCGGCCGCAGGCGCGGCGCCAGCAGTCGGGCGCCGGCCCACATGCGCAACAGGTGCGCGAGCAGTCGGGTCAGGCGTGCCGCCCGGGTGGCGAACGGGGTGCGCCGGTCAGGCGGCGCGCAGGAGACGGTCGACATAGCGCGGATTGGCGCGGGCGACATCGAGGCGGATCAGCAGGTCGGCGGTGCGGAAGGCGGGATCCCAGGCCGGGGGACCGCAGACATCGGCGCCGAGGCGCAGGTAGCCCTTGAGCAACGGCGGCAGGGTCGGATCGGCGACATCCTCCCAGCCCTCGAGGACGAATGCCTGGCGCGGCGTGACGCGCCAGGCGGGTGGCGCGAGGTGGTCGCGCAGGACGCGCCGGCAGATGCTGGCGGCGAGATGACCGCCGTCCTCGGTGCCGATGCTGGCGCAGCCGATGGCGTAGGCGCCGCCGTGCCGACGCAGGTAGCGCATCAGGCCGGCCCACAGCAGGGCGATGACCAGGCCGCTGCGGTAGGCGGGATCGACACAGGCGCGGCCGACCTCGACGATCCGTTGCCGCGCCGCGAGCAGGCGGCTGACGTCGAACTCCTCGCCGCAGTACCAGCCGCCGGCCGCCGCGGCGCGCGCCGGCGGCAGCATCCGGTAGGTGCCGACGACCCGCCCGCTGCCGCGCTCGCCCACCAGCAGGTGGTCGCAGTGCTCGTCCCAGCGGTCGCGATCGAGGCCACTGTCGGCGCTCGCCAGGCGGGCGCCCATCTCGAGGGCGAAGACCTCGTAGCGCAGGCGCTGCGCGGCGCGGATGTCCGCCGCGGAGGTGGCGAGGCGGACGGTGAAGGGCGTCGCGGAGGTGGGGTCTGTCGCCTGACTGAGCATCGCTGTCGGCCATCAGGCTAAGGACGCCGGATGACATGGACGCGACGCGGGGGTGACGCGACGATGAAATGATCTCGACGCGGCGGGCCCGACGCTCAGGACCTGGCGCGTTCGCGGGCCGCGGCCAGGCGCGCGTTCAGCCCCTGCGGATCGGCGACGTCGGCGATCGAGATGCCCTCGAGGTAGGCGGCGAGCCGGCGTTGGGCGCCCCGCCAGACATCGATCTGCGAGCACACCGGGTCGAAGCTGCAGACATCGCCGCGCAGGCAGTCGATGAGCGCCAGCTCCCCTTCGACCGCTTCGTACACCTGGCGGATGGTCACCGTCGCCGGGGAACGGCAGAGGCGGAAGCCGCCGCCGACGCCCGCCACCGATTCGAGCAGGCCGGCGGCGACCAAGCGGCGCAGGATCTTGGCCAGAAAGGAGCGCGGGATGTGCTGTCGCGCCTCGATCTCGGCACGGCCGACGACGCGCCCGTCGGGCTGCGCCGCGAGGTAGGCGAGCGCGCGCACGGCGTAGTCGACCCGGCGGCCGACGTGCATCAGCGAGCTGCGCCGCGCGCCGCGCGCCGCGGCCTCGCTGTCGGAACCGTTCTCGGGCTTGTCAGTCATGGGCCATCGCCGTTGCCGCATTCGGAACCTGAGCTTGCGCCGGGCGGCAAGTCAACGTAGGGAACGCGATGTGGCAGAGGGTTGTGGGGGTGCTGGGCACGCCCCCGGTTGCGGCGCTCCCGGGTGTGTTCACCCGCAGGTCTGCTAGACTGTGGAGTCGCCGCGCAGGAGGCGGCGCATGGATCTCGACTTCATTCTGCGGGCCAATCCCGACTACATCGACGATCTCTACCGGCAGTACCGCCGCGATCCCGGGTCTGTCGGCGCCGACTGGGCCCACTTCTTCGCCGGCTTCGAGTTGGGCAGCAACGGCCACCGCGCGCCGGCGCCCGCCACGGCCGCGGCGCCGCCGGAGGCCGCCGAGCGCATCTTCGGCGTCCAGGATCTGATCCACAGCTACCGCGAGCTGGGGCACCTGATCGCCGACCTCAACCCACTGGGCGGCAACCTCACCGAACACCCGCTGCTGGCGATGCAGGAGTTCGGCTTCCGGGAGAGCGATCTCGATCGTCTGGTCGAGTGCCCCCACTTCCGCCGCCAGCCGCAGGCGACCCTGCGCGAGCTGATCACGCTGCTGAAGGCGACGTACTGCCGCACGATCGCGGTCGAGTACATGTACATCTCGGACAAGACGCAGCGCGACTGGCTCAAGGAGCGGATGGAGCCGACGCTGAACGAGCCGCAGCTCACCGCCGAGGATCGCCGCCACGTCTACGACCGGTTGGTCGCCGCCACCGGCTTCGAGGAGTTTCTCCACACCAAGTACGTCGGCCAGAAGCGCTTCTCGCTCGAGGGCGCCGAAGTGCTGATCCCGCTGCTCGACACGCTGGTCGAGGAATCGGGCGGCGCGGGGGTCGAGGAGATCGTGATGGGGATGCCGCACCGCGGCCGCCTCAACGTCCTCGCCAACGTCCTGCGCAAGCCGTACGAGATGATCCTCGCCGAGTTCGAGGGCTCCTTCCTGCCCAACGCGGTCCAGGGCGACGGCGACGTGAAGTACCATCTCGGCTATGCGCGCGATCACACGACGCGCAGCGGCCGCACCGTGCACGTGTCGCTGCTCTCCAATCCCAGCCACCTCGAAGCGGTGAATCCGGTGGCCGAGGGCATCGTGCGCGCCAAGCAGATGGTGCATCACGATCGCGACGGCACGACCGTGATGCCGCTGCTCATCCACGGCGATGCGGCCTTCACCGGCCAGGGACTGGTCACCGAGACGCTGGCCCTGTCCGAGCTCGCCAACTACCGGACCGGCGGCACCATCCACGTCATCGTCGACAACCAGGTCGGCTTCACCGCCCGCCCCGAGGATTACCGCTTCACGCGGTACGCCAGCGACGTCGCCAAGGTGATCCAGGCGCCGGTGTTCCACGTCAACGGCAACGACCCCGAGGCCGCGGTGCAGGCGGCGCGCCTGGCGGCCGCGTACCGCAACCGCTTCCGGGTCGACGTGATCATCAACATCCTCTGCTACCGCCGCCACGGTCACAACGAAACCGACGACCCGACCTTCACGCAACCGACGATGTACACCATCATCAACGCGTTGCCGACGGTGCGCGAGCTGTATGCGCAGCGGTTGATCGAGCGCGGCGTCCTCGATCAGGCGACGGCGGATCGCTACAAGAGCGAGCTCCGCGAGCTGCTCGAGGATGCGATCAACTACGCGCGCGACTTCATGCCGCGCCAGCAGGTGTTCGCCCTCGGCGGCCTGTGGAAGGGCTTCACCTGGGCCGGCAGCGACTGGAGCGCCGACACCCGCGTCCCGGCGGCCGAGCTGATCGCCATCGCCGACGCCGCCAGCCGGATCCCGGACGGCTTCGACGCCCATCCGCGTCAACGCAAGCTGTTGGAGGAGCGGGCCGCCGCGGTGCGGGCCGGCCGCGGCATCGACTGGGCCTGCGCCGAGATGCTGGCGTTCGGCTCGCTGCTCCGCGAGGGCACCAACGTCCGCCTGGCCGGCCAGGACAGCGGCCGCGGCACGTTCAGCCAACGCCACGCGGTGCTCACCGACCGCACCACGGCGGCGCGCCATGTGCCGCTGCAGCACCTCGCGCCCGATCAGGGCTGGCTGCAGATCGTCGACACCATGTTGTCCGAGGCGGCGGTGCTCGGATTCGAGTATGGCTTCAGCTCCGCCGACCCGCGCAACCTGGTGCTCTGGGAGGCGCAGTTCGGCGACTTCGCCAACGGCGCCCAGGTGATGATCGACCAGTTCATCTCCTCCGCCGAATCGAAGTGGCAGCGCATGAGCGGCCTGGTGATGCTGCTGCCGCACGGCCTGGAGGGGCAGGGGCCGGAGCATTCCAGCGCCCGCCTCGAGCGCTACCTCCAGCTCTCGGCGGAGAACAACTGGCAGGTGTGCAATCTCACGACGCCCGCCCAGTACTTCCACGCGCTGCGGCGCCAGATGCGGCGCAACTTCCGCAAGCCGCTGGTGGTGATGAGCCCGAAGAGCCTGCTGCGCCACAAGCTGGCGGTGTCGGACGTCGCGGCGCTGAGCGATGGCACGTTCCAGCCCGTGCTGCCCGAGACGGCGGCGCTCGACGCGGCCGCGGTGCGGCGCGTCCTGCTGTGCAGCGGCAAGCTCTACTACGACCTCGCCATCGCCCGCGAGCAACGCGACGCGCACGAGGTGGCGATCATTCGCGTCGAGCAGCTCTACCCCTTCCCGGCCGCCGAGATCGCCGCCGCGCTGGCGCCGTTCGGCGCCGCGAGCGAGGTCTGCTGGGCGCAGGAGGAGGCCTGGAACATGGGCGCCTGGCACTTCGTCCACCAGCGGCTGCTGCCGCTGATTGGCGAGCGGCCGCTGCGCTACATCGGCCGCGATGAAGCGGCCAGCCCGGCGACGGGTTCGTACAAGATCCATCAGGCGGAGCAGGCCGACATCGTCGACCGCGCCCTCAGGAAGCACCATGGCCGTTGACGTCCAGATCCCCACCCTCGGCGAATCGATCAGCGACGGCGTCATCGTCCGCTGGATGAAGCGCGACGGCGAGACGGTCGCCGCCGACGAGCCGCTGCTCGAGCTCGAGACCGACAAGGCGAGCGTCGAGATCCCGGCCCCGTCCGCGGGCGTGGTCGCCCTCCTCGCCAAGGCAGGCGAGACGGTGAAGGTGGGCGACGTGGTGGCGCGCATCGAGCCCGCGGGCGCCGCGAAGGCCGCACCGGTGGCGGCGCCGCCGGCCGCCGCCCCGCCGGTCGCCGCGCCGCCACCCGCCCCCGCCGCGGCGGCGCCGCCGCTCTCCCCTGCCGTGCGTCGGCTGGTGGCGGAGTCCGCCGTCGACCCGACCCGGATCACCGGCACCGGCAAGGGCGGCCGGTTGACCAAGGCCGACGTGCTGGCGCACCTCACCGCCGAGCCACCGCCGGCATCGGCGCCCGCGCCGGCCCCGCCCGCGCCGGCCGCGGCGCCGATGCCGGCGGCGGTCGACGCGCCGCGCCCGCCGACGCCCTACCCCCACCCCGGCGCGCCGAGCGCGCCGACCGGCGGCGCCGACATCGAACGCGTGCCGATGACGCGCCTGCGGCAGCGCATCGCCGAACGCCTGCGCCAGGCGCAGGCCACCGCCGCGATCCTCACCACCTTCAACGAGGTGGACATGAGCGCCGTGCTGGCGCTGCGCGCGACACACAAGCAGACCTTTTCCGCCGCGCACGGCGTGGCGCTCGGCTTCATGTCCTTCTTCGGCCGCGCCTGCATCGCGACGCTGCGGGAGATGCCCCTGATCAACGCCCAGATCGACGGCACCGACATCGTCTACAACCAGCGCGTCCACCTCGGCATCGCCGTCGGCACCGAGCGCGGACTGGTGGTGCCGATCGTCCGCAACGCCGACGCCCTCGACTTCGCCGGTCTCGAGCGCGAGATCGCGCGACTGGCGCAGTTGGCGCGCGACAACAAGCTGGCGATCGAGGACCTCGCCGGCGGCACCTTCACCATCTCCAACGGCGGCGTCTATGGCTCGCTGCTCTCGACGCCGATCCTCAACCCGCCCCAGAGCGCGATTCTCGGCATGCACAAGATCGAGAAGCGGCCGGTCGTCGTCGACGACCAGATCGTGGTGCGGCCGATGATGTACCTCGCGCTCTCCTACGACCACCGCCTGATCGACGGCGCCGAGGCGGTCACCTTCCTGGTCAAGGTCAAGGCGCGCCTCGAGGACCCCACCCGCCTGCTGCTCGGCATCTGACCGGCGGCGCGCCGCACGCCGGCGCGCCTGGGAACCAGACCATGTCCGACACCTCCTACGATCTCGTCGTCATCGGCTCCGGACCGGGCGGCTACATCGCCGCCATCCGCGCCGCGCAACTCGGGATGCGCGTCGCCTGCGTCGAGAAGGACAGCAGCCTCGGCGGCACCTGCCTCAACATCGGCTGCATTCCCAGCAAGGCGCTGCTCGATTCGAGCGAGCGCTACCACCAGGCGACGCACGACCTCGCGGCGCACGGCATCCAGATCGGCGCGCTCTCACTGGACCTGGCGCGCATGCAGCAGCGCAAGCAGACCGTGGTCAAGGCGCTGACCAAGGGCGTCGCCGGACTGTTCCGCAAGCACAAGATCGCCAGCATCACCGGCACCGGACGGATCGCGCCGGGACTGCGGGTCGAGATCAGCGGCGACGATCCGCAGACGCTCGCCGCCGGCAGGATCCTCATCGCCACCGGCAGTGCCCCCGTGGAGCTGCGCGCCGCGCCGTTCGACGGCACCCGCATCATCTCCTCGACCGAGGCGCTGTCGCTGCGCGAGATCCCGAAGCGCCTGCTGGTGATCGGCGGCGGCGCCATCGGCCTCGAGCTCGGCTCGGTGTGGTCGCGCCTCGGCGCCGAGGTGGTCGTGGTGGAGCTCCTCGACCGCCTGGTCCCCGGCGCCGACAGGCAGATGGCGGGTCTGCTCCAACGGTCGCTCGAGAAACAGGGACTCAAGTTCCGGCTCAGCACCACGCTGCAGCAGGCGGTGGCGGATGCCGACGGTGTCCGCGCCCAGCTCACCGGCGCCAACGGCAGCAGCGAGGAACGCGCCGACGTCCTGCTGGTGGCGGTCGGCCGCCGGCCGTACACCGAGGGCCTCGGGCTGGCGGACGTCGGCATCGGGCTCGACGAGCGCGGCCGCATTCCGGTCGACGCCAACTTCGCCACCAGCGTCCCCGGCATCTATGCGATCGGCGATGTCATCCCCGGACCGATGCTGGCGCACAAGGCCGAAGACGAAGGCGTCGCCGCGGTCGAAACGATGGCCGGGCTCGCTGGCCACGTGAACTACGATGCCATCCCGAACGTCGTCTACACGGCACCCGAGCTGGCCAGCGTCGGCCTCAGCGAAGAGGACGCCGCGCAGCGTCAACTGACGGTGAAGACCGGCTCGTTCCCATACGTCGCGAACGGCCGCGCCCGCTGCATGGGGGAGACCGACGGCGCCGTGAAGGTGATCGCCGACGCTGCGACCGATCGCGTGCTCGGCATCCACATCCTCGGGCCGCATGCCTCCGACGTCATCGCCGAAGCGGCGCTGGCGATCGAGTTCTCGGCCAGCGCCGAGGACATCGGCCGCACCGTGCACGCCCACCCGACACTCGCCGAGGCGCTCAAGGAAGCGGCGCTGGCGGTCGACGGCCGGCCACTGAACATCTGACGCTCCAGGAGCGTGGGCCCGCCTGTCGGGCGCGCTCCCAGAAACGGAAAAAGGCGGGGCACGGGGCCCCGCCTTCGACCGCGGAGGAGCGGGGCCGAAGCCCCGCCGCATCGTTCACGCCGCTTCGACGATCTCCTCCGGCATCGGGAACTCGTCGCTCGGCGCTGGCGCCATCGCCCCCAGAAGCTGCTGGCGCACGGCATCCGGTACCATGCCCAGCAACTCACAGAGGTTCACGAACGAATACGGCCATCCGCGCTCGTTCGACGCCACCCAATCATAGGCTTCCCAGTACAGGCGCTGCTGGCGGCGCCGAGTGGCGAAGCGGAACTTCTGCAGATCGAACACCGCCTCCCACAACACGGCCAACGCCAGGGCTCGCTCGGGCGAAATCGCCCGCGAGCGATACCAGATATCGGCGAACTGGGACGGAAGCGCCGTCTCGGGAACGAGCACGTCGTCCGACACACCCGACCACATCTGCGGCACGCCACGCCCACCGACTGCTGCTGCTCGCTTGCTCATAAGTCGCCTTCCTTGACCTCCAGGCTTGAACAACTGTTCACTTATCATAGACAGTCGAGGTCCACAATTGATTCGAGGCCACGACCGTGGGAAGCGAAAAAAATTACGAGTCGCACCGGGGCCGGTCGCCGACGCGCCTTGCCTCGCATTCGTGCCTCCAGTCAAAAGCGTAACCACTCCAGTAGTTTGGGCACGCGATGCGGATAGGATTTCGACTCTCTTTCCGGTCCCGGTTGGCAGGCTGCGGTGGTGCCATGCTACGAGCGCGGCGCAGCCGGGGAGGATTCGATGCAGCGCGTGCTCGAGGGGATACGGGTCATCGAGGTTGCCCAATGGTGGTTCGTGCCCGCCGCCGGCGCCGTGCTGGCGGACTGGGGTGCCGAGGTCGTGAAGGTCGAACATCCCGAGACCGGCGATCCGATGCGGGGTCTGATCTCGTCCGGCCTGATACCGGGGGCTGGAAAGGTCAATTTCATGGTCGAGCAGCCGAACCGCGGCAAGCGCGGCATCGGGATCGACCTCGCCAACCCGCAGGGCCGCGAGCTGCTCGACAAGCTGGTGGCAACGGCCGACGTCTTCCTCACCAGCTTCCTCCCGGCGGCGCGCCGGAAGCTGAGGATCGACGCCGACGACATCCGTGCCGTGAACCCGCGGATCATCTACGCCCGCGGCCACGGCCAGGGGGTGCGCGGACCGGATGCCGAACGCGGCGGCTATGATGCCGCCTCGTTCTGGTGCCGCGGCGGCATCTGCGACGCCCTGACGCCCGCCGCGGCGGACGCGCCGGTGATGCAGCGGGCGGCGTTCGGCGACTCCACCGGTGGGCTCGCGCTGGCCGGCGGGATCGCCGCCGCGCTGTTTCGCCGCGAGCGGAGCGGGGAGGGATCGGTGGTCGACCTCTCCCTGCTCGGCACCGCGATGTGGCTGCTGGCGCCGGACATCATCGCGGGCGCGCTTTCGACCAGCGCCGTGCCGCAGTTCGGCCGCGCCGACGCGCCGAATCCGATCGTCAACAGCTACCGCACCAAGGACGGCCGCTGGCTCTTCCTCAACATGCTCCAACCCGACCGCTTCTGGCCCGACCTGTGTCGCCGCATCGGCCACCCCGAGCTGATCGAGGACGAGCGGTTCAAGGACGGCATGTCGCGCTTCATGAACCGCAGCGAGTGCGTCAGCCGGCTGGATGCGATCTTCGCCCAGCGCACGCTCGAGGAATGGCGCGCCGCCCTCGCCGACGCCGAGGGTGTCTGGGCGGCGATGCAGAAGGCGAGCGAGATCCCGGCGGACCCGCAGACCGCCGCCAACGGCTATCTGCTGTCGGTCGAGCACGCCGACGGCTCGACGTTCCCGCTGGTCGCCAATCCGCTCCAGTTCGACGAGGCCCCGCCCACCGTCAGCCGCGCCCCGGACCTCGGCCAGCACACCGAGGAGCTGCTGCTCGAGCTGGGCCTGAGCTGGGAGGACATCGCGCGCTTCAAGGAAGCCGGCGCCATCTCCTGACGCCGCCGGGGGCGCGGCGCTCGAGCGTCCGCGGCCGAGACGCGCCGTGGGCGGGACGTCTGTAGCGATCGCCCGGGATCTGTGGTTTCAGAGCCGGATGACCGCACGCCAGCCGATCGTCATCGGAGTCGGACAGCTCACCAACCGCGTCAGCGAGCCGGCGCAGGTGATGGAACCGCTCGCCATGATGGAGGAGGTGGCGCGGCGCGCCGCCGCCGACGCCGGCATCGGCGACCGCCTGCGCGAGGTCGACGAGCTGACGGTGATCAACATCATCTCCCGCGCCTACGCCGACCCGGCCGGATTCCTGGCCGAACGCCTCGACCTCGCCCCGCGCCAGCGCTGGTACACGGCCATCGGCGGCAACTCGCCGCAGTGGCGGGTGAACGAAACGGCGGCGCGCATCGCCCGCGGCGAGGTGCGCCTGGCGCTCATCGCCGGCGCCGAGGCGGTGGGCGGCCTGCAGATGGCGCGCAAGGCCGGCGTCAAGCTCGCCTGGGCGGCCGAGGGCAGCCCGGCGACCGTGGGCGAATCGCGCTGGGGCAACAACGAGGCCGAGCAGCAGCACCACGCGATGATGCCGACCTCGGTCTACCCGCTGTTCGAGAATGCCCTGCGCGCCCACCGCGGCTGGAGCATCGCCCGCCATCGCGACCATCTCGGCAGCCTCTGCGCCCGCCTCGCGGCAGTCGCCAAGGACAATCCCAACGCCTGGTTCCGCGACGGCAAGAGCGCGGCGGAAATCACCACCGTCACCGACGCCAACCGCATCATCGCCTGGCCCTACCCGAAGTACATGAACGCGATCATCGCCGTCGACCAGGCGGCGGCGCTGCTGCTCACGGACACCGAGACGGCGCGCGAGCTCGGCGTCCCGGAGGAGCGCTGGGTGTACGTCGTCGGCTGCGGCGACGCGACCGACCACTGGTACATCAGCGACCGGGTCAACTTCTGGAGCTCGCCGGCGATCCGCACCGCCGGCGCGCAGGCGCTGGCGCAGGCGCGGCTGTCGATCGACCAGATCGACCTGTTCGATCTCTACAGTTGTTTCCCCTGCGCGGTGCAGATCGCGGCCGACATGCTGGGCATCGGCCTCGACGACCCGCGGCCGTTGACGGTCACCGGCGCCCTGCCCTACCACGGTGGCCCCGGCAACAACTACGTCACCCACTCCGTCGCCACGATGGTCGACCGCCTGCGCGGCGCGCCCGGCCGCCGCGGCCTGGTCACCGGCGTCGGCTGGTACCTCACCAAGCACGCGGTCGGCATCTACCAGAGCAGTCCGCCGTCGCACGCCTTCGAACGCATCGATCCGGCCAGCTATCAACGCCGCGTCGACGCCGAGCCGCATCCCGAGCTGGCGCTCGCCGCGGACGGCCCGGCGACGGTCGAGACGTACACCGTCACCCACGACCGCGACGGCAACCCGGCGCTCGGCATCATCGTCGCCCGCCTCGCCGACGGCCGCCGCTGCTGGGCCAACCTCACCGATGCCGACGTCCTCGCCCGCATCGAGCGCGAGGAGCTCATCGGCGTCCGCGGTCAGGTGCGGCACCATTCCCCGACGCACACCAACGTCTTCGAACCCTAGACCGGGCCGGGCGCGGTCGGACGCCGCGCGCAGCGCGTCGCCGGTTGACAACCCGCCGCCGGGGGAGTGATCTACCCGCTCAACCGCACCGTGACAGAAGGGAGGATCGCATGGCGATTCGTTTGGGCGACGTCGCGCCGGACTTCACGGCGCAGACCACGCAGGGCCCGATCGCGTTCCACCAGTGGATCGGCGACGACTGGGCGGTGCTCTTCTCGCACCCCAAGGACTTCACCCCCGTGTGCACCACCGAGCTCGGCGAAGCGGCGCGCCTCAAGCCGGAATTCGACCGGCGCCACGTCAAGATCATCGGCCTCAGCGTCGATCCCGCCGACTCGCACGCCAGGTGGGCCAACGACATCGCGGAGACGCAGGGCCAGGCGCTGAACTTCCCGGTCATCGCCGACGCCGACCGCAAAGTGTCGGACCTCTACGACATGATCCATCCGAACGCGAACGACACCCTGACGGTGCGCTCGGTGTTCATCATCGACCCGAAGAAGAAGGTGCGCCTCATCCTCACCTACCCCGCGAGCACCGGCCGGAACTTCGACGAGCTGCTGCGGGTCATCGACTCGCTGCAGCTCACCGACAAGCACAGCGTCGCGACGCCGGTGAACTGGAAACACGGCCAGGACGTCATCATCGTCCCATCGCTCTCCGACGCCGACGCGAAGGCCAAGTTTCCCGGCGGCTGGAAGACCCTGAAGCCGTATCTCCGCGTCGTCCCGCAACCCAAGTGATCGTGTGCGTCGAGCGGCGGCGCGGTCCCCACCGCGCCGCCGACTGACGCCCGCACCGCGCGAGGTCCCATGCAGATTCTGGACGGCATCCGCCTCATCGAGGTCGCCGACTGGGGCTTCGTGCCCTCGGCCGGCACCGTGCTCAGCGACTGGGGCGCCGAGATCATCAAGATCGAGCACCCGGTGCGCGGCGACCCGATGCGCGGCCTGGTGACCTCCGGCCTGGTGCCCGGCGCTCGCGGCGTCAACTTCTTCGTCGAGCACCTGAGCCGCAACAAGCGCAGCGTCGGCCTCGATCTCAACCGCCCCGCGGGCCGGGCCGTGCTCGACCGCCTGGTGCAGAACGCCGACATCTTTCTGACCAACTTCCTGCCCGAGGCGCGACAGCGGCTGCGCATCACCTACGAGGACCTCCGGGCCGTCAACCCGCGCCTCATCTACGCCAAGGGCCACGGCCAGGGACAGCGCGGACCGGACGCCAACCGCGGCGGCTACGACGGCTGCTCGTTCTGGGCCCGCGGCGGCGTCGCCGACCGTCTGACGACGCCCGGCCAGCCGCTGGTTCAGCAACGGCCGGCGTTCGGCGACTTCACCGGCGGCATGTTCCTCGCCGGCGGCATCGCCGGCGCGCTCTACCACCGCGAGCGGACCGGCGAGGGCCTCGAGGTGGACGTCTCGCTGCTCGGCAATGCGGCGTGGATCATGGCGCCGGACATCGTCGCCGCCATGACCTACGGCTTCGAGCTGCCGCCGAGCGGCACCATGAGCGCGCCCAACCCCCTCGTCCACACCTACTTCGCGGCGGACGGCAAGGGCGTCGTGCTCATGATGCTGCAGAGCGAACGCTTCTGGCCGCTCGCCGCCAGCGCCCTCGGCTGCGAGGCGCTGCTCGCCGATCCGCGCTTCGACACCGCTGAACAGCGCCGCGCCGAAGCCGCCGCGCTGGTCGCCGAGCTGAGCGCGCTCTTCGCCACCCGGCCGCGTCACGAGTGGGCCGAACGCCTCAACGCCTCGGAGTGCATCTGGGCGCCGTTGCAGTCGCCGGCCGAGATCCCCACCGACCCGCAGGTGATCGCCAACGGCTACGTCCAGGAGTTCGATCACCCGACGCAGGGCCGCTTCCGCGTCACCGCCAGCCCGGTGCAGTTCAACAACGAAGCGCCGCCGGTCCGCCACGCGGCGCGCGAGCTGGGCGCCGACACCGAGACGACGCTGCTCGAGCTCGGCTACGACTGGGAGGAGATCGCCGCGCTCAAGGAAGCCGAGGCGATCTGCTGAGCACGGGACCGCCGCTACGCACGCGGCGAGCGGTTCACGCCGCCGGCTCCGAAGCGCCGCCGCGCCCGCGCTCACGTGCCGGCGGCCCGCAGCTCCTCGATCTCGGCGATCCCCTTCGGCACCGCCGCGGTCAGCACCTCGCAGCCGTCGGGCGTCACCAGGACGTCGTCCTCGATGCGGACGCCGATGCCGTGCCACTCCGGCGCCACGTCCTCGAGAAAGTCGGCGATGTACAGCCCCGGTTCGACGGTCAGCACCATGCCGGGCTCGAGGACGCGGGCGCCGTCGCCGCGCTTGTAGAGGCCGACGTCGTGCACGTCCATTCCCAGCCAGTGGCTGGTGCGGTGCATGTAGAGCGGCTTGTAGCGCTCCTTCTCGATCATCTCGTCGGCGCTGCCGGCGAGGATGCCGAGTGACAGCATCCCCTCCACCAGCACCCGCACCGCCTCGCGATGCGGCTCGTCGAAGCGCGCACCGGGTCGCACGGCGGCGATCGCCGCCCGCTGCGCGGCGAGGACCAGCGCGTAGACGTCGCGCTGGCGGCCGGCGAAGCGGGGCCCGGTCGGGAAGGTGCGCGTGATGTCGGCGCAGTAGAAGTCGTACTCGGCGCCGGCGTCGATCAGCAACAGCTCGTCGGCGGCGAGCTGCCGGTCGTTGGTCGTGTAGTGGAGAATCGTCGCGTTGGCGCCGCTGGCGACGATCGAGGGATAGGCGGGCCCGGCCGCGCCGCGGCGGCGGAAGTCGTACTCGATCAGCGCCTCGATCTCGTACTCCCAGCCGCCCGGCCGCGCCGCGCGCATCGCCGCGACGTGCGCCTCGGCGGAGATCGCCGCCGCGCGCCGCATGGCCGCCAGCTCCTCCGGGCCCTTGAACAGCCGCATCTCGTGCACCGGCTCGGCGGCGTCGAGGAGCCCCAACGCGCCGCTGCCGCTGCGCTGCCGGCCGGCGCGCCCGTGGGCGACCCAGCGCAGCGCGCGCTGCGCGAATGCCTCGTCGCCGTCGAGAGGGCAGAACAGCCGATCGCGCTCGCCGACCCACCGCGGCAGGTGCTGCTCGAGCTCCTCGATCGGGTACGCCTTGTCGGCCCCGTACTCGATCATCGCCCCCTCGACCCCCGCCCGGCGGCCGGTCCACGTCTCGCGCTCGCGATCGCGCGGCCGCACGAACAGCACGTACTCGTGATCCGGGTGCCCCGGCTGCAGGACGCACACCGCCCCCGGCTCGCCGAAGCCGGTGAGGTAGTGGAAATCGCTCTGCTGGCGGTAGCGGTACTCGACGTCGTTCGACCGCGTGCGCTCCGGCGCCGCCGGGAAGATGGCGAGGGCGCCGTCGCCGAGCGTCGCCAGCAGCCGCCGGCGACGCGCGGCGAAGACCGCGGCGTCCACCCTCAGCTCCGCGGCGGGGTGCCGCCGCCGAGCGCGCGCAGCACGTCGACCGGCAGCGGCATCACGATGGTGTGATTCTTCTCGGTGCCGATCTGCGCCAGCGTCTGCAGGGTGCGCAGGGTCATCGTCATGGGCTGGGACTCCATCACCTGCGCCGCCTCGCCGAGGCGCGCCGCGGCCTGGAACTCGCCCTCGGCGCTGATCACCTTGGCGCGGCGCAGGCGCTCGGCCTCCGCCTGACGGGCCATGGCGCGCTGCAGCTCGACCGGCAGGTCGATGTGCTTGATCTCGACCATCATCACCTTGATGCCCCACGGCTCGGTGCTGGTGTCGATGATCTCCTGCAGCTTCTCGTTCAGCCGGTCGCGCGACGCCAGCAGCTCGTCGAGCTGCGCCTGGCCGCAGACGCTGCGCAGGGTGGTCTGCGCCAACTGCGAGGTGGCGTAGAGGTAGTTCTGCACCTCGACCACCGCGCGCGAGGGATCGATGACGCGGAAGTACAGGACCGCGCTCACCTTCACCGACACGTTGTCGCGCGTGATCACGTCCTGCGACGGCACGTCGAGGGTGATGGTTCGCAGATCGAGCTTGTACATCTGCTCGATCATCGGAACCACGTAGATGATGCCGGGACCGCGCGCCTCGACCAGCCGGCCGAGCCGCAACACGACCGCGCGCTCGTACTCGCGCACGACCTTGATGCCGGCGAACAGGAACATGCCGCCGACCAGCACGGCGGTGCCGAGGAACCCGAGACCGAACATGCCTGTTCGTCTACCACACCGCTGGAAGTGGGGGAACGTTCGGCGCGCGTGGCATCGGGCGCCGAGACCGGCTAGCTGGTGAGGGTCATGGCGGCCCCCGGCATCGCGCGGCGAGACCGAATCGCCGCCGTCCTCCTGGTGCTGCTGATCACCGGCATCGGCGGCGCGCTGGCGGCTCGACGCGCCATCCTCGACGACGGGACCGAGCCGGCGCCCGATGCCCGGCAGCAGCGCGACGCCGTGCTGTTCGACCGCTTCGCGGCCCGGCGCGAGCGCAGCGAGGAGGGGGAACGCCTGAGCGTCTCGCTGCGCCTGCGCACCAGCGCCAGCGTCAGCCTGCCCTGCTACGTCTTCGTGGTCGCCCGCGCCGAGCAGGCGACGCCGCGCCTCTGGGCGGCCTGGCCGCCGGAGGCCGAGGGCGCCGCCATCAGCACCGGCGGCCACTTCCACGGCGCCAGACCCGATGCCGGCTTCGCCCTCACCCTCAGCGACGCCTGGCAGCGCATCACCGCCACCGTGCCCGAGCCGGCGCGCGCCGACTTCGATACCGTGATCGTCTACGTCGTCGACCCCGCCGGGCGCATCCTGCTGGCCCGGCCGTTCAAGGTGTGACCCGACCCCGGCGTCGGCCCTCATCCATCCGGCGCCAGGGCACCGACGCTCCCCGGTACCTATTGGCGGCGCGGTCGCTGCCTCTTCGTGTTCCGATCATCGCCCCGCGGTCACACCCTGGTCGATCCCAGCAGGTTGCCGCCCAGGCCGGGGTGCCCGACGCGCTTGTCGCCGATGACGTTGACCAGCGAGGCGACCCCGGAGTCGAAGGCGCGGCGCAGCGCCGGCTCGAGCTGCTCGGCGGCGGTGACGTGCTCGGCATGGCAGCCCATGACGCGGAACATCTCGTCGTAGCGAAGGCCTTCGAGCATGTTGAACGGGTCGGTGCGGCCCTTGAGCAGCGGCATCTCCTCGAAGCTCGGGCCCCAGGAGCTGTTGTTCCAGAGCACGGTATGGATCGGCAGCCGGTAGCGCAGCGCGGTCTCGATGTCCCAGCCGCCGATGCCGAGGCCGCCATCGCCGCTCACCACCACGATCTGCCTGCCCGGCCGCGCCAACTGGGCGCCGATCGCCATGCCGATGCCGTGCCCGACCGGAGCCAGCGGGCCGGCGTCGATCACCTGGCCGGCGAAGCGCGCCGGCAGCCACTGCGTCACCCAGCCGCTCATGGTGAAGGAGTCGAGGATCACCGTCGCGTCGGGCGCGATGCTGGCGCACAGGGCGCGCGCCAGACAGTCCGGATGCAGGGGCGCGCCGCCGCGGTGGCCGCGTTCGCGTTCGTCCAGCAGACGGTCGAAACTGGCGCGCACCGTCGCCACCTCCTCGCGCCAGGCGGCGGCGCCGACCGGACCGGCGGCGCGGCGGCGCGCCGCGTCGCAGAGCTGGCGCAGCACCAGGCGCGGATCGCCGAGCAGCGCCACCGTCGCCGGCACCTGCCAGCCGAGGCGCGCCGGCGTGGCGTCGATCTGGAGGATCGCCGCCGACTCGTTCCAGGTCGGCGCCGCGCCGAAGTGCTCGCCGCTCCAGAAGCGGAAGCCGACCGCGAGGACGACGTCGGCCCGCGCCGTGAACGGCTTCTTCCACGGCCCGCGCACCGCCAGCGGGTGGGTCTCGGGCAGCGCCCCCTGCGCCGCGCGGCGGGCGTAGGTGGGGATCTGCAGCAGCTCGGCGAGCTGGCGCAGCTCGGCAGCGGCGTCCGACCAGAAGACGCCGTCGCCGGCGGCGAGCAACGGCCGCTCGGCGGCGAGCAGTACGTCGAGGGCCTGCTCGACCAGGGCCGGGTCCGCCTGGGCGCGCAGCGCCGCCGGATCCCAGCCGGCGGCGCCGCGCCGCTGCCGGGCGCGGTCGCCCTGGTGGTACAACACGTTGGCCGGGATCTCGACCATCGCCACCCCCTGCGGGGCGCTGCGGGCGTCGCGCAGCGCCTGGCGCAGGTCAAAGCCGATGCGCTCCCAATCGAGCACCCGCGTCGTGGTCTTGGCGAACGACGCGCAGAGCGCGACGCCATAGGCCTCCTGGAACGAGCCGATCCCGTCCTCGGTGGTCGGATGCTGGCCGGCGATGCAGACCACCGCCGAGCCGGCGAGCGCGGCGCCCGCCAGGCCGGTGATGGCGTTGGTCAAGCCGCAGCCGGCGGTCACGCAACACGCGCCCACCCGCCCGGAGGCGCGGGCATACGCGTCGGCGGCATACGCACACGCCTGCTCATGTCGCATGTGCACCAGCATGATGTCGTTGGCGCGCAGCGCTCCCAGGATGGGGAAGGTGTGGCCGCCGTTGATCGCGAACAGATGACGCACGCCGGCGGCGCGCAGCGTCTCGGCGACGACCGCGCCGCCATCGCACAGCGTCCCGCCCTGGTCGCGCGCTCCGTGCAGGGATGCCTCCCAGCTCATCTCCGGCATCGACGCCTCCCTCCGTGGCAGCGCTTACCGCGCCCGCGCACCGCGCGACAAGGACGCCTGATTTGTTGTTTGCCTGACACATTCGAGCAGCTAGGATACCGCGCGCGATGGCGACGGAGACGGCGACGGAGCGCATCGGGTCCCCCGCGCCCTCCTATGCCGCGCACCGACAGCGCGCCGTCGCGGCGAGCTTCGCGGCGGGCATCGCGGTGATCATGGCGCTCACCGCCGCCTATGCCGCGGTCGATCTGCTGCGCACGCCGAACGCCTGGGATGCGCTCACCTACGGCGCCGAGCTGCTGATCCCGCCGCTCGCCCTGCTGCTGGCGCGCGGGCCGGCGCGGCGGCACGTCGAGGGCGTCGTGCTCGCCGCCGACGCGCTCTTCACCCTGCTGCTCGCCGGGCGGCTCCTGATTCCCACCACCACGGTCTCCGGCACGGCGCTGTTCCTGGTGCTGAAGCTGGTCGCCACCGCCCTGCTCTTCCCCTGGCATCCGCTGTTCCAGTACGCCTCGGCGGCGGCGACGATGCTGGCGTACTACCTCGCGATGCTGATCAGCGGCCGCGACTTCACCGACAGCCACCAGCTCGTCGGCCCGCTGCTCGGCGCGGTGCTCGGCTGCGTCGGCGCCACCCTGGGCGATCGCACCCGGCGCCGCGGCTGGCGGCAGAGCGTCGCCCTCGCCGCCTCCGACCAGCAGACGCGCGCGCTGCTCGAATCGGAGCGCATCCTGGTCGCCATCGCGCGCGAGATCAGCGTCCTCAGCGACCTGCCGACGGCGCTGGACCGCATCAACAGCCTCACCGCGACGGCGCTGCAGTGCGATTTCTCGACCACGCTGCTCATCGACCCGCAGCGCCGCCATGCCGCCGTCACCGCCAGCAGCGCCTCGGATCCCGCGCTCCGCGCCCAGTTGCTCGCCATCCAGACGCCGCTCGACACCCCGCTGATGCGCGAGGTCCTGGCCGGGCGCTCGGTGCTGATCAACGATCCGGACACGCAACCGTGGCTGCCGCCCGCCGATCTGGCCCGCGATCGGGTGCAACGCATGGCGCTGACGCCGATCGTCGCCAAGGGCAGCGTCGTCGGCCTGCTGGTGGTCACCCGCAGCCGGCCCGACGCGCCGCACTTCGACGAGCGCCCCCTGGCGCTGCTCAAGGCGATCGCCGCCCACGCCGCGATCGCGATCGAGAACGCGCGCCTGTTCGACGGACTGGCGGCGTCGGAGGCCAGCTATCGCGATCTCTTCGAGCGCGCCACCGACCTCATCTTCGTGATCGACGAGCACGGCGGCATCCGCTTCGCCAACCAGGCGGCGATCGACTTCGTCGGCATCGCGCCCGACGCGATCACCGACATGCGCTGGCACCAGTTCGTCACCACCGAATCGCGCCGGCTCGTCCAACGCCGGGTCGACCTCGCCCGCCAGCGCCACCGGGAGTCGGAGCGCGCCTTCGAGGTCGAGGTCTGCCCGAGCGGCCGGCCGCCGGCGACCCTCGAGGTGCGCGCCCGGCGCATCAGCCCGAGCGGCCAGCCGCGCGTCTACCAGTGCATCGCGCGCGACGTCACCGAGCGCCGCCAGCACGAGCGCGAGAGCGAGCAACTGCTGCACCGCCTGCGCGAGGCCAACCGCCTGCAGGCCGAGTTCGTCGCCAACATGTCGCACGAGCTGCGCACGCCGCTGAACGTGATCATCGGCTATGCCGACCTGCTGGCCGACGAGCCCAACCTGCCGCGCGACGGCGACGCGCCGCTGTTCCTCGACCGCATCGCCTCCGCCGGCCGCGCCCTCCACCGGCTGGTCGAGAGCGTGCTCGAGTACGCTCGCCTCGACCGCGGCCGCAGCGTCGTCATCCCCCGCCGCTTCCCGGCGGCGGCGCTGCTGAACGAGCTGCGCGAGCTCGGCGCCGACCTGCGCGGCAGCGCCGACATCGCGGTGCGCGTCCAGGCCGACGCCGACCTCGTCTTCTACACCGACTACGACCGCCTGTATTCGATCCTCAGCAACCTGCTGCTCAACGCCATCAAGTTCACCAGCCAGGGCGAGGTCGTGCTGGCGGTGCAGCAGGTGGACTTCGCCGCCGAGTTCATCGTTCGCGATACCGGCATCGGCATCGACCGCGAGGAGCTGGCGCACGTGTTCGAGCCGTTCCGCCAGGTCGACGGCTCGCCGACCCGCTCCTTCGGCGGCGTCGGCCTCGGCCTGGCGATCGTGCGGCGCAACACCGAATTGCTGCGCGGCACGGTGGAGGCCGAAAGCGTCGTCGGCGTCGGCTCGACCTTCCGCGTCCGCGTCCCGCTGATCTTCGGCGACGCCGGACTCGAATCGAGCGCCGCCTAGCAACGCACCCAGGAACGAACCGCGCAGCGTTCACGGGGCGCGGCGGCGCCTCTTCCGCGCCCCCCGGTGACCGGTGGTATGGGGTCTGTTGCGGTCAGGCGCTCGGCGTTGGGGGCCGGAAGGTCCGCGCCCCCAACGCCCAACGGCCCAGCAGCGTAACGGCCCGCCGCCCGGCAGAACCCGGCGGCCGATCGCCGCCGGCACGCCCCCCGTCAGCGGATCAGGGCCTGCACGGCGGCGGGCATCGCGTCGGCGACGCGCACGATCGGGATGCCCGTCTGGGTGTTCTGATGCATCTCGCGCACCGCGCGCGGCAGCTCCGCGAAGGGGTAGATCTCCTCGTGCACCGTCGGCTTGTAGACGTTGCCGTACAGATCGGTGCAGGCGTTGCAGCCGTCGATGGTGTCGTAGTGCGTGTGGTCGAGGGTGATCTGCTTCACCGACATGGCGGCCGAGTCGTAGGTGATCTTCTTGTCGAGCTGCCAACCGGCGCTGACGTTCACCCCCTGGCGCGCCGCCGCGGCGATGCCCGCCGCGAACACCGGGCCGCGCAGCATGTCGCAGACGACGTGCATGCCGACGCCGCCGGTGAGCGCCTTCACGTCCTTGGCGAACCCCTTGACGCCATCGGCGGACGCGAAGCGGTCGTATTTCTTCTGGTCGATCGGCGTGATGCCGAGCTGCTCGAGGTGGGCGCGGCGCGCCGGGCTGCCGGAGCAGAAGTAGGCGCGGTGCCCCTCCGCCACCGCCTGCATGAGGAACAGCTCCGAGACGCCGCCGCCGAAGCCGAGCACGTTGAGTCGCGCCAGCTTCTCGCGCGTCACCTTGAGTCGGAAGATGTCGTGGCCGCGCCGCCACAGGTGGTAGGCCGTGGGAGCGCGCAGCGGCAGCGCGGCGATCTCCCACAGCGACAGGCCGCAGGCGAGCGGCGCCGGCACGAGCTGCCAATCGCCGACCACCGCCTCCTCCCCGTACCACCCGATGGATTCCGGCTGGTCGTAGGCCCAGATGCGCATCGGGTAGCCGTAGATGTCGGGCTCGCCATTGCAGTGGGTGACCACGACGTCGCCCGGCTTGAAGCGCGTCACCTGGTCGCCCACGGCCGTGACCTCGCCCACCGCGCTGTTGCCGGGGTAGATCTTGCCGCCCCGGAGCTCGGCGATGTTCACGGTGTCGGCCAGCACGGCATGGTCGATGTTGTGCTCGAGCGAGACCGCGAGGATGCGCAACCGCACGTCGCGCGGCCCGACCGGCCGCAGCGCGACCTCGTCGAGCGCGATGACGCGCGCGGCGTCGAAGCGCTCGAGATCGTCGTTGACGCGTTTGCGCTCGGCGGCGATCGCCGCCGCGGTGATGGCATAGGCTCTGGGCATGGCTCTCCTCCTGCGGCGGCGGAACCTATCGGAGAGCGTCGGGGCCTTCAACAACGGTAGCCAGTCGCGCCGGGCGCGGGCGCCGCATAGGATGCGGCGCCATGGGCAGCCTGCTCGGCCTTGCCGCGTTGATCGCCGCGATCGCCGTCGCCCTGCGCGCCCTGCGCCGCCGGGCGGCGGAGCGGGCGCAGCCGGGCCGCAGCCCGGAGCGGGCGATCGCCATCCACGACTACGGCGAGATGGACTTCGCCATCGGGCTGCAGACCTGCCCGTGCGGCGGCCGCTACGCGTTGCGCGGCGAGGGGCCGGACGCGACGCCGCGCCTCCGCGTCGCCCACCTCGCGTGTCGCCGCTGCGAACGCGAGGTCGCGCTCTATTTCGACGTCAGCCAGGTTCTGCACTGAACGCGGCGGTTCGCGACGCCTTCGCTACCGCGTGGACGGCTGCTGGTTTCGACTCGCGTGGCGAGTCTGGTAGACAGCAAGATGTCCCCGATGCGTGCCCTCCGCCTTCTTTCCATCGTCCTCGCCCTGGCCGGCTGCCAGCAGGAGCGGACGATTCCGATGCCGCGTGAGATCGTCGACCTCTCGCCGGCGATCACGCCCGACCTGAACATCCAGCGGCTCGGCTCCCGCACCCTCGCCTTTCTCGCCACCGATGGCCGCATCCGCTCGACGCCGATCGTACCGTCCGACCCCTCGTTCACCTGGGGCATGCGGACGATCGAGATCCTGAGCCACACCGGGGCACACCTCGACGCGCCGTCGCGCCTGCTGCGCGGCGGCGAGACGCCGGCGCGGGTCGATCTGAGCGACCTCTACGGACCGGCGCGGGTCATCGACCTGCGCTGGCACAACCGCCACACGCCGATCCAGATCACCGACCTCGAGCTCAAGCCGATCAACGAGGGCGAGATCGTCATTCTGCTGATCGGCTACGAACCCCCGGCGGCCGGCGAGTGGCCGCGCTATGCCCCGCTGTCGGCGCAGGCGGTCGAGTACCTGACGGCGAAGAAGATCCGCGCCCTGGCGACCGACCTCCCCGCGATCGTCCGTTTCGACGACATCGAGAGCCGCATGAACCGGGCCCAGCCGCCGGAGGAGGTATGGGCGGAATACCTGCCGCTCTTCCAGGCGGGCATTCCGATCATCGCCGGCCTGGTGAACCTCGACGCCATCGTCAAGGAGCCGAACGTCGTCTTCGTCGGCTTTCCGCTGGCGCTGCCGATCGCCGACGGCGCGCCGGTGCGCGCCGCGGCCCTCGTCTACTGATGCCGCGCCTTGTCAGTCGGATGGGCCGCGACCTATAGGCCGGACGACGATGGGCGTGCGACAGGCGGTGGGCGTCGCGTTGGTCAGCGCGGCAGCGGTGGTCGGCGCCGACCTGTTCATGCACTCGTCGCTGCTGCGCGTCCTGCGGCCGCAGGTGCTGGCGCCGGCCGACGGCGCCATCGTCAGCGGCCCGGTCACGGTGAGCTGGGAAGGACCGCAACCGATGCTGGCGGTGCTCAACGGCAACGGCCAGCGGATCGACCTCGGCCGGCGCGAGAGCCCGTTCGAGATCGACCCGTCGCGATTCCCCCGCCCCGGCCAGTACTCGCTCGAGCTGACGGACCCGCGCTTCGGCACCCTGATCTCCGTCGATCGGCGGTTCATGGTCCGGCGCGCGACCGCTCCGCGGGTCACCGCCGCGGCCGAACCGGCGCCGGCCGGCGAGACCCCGCCGACGCCGAACGCCGACGTCACCGGCCTGATGGCCGAACGCGATCGCATGCGCGTCGACCTGGCCGGGCTGCAGACCGAGGTCGATACGCTGAAGCAGCAGCTCGCCGGGAGCAACGAGGAACGCGACGCGGTCCAGGCCGATGCCGATGCCCGTCTCGCCGGCGCGCAGGTCGAGCAGGACGCGCTGGCGCGCGAGCACCTGCAGGCGCTCGGCGAGAACCAGTTCCTTCGCCAGCGCCTGCAGAGCATCCCGCCCTGCCTGGTCTGGGGCTACATGGCCGTGCCGCGTCCGCAGACCGTGCCGCCGAGCCGCTTCGTGCTGGTGAGCAATCGCAGCGGCGACGTCTTCCGCACCGAGGCCCAGTGCGTCGCGACGCGGCGCGCCGACCCGACCGGGGTCTCGCCCTGCGTCTGCGTCGGCGTCGTCTGGAACGGCTGACGCCCGCCGCCGGCCGGTCAATGCGTGGCCGGCCGGGCCGGGCAGCGCACCAGGCGGGCCGTCGGCGCCTCTTGCAGCCGCTCGCAGCCGGACAGCGCGGCCGCGACCCGCGGCAGGAGGAAGGCGTCGCGCTCGATCACCAGCAGCGGCCCCTCGGCGCGCAAGGCGTCGAGCCGCGCCACCGCCGCGCTCTCGCTGTCGGCGTCGAGCGCGTGCACGAGCACGAGGGCGTCGAGGCGCTTGCTCGGCGAGGCGTCGACCGAGCGCCAGGCGATGGAACGCCCCTCGAGGCGCGCCAGGTAGTACGCCAGCAGGGTCTTGTCGTAGTGCGCCACGGTGACCACCCGCCGCTCCGGGCGGGCGGCGATGAGCTGCGCGAAGCGCGGCATGAACGCGTCGGCGTCCGGCAGGTAGAGCGAGCGCGCGCCGCCCAGCCGCGGCGCCGAGGACAGCGCGATCACCGCCACCAAGGCGAGCTGCCACGCCCGGCGCCAGCGCACCGCCGCGGGGTCGCCAACCAGCGCGAGCACGACGCAGGCGAGCGGCAGGACGGCGGTCGCGTAGTAGGCCTGCACGCGAGCGATCGGCGACAGGGCGGCGATGCCGGCGACCACGGCGAGCGTGCCGGCGACGCCGGTGACGACCGCCCGATCGCGGCGCGCGATCCCCGCCACCGCCGCGCCGCCGACCAGGAGCAGGAACGGCCAGCCGAACGCCTCGACCGCCAGGCGACCGATGTCGCCCAGCATCTGCAGCGTCGTGTGCTGCCCCCAGGCCAGGCCGGGGAAGGCGCGGGCGACATCGCGCGCCCCCCAGTCGCGCCACAGCGTCGCGGCGCCGAGCAGCAGCGCCGGCGCGCCGAGCAGCACGCCGGCCGCGAGCCCGGCGGCGACGCGGCGCGCCGGCCGCGCGGCGACCAGCACGGCGGCGTGGGCGGCGACCAGGAACGGCGCCAGGTAGTAGGTCCACAGCGCCAGGCCGTGGAACACGGCGACGGCGGCGAGTCGACCGGCGGTGGGAGCGGCCAGGGCCGCCACCAGCGAGGCGGCGGCTCCGAGAACCAGGACGGCGAACAAGGGCAGCTCGCTCACCTCGCGCGAGGCGGCGATCAGCGGCGGCGAGACGGTCACCGCCAGGGCCGCGATCGCCGCCGCGGCGCCGACGCGGCGGCGCATGGCACGCGTCGCCAGCAGGATCGCCGGTCCGAGCAGCGCGCCGGCACACACCGCCGGCAGGCGGCCAACCGCCTCGGACTGGCCGAGCTGCTGGGCGGCGTGGAGGAGGAAGAAGTAGAGCGGCGGATGCCGGTCCTCGAGACCGACACCGGTGGCGATGTCGGACAGCGACGAGTGGCCGGTGAACATCCGCTGCACGTCCTGATCGCGGACGAACGGCAGATCGAGGGACGGCGCGCGCAGCGCCAGGCCGAGCGCCAGCAGGACGAGCCCCGCGGCGGCCACGCCGTGGCGCGCGGAGAGCAGCGTCAGCAGCGCCAGCGCCAGCGCGGCGCCGACCAGCGCGCCCCGCCAACCGGCGAGGCGATCGAGCACCCGTGACACCAGCGGCGGCGGCGGCTCAGCGGCGAGCGGGATGTCGTCCACCGCCGCGAAGCCGGTGTCGTTGTCGGCCACCGCCGCCGCCAGGGCCTGGGTGACCGCGCTCGAGTCCTCGGGCGACGCCGGCATGGTGGCCCCCGGCGGCGGCACCTCCCAGGCGATCCCGAAGCTGCGCGTTTCCAGGACGCCCGACCACTGGCCGCGGTCGACGATGTGCACCTCGACCCGCCCGGCGGGACCGCTCGGGCCCGCCGCACGCCGCGCGACGAAGACCACGTCGTGGGCGGCGCCGCGGCGCGGCGGCGACAACACGTACCCGCGCGTCACCTCCTGGCCGACGGCATAGGGCGCGATCAACTCCTCCCACGACCGCGGCGGCGCCGGCGCCGCCGCCGGCACCAGCAGCAGCCCGCCGCCCGCCAGCAGCGCGATCGCCGCGACCAGCCGAGCCAGCTCCGACCTCATACGACGCCGCACCTGTGCTGCTTCGGACGGCGGGTTGCAAACCACCGACGCCCGCGGCCGGAGCCGTGCAGCGTTCCGAGGCGGGCGGTGCTCCTGGCCCCGGGCTAGC